>DATMNH010000301.1:0-12878 GCA_035568975.1 Casimicrobiaceae bacterium
GATCAACCCTTTGCACGAAAAATACGATCCTCATCGTCACCAGGCGATGACCATGATCGAGTCGGGAGAGCCGCCGGGCACCGTGGTTCAGGTTTTTCAAAAGGGGTATCTGCTCAACGATCGCGTGCTCCGGCCGGCCCTGGTTGCTGTTGCCAAGAGCCCCGAGGCCCCCGCTTAAAGCGCATCTTTTCGCTTGAATCCAGACTCCAACTACCCCAACTAAAGCCTCACATAAAGCTCAAGCGAGCAATTCCCGGAACGGAAGGAAAAAAATCATGGCCAAGACAATCGGTATCGACCTCGGCACGACCAACAGCTGCGTCGCCATCATGGAGGGCGGCAAGCCCAAAGTGATCGAGAACTCGGAAGGCGCCCGCACGACCCCGTCGGTTGTAGCCTATCAGGATGACGGCGAGATTCTCGTCGGCGCGCCGGCGAAGCGCCAGGCAGTCACCAACGCCAAGAACACCCTCTACGCGATCAAGCGGCTGATCGGCCGCCGCTTCGAGGAAAAGGAAGTGCAAAAGGACATCGGCCTGATGCCGTACAAGATCGTCAGGGCCGACAACGGCGACGCCTGGGTCGAAGTGCGGGGCAAGAAGATCGGGCCGCAGCAAGTGTCGGCGGAAATCCTCCGCAAGATGAAAAAGACCGCCGAAGACTATCTCGGCGAGGAAGTCACCGAGGCGGTGATTACCGTCCCCGCGTATTTCAACGACTCGCAGCGGCAGGCGACCAAGGATGCAGGCAGGATCGCCGGCCTCGAGGTCAAGCGGATCATCAACGAGCCGACCGCGGCAGCGCTCGCATTCGGGATGGACAAGAAGGAAGGCGATCGCAAGATCGCCGTCTATGACCTGGGAGGCGGCACGTTCGACATCTCCATCATCGAGATCGCCAGCGTCGAGGGCGAGCACCAGTTCGAGGTCATGTCGACCAACGGCGACACCTTTCTCGGCGGCGAGGACTTCGACCAGCGCCTGATCGACTACATCGTCACCGAATTCAAGCGCGACCAGGGCGTCGACCTCAAGAACGACGTGCTGGCGCTGCAACGGCTGAAGGAGTCGGCGGAAAAGGCGAAGATCGAGCTTTCGAGCTCGCAGCAGACCGAGATCAATCTGCCGTATATCACCGCCGACAAGTCAGGCCCCAAACACCTGTCGATCAAGATCACCCGCGCCAAATTCGAGGCGTTGGTCGAGGATTTGATCGAGCGCACGATCGAGCCGTGCCGGATTGCGATCAAGGACGCGGGCGTCAAGCTGTCCGAGGTCGGCGACGTGATCCTGGTCGGCGGCATGACCCGCATGCCGAAGGTGCAGGAAAAGGTGAAGGAATTCTTCGGCAAGGAGCCGCGCAAGGACGTGAACCCCGACGAAGCGGTCGCGGTCGGCGCGGCGATCCAGGCCGGAGTACTTCAGGGCGACGTCAAGGACGTGCTGCTGCTCGACGTGACGCCGCTGTCGCTGGGCATCGAGACGCTGGGTGGGGTCATGACCAAGCTCATCCAGAAGAACACGACCATACCGACCAAGGCGCAGCAGGTGTTCTCGACCGCCGACGACAATCAGGCCGCGGTCACGATCCATGTGCTGCAGGGCGAGCGCGACGTAGCCTCGGGCAACAAGAGTCTCGGCCAGTTCAATCTGGAAGGCATCCCGCCTTCGCCTCGCGGCATGCCGCAGATCGAAGTCACGTTCGACATCGACGCCAACGGCATCCTCCACGTCAGCGCCAAGGACAAGGCGACCGGCAAGGAGAACAAGATCACCATCAAGGCGTCGTCGGGCCTCTCCGAAACCGAGATCCAGAAAATGGTCAAGGACGCCGAGGAACACGCCGAGGATGATCGGAAGATGCTGGAGACTGTACAGGCGCGCAATCATCTCGATGCGCTGGTGCACAGCGTGCAAAAGTCGGTGACCGAGTACGGCGACAAGGTCGGCGCCGACGAGAAGGGCAAGATCGAGGCCGCATTGAAGGAGGCCGAAGAGCTGCTCAAGGACAAGGACGCAAGCAAGGACGCGATGGAGGCAAAGGCGCAAGCGCTGATGACCGCATCGCAGAAGCTGGGCGAAGCGATGTACGCGCAATCGCAGGCCGAGGCGCAGGCCGCCAATCCTCAGGGCGGCGGCAAGTCGGGCGGAGCGGGCGAAAGTGGCGAGGAAAAAGTCGTCGACGCCGAATTTACGGAAGTCAAAGACAAGAAGTGATAGTGCGTCACCGGGCGGGCGGGACGATGGCGAAATTGACCATCGTTTTGCCGGCCCGGCGACGTACTATCTGGCCGAGTTGAAGCGGGCGCCTGTTGGCGCCCCTTAACTCGGCCAAATGCTGTCAGGGGAGCGTCATTTGCGCACCGTAGTTGGGGACATTGAGAATGGCTAAGCGCGACTACTACACGACACTCGGCGTCAATCGCGACGCGTCGGATGAGGAGATCAAGAAGGCTTATCGCAAGCTTGCGATGAAGCATCATCCGGACCGCAATCCCGACAAAGGCTCGGAGGAGAAATTCAAGGAGGCGAAGGAAGCGTACGAGGTCCTGACCGACGCTCGCAAGCGGCAGGCCTACGATCAGTTCGGACACGCAGGCGTCGATCCGTCTGCGGGTTTTGGAGCCGCCGGTGCGCGTGGATTCGGCGGAGGCGCGGAGGGCTTCGGCGGATTCGCCGACGCCTTCGGTGACATCTTCGGTGAAATCTTTGGCGGCCAGGGTGGAGCTCGCGGTCGCGGCAGCGGCGTCTTTCGAGGCGCCGACCTTCGCTACAATCTGGAACTGTCGCTCGAGGAAGCGGCGCGCGGCACCGAGGCGAAGATCCGCATTCCGGCGATGGAGGAGTGCGAGACTTGTCATGGGAGTGGCGCCAAACCGGGGACGCAGCCCAAGACCTGCCCGACGTGCAACGGCCAGGGTCAGGTGCGCGTCTCGCAGGGCTTTTTTTCGATCCAGCAGACGTGTCCGCAATGTCATGGCACCGGCAAGATCGTGCCCGAGCCATGCGCGACCTGCGGCGGCGCGGGCCGAATCAGGAAGAGCAAGACCTTATCGGTCAAGATTCCGGCCGGAGTCGATCACGACGACCGCATCCGCCTCTCGGGCGAAGGCGAGGCAGGCTTGAACGGCGGACCTCACGGCGACCTTTATGTGGTCGTGAATCTGAAGGAGCACCCGGTATTCCAGCGCGAGAACAACGATCTTCACTGCGAAATGCCGATCGGATTCGCGACTGCGGCCATGGGCGGCGAAATCGAGATCCCCACGCTGGACGGCCACGCCAAGATCAAGATCCCGGCAGAAACGCAGACCGGGCAGGTTTTCCGGTTGCGAGGAAAAGGCATCAAGGGCGTACGCAGCAGTGGCTACGGCGACCTCTTCTGCCATGTCGCGATCGAGACGCCGGTGAGTCTTACCTCGCGGCAAAAAGAGCTGCTGCGCGAGTTCGAGGCGATCAACGCGCAGGATCCGAGCGCGCACAACCCGCGGGCGAAGAACTGGTTCGACAAGGTACGCGAATTCTTCGAGCCGTGAGATGAGCGCGTTCGTGATGCGCGAACGCGGGCAGCGCGGCTCGAAGCGCGCCGGTCATTGACTGCGGCGCGCATCGGGTCGTACGACGTCATCGTGATCGGTGGCGGCGCTGCCGGCATGATGTGCGCGGCCCGGGCAGGGCAGCGCGGCCGACGCGTACTGCTCATCGAACACTTTCCCGCCATCGGCGAAAAAATACGCATCTCGGGCGGCGGGCGCTGCAACTTCACCAACATTCATTCCGACGCGACGAACTTCCTGTCGCAAAACCCCGACTTCTGCCGCTCCGCGCTGGCGCGCTACTCGCCGCGCGACTTCGTCGCCTTGGTGGAGCGGCACGGGATCGCATGGCACGAAAAGAAGCTGGGCCAGCTGTTTTGCGACGACTCGGCGCTGCAGATCATTGCCATGCTGCGCGCGGAATGCGAGCGTGCCGCGGTCGACTGGCGCGTCCCGTGCTCGGTGGAAACCGTCAACCGCGAGAGTGACACATTCGTCGTTTCGACCTCATGCGGCGCGGTGCGGGCTGCATCGCTGGTCGTCGCCACTGGTGGCCTGACAGTTCCAAAAATCGGCGCCACGCCTTTGGGCTATCGGATCGCCGAGCAGTTCGGCGTCGGTGTCGTACCTCCGAGGCCGGCGCTGGTGCCGCTGGCGCTGGAGCCGGCAACGCTCGAGCGCTACGGCGACCTTTCAGGCGTTTCGATCGACGCCGAGGTGTCGTGCAATGGCGGCAGGTTTCGCGAGAACCTGTTGTTTACGCACCGCGGCCTGTCCGGGCCCGCGATCCTGCAGGTTTCGTCGTACTGGAACGGCGGCGATCCGATTCACGTCGATCTCCTGCCGGGACTCGACGCGAGCGCGTGGCTCGCCAGCGAGCGAAACGCCACGTCGGGCGTCGCGGGCCTGCTCGCGCAACGGTTGCCGCACCGATTCGCGCAGCAGTGGAGCCTGCAATTTTGGAACGGGCAGCGCGCCGCCGGTCCGATTAAGTCGCTGGGCGGGAAGCGCCTCGCCGAGATTGGCGCGGCGCTCAACGACTGGTCGGTGCTGCCGTCCGGGACGCTTGGCTATAACAAGGCCGAAGTGACGCTGGGCGGCGTCGATACGCGGCATCTTTCCTCGAAGACGATGGCGGTCGAGAGCGTTCCGGGTTTGTATTTCATCGGCGAGGTCGTCGATGTCACCGGGCATCTGGGCGGCCACAACTTTCAGTGGGCGTGGTCGTCGGGCTTTGCCGCCGGGCAGGTCGCCTAGAACGGAGCCACGCGCTTGTAGCGCGGCGGCCGACGGCATAGCATGCGCATCTTTGCGCGAGCAGCAGGCAACAGAGCGGA
This sequence comes from Casimicrobiaceae bacterium, assembly GCA_035568975.1. Taxonomy (GTDB): domain Bacteria; phylum Pseudomonadota; class Gammaproteobacteria; order Burkholderiales; family Casimicrobiaceae; genus PALSA-1003. The sequence goes on from DATMNH010000301.1 coordinate 4,873, forward strand.
AAATGAGGGGAATAGAGGGGGAAAGTTCATGTTCAGGCGCTTGACGATTTTCGTTGCCGCATTGCTGTTCGGCATCACCGGCGCGATGGCGCAGGTTCGAGTCGGGCTGATGGTCTCGGCCACGGGTCCGACGACCGCGATCGGCATCCCGCAAAAAAACACCGGCGAGCTTCTGCCACGCAAGATCGGCGATGCGAGCGTTGAGTACGTTCAGCTCGACGACGGTGGCGATACGACCCGCGCGGTGCAGAACGCCAAGAAGCTCATCGGCGAGGATCACATCGATGCCCTGATCGGGCCGTCGACGACGCCTAACGCGCTGGCGATCCTCGACATCATCGCCGAGGGCAAGGTGCCGATGCTGGCTACGGTCGGGACGTCGTCGGTTGTCGAGCCGATCGATGCCAAGAGACGGTGGGTATTCAAGACGACGCAGAACGACGATCTGATCGCCGCCGCGCTGATCAAGCACATGGTGAAAAACGGCGTGAAGGCGGTGGCCTTCATCGGGTTCAACGATCCCTACGGCGAAAACTGGTACAAGGTGTTCGGCGGCCTCGCCGAAAAAGCGGGCATCCGCATCGTCGCCAGCGAGCGCTTCGCGCGCACCGACCAAAGCGTGACGGGACAGGTGCTGAAGATGATGTTGGCCAAACCCGACGCGGTGCTGATCGCGGCCGTCGGCGGCCCCGCCGTGCTGCCGCAGGCGACGCTCTACGATCAATCCTACAAGGGGCGCGTCTATCAGACGCACGCCGTTGCCACCGACGAATTCATCCGCCTCGGCAAGGAAAAAGTCGAGGGGACGGTGCTGGCGGCGGGATCGATGCTGGTCATCGACGACGTCGCGCCAGGCGATCCGATCAGGAAGGTCGCGCTCGCCTACATCACCGTGTACGAGAAACAGTTCGGGCAGCGGCCGGCGACGTTTGGCGCGAACACCTACGATGCCGGATTACTGCTGCAGCAGGCTATTCCGATCGCGCTCAAGACCGCCAAGCCGGGGACCGAAGCGTTCCGTATCGCGCTGCGCGACGCGTTGGAGCAGCAGAGAGACGTCACCGGATGCCAGGGCGTATTCAATATGAGTCCAACCAATCATAACGGCATGGACGAGCGGGCCAGGGTGCTGGTCATCGTCAGGGACGGCAGGTTCCGGCTGCTTCCGGAGTGACCGCTCGGTGACCTGCAGCGCCCCATTCGATGCTGCCTGGCTCAGTTGCCAACTGTTGCCAACTTGCCAACTCAGGTGTCAATGAGGCTCCGCACCGAATCGGACCTTGCAGCCTACTGATGAATGGCGATCCGATCGTCGGCATTCTCCTTGCTGCGGGCAGCGCTTCGCGTTTCGGCGGCGGCAAGCTGCTCGCACCCCTTGAAGATGGCACGTCGCTAGGTGTGCGTTCACTGACGAACCTCCTCGCGTGCGTCGACAGCGTCGTCGCTGTGGTGCGCCCCGGTGACCAAGCCCTCGCTGGCGCGCTCTCGGATCATGGCGCAGAGCTTACGGTCTGTCCCTACGCCGCGAACGGCATGGGGCAAAGTCTGGCCTGGGCGATTCGGGCGACGCCACTCGCGAAAGCTTGGGTGATCGCGCTCGCCGACATGCCGTGGATCGAGATCGCGACGATTGAGCGTATTGCCGAGGCGCTCGCACGCGGTGCCGAGCTTGTCGCTGCATCGTATCAAGGTGTGCGAGGCCATCCGGTCGGCTTTTCGCGGCGTTACTACGGTGAGCTCGCGGTGCTCTCCGGCGACGAGGGCGCGAAATCCCTCGTGCGCGGACACGAAAGAGAGTTGCAGCTCATCGAAACAGACGACGCTGGCATCTCGCGCGACGTTGATACGCCGGCCGATCTGGCGCGCTGAGGGACCAAATTCGTCGTTCCTGCGGAAGCGGGAACCCAGTGGCGTTCGTCACGTTATCGCGACGTTTCGAACGACGCTGGATCCCCGCTTGCGCGGGGATGACGCATCCGTTACCAATCGCCGCGACGCTACGCGTCTTGCTCTTGGACGGATGCGTCACTTGCTGCTGTCTTGGCGCCACATGTCGCCTTGGCGGCCGACGATGCGATTCTCCTCGTCCTGCATTTTCCACCATGCCCGCAACTCCGGTTCTTCGAGCGGGCGGGAAATCAGATAGCCCTGGGCCTCTTCGCAGCCGTGGCTCCTGAGATACTCGAACTGGGCAACGGTCTCGACGCCTCCGGCGATGACGCGAAGTCCCAGGCTGTGCGACAAGGCGATGATTGCCTGTGTGACCGCTTCATCGTTCTTGTTCCGTTCCAGGCCGCGGACAAAACGCTGGTCGATCTTGACGGCCTGGACCGGCAGGCGGGTGAGATAGGACAAGCTCGAATAACCGGTTCCGAAATCGTCGACGGTGATCGACACGCCCATTTGCTTGAGCTGCATCAGCGTCGCCACCGCCTTTTCGGGATGGGTGATAATCACGCTTTCGCTGATCTCCAGATCGAGATAGCGCGCCGGCATCCCGCTGCTGTGCAAGGCGTCTTCGACGATCGAGAGCCAGCTGTCGTGCTCCAGCTGCTGCACCGACAGATTCACCGACAGACGCGACATCATGTTATGCCGATGCCAGGTCATGACCTGACGACAGGCGTCGCGCAGCACTCGTGCACCCAGCGCCTGGATCATTCCCGATTCCTCGGCGATGGAGATGAACTCGTTCGGCCCGATCACGCCCTTTGCCGGATCGCGCCACCGCAGCAAGGCTTCCACACCGCACGCCCGCCCGCTCGCCATTTCGACCTGCGGCTGATAGACAAGAAAGAATTCGTCATCCATCAAGCCCCGGCGCATGTCGGTTTCGAGCTGCAATCGCGCCTGCACCTTGGCATTCATGTCGGCGGTGTAGAAGCGGTAAGCGTTGCGGCCGGCTCCCTTGGCGGCATACATGGCGGTGTCGGCCTGCTTGATCACGGCGCCTGGATCGGCCGCATCGACCGGGTACACCGACACGCCAACCGAGCAGGTCAACGTCGGTGTCTGATCGCCCAGACGAAATGGCGCAAGAAAGGATTCACGCACGCGGGTGATGACCTGCATGATCTCGAACGCCGCCTTGTCCGGGTCGAGAGCGGGAAGAATGACCACGAACTCGTCGCCGCCGAGACGCGCCACGGTATCCGACTCGCGCACGGCGCTGGTCAGTCGCTGCGCGACCGCTTGCAGTAATTGATCGCCCGCGTCGTGACCGAGCGTATCGTTGATGCGTTTGAAGTGATCGAAGTCGAGGAACAGGCACGCCACCTGGTTCCCATCGCGTGCGGCCTGAGCGACGATTTGCCTGAGCCGCTGGTTGAGCAGCGCGCGGTTCGGAAGGCCGGTGAGGATATCGTGCTGCGCGAGCTTGTAGGCCTGCGCCGTTGCGACCTCCAGCTCCTTGGTGCGCGAGGCGACTTTCTCCTCGAGGGTCTGTTGATAGGTCGCGACCTCGGCCTGCGCTTCGAACAGGCGGTGCGTCATGTGATTGAAGGTGTGCGTCAAGAGGCCGAGCTCGTCGCTCGAGGTCACCGGCACGTAGACGTCGAGCTTGCCGGCGCCGACCGCGCGCGCGGCGCGCATCAGTTGCCGAATCGGTGCTGCGACAAGCCGCCGCGTGAGCAGTAGCGTTGTGACAATAAGGACGAGCGCCAGGCCCGCGACGACCGATAGCGCGACGATCAAATACTGGACTTGTTGCCAGATCAGGAATGCGCCGATGAGGAAGGCGGTGGTCACGATAAGCCCGATAGCCAGCACATTGAGCTTGGTTTGCAGCCCGAGACGCACCGGCGGCGCGTTGAGCGGCGAGACGGTGTCCGCGTTCAGGGGCGAGGTGTACTTGGCCATCGCGCGTCTAATCGTGCGTCCGTTGAAAAACCAGGGTGAGAAGGAAGTACAGAAGCACGCAGTATGCCTGCGCCCGGCCGGTGGCGTGCGATGCGCCGCCGGCGATGCCGTTTCGCCCCTCCACCCGGCGCGGGCGAGAGGGTCGCGCTTCTAGGCTACGCCTACCGGGATCTTACCGATTCTCTGCTGCCACTCGCGGGGACCGGTCTGGTGGACCGAGGTTCCCGTCGCGTCGACCGCAACCGTCACCGGCATATCCTTGACCTCGAACTCGTAGATCGCCTCCATGCCGAGATCGGCGAAGGCGACCACGCGCGAGCTCTTGATCGCCTTGGAAACGAGATAGGCGGCACCGCCGACCGCCATCAGATACGCCGCGCGGTGCTTTTTGATGGCTTCGATGGCCGCCGGGCCGCGCTCGCCTTTACCGATCATGGCGATCAAACCGGTGTTCGCCAGCATCATCTCGGTAAATTTGTCCATACGGGTCGACGTGGTTGGCCCTGCGGGACCGACCACCTCATCTCGGACCGGGTCGACGGGACCGACGTAATAGATCACGCGGTTGGTGAAGGCGATGCCTGGCGGCAGCGGCTCTCCCTTGGCAAAGAGGTCTGCGATGCGCTTGTGCGCGGCGTCGCGTCCTGTCAGCATCTTGCCGCTCAAGAGCAAGCGCTCGCCCGGTTTCCAGCGGGCAATTTCCTCGCGTGTGAGGGTGTCGAGGTTGACCCGCTTCGAGGCGGGCGACGGCGTCCAATGCACATCCGGCCAGCGGGCAAGGTCGGGCGGATCGAGCCTGACGGCGCCGGACCCGTCGAGGGTGAAGTGCGCATGACGGGTCGCCGCGCAATTGGGAATCATGCCCACCGGCTTGCTTGCCGCGTGCGTCGGATAGTCGAGAATCTTGACGTCGAGCACGGTCGACAACCCGCCCAGGCCCTGAGCACCGATGCCGAGCGCGTTCGCCGCATCGAAGATCTCGATGCGAAGTTCTTCCATCGCGTTTTTCGGCCCGCGTGCTTTGAGCGCATGCATGTCGATCGGCGCCATCAACGCTTCCTTGGCCATCAACATCGCCTTTTCCGCGCTGCCGCCGATGCCGATGCCGAGCATGCCGGGCGGACACCAACCTGCACCCATGCCTGGCAGCGTCTTTACCACCCAGTCGACGATCGAATCCGACGGATTGAGCATCGCAAACCTGGCCTTGTTCTCGGAGCCTCCGCCTTTGGCCGCCAGCTTCACTTCGACCGTGTTGCCGGGCACCAGGTCGAAGTGAACGACCGCGGGCGTGTTGTCCCGAGTGTTCTTGCGCGTGCCGGCAGGGTCGGCAACGATCGATGGCCGCAAGGTATTGTCGGGGTCGAGATACGCCCGCCGCACGCCCTCGTTCACCATGTCGGTAATCGACATCGTCGCGTCGTCCCAGCGAACGTTCATGCCGATCTTGACGAAGACGACCACGATGCCTGTGTCCTGGCACATCGGTCGATGACCCTCCGCCGACAGACGCGAATTGGTCAGTATCTGCGCAATTGCGTCCTTGGCCGCCGGCGACTCCTCGGCGGCGTACGCTTGCGCGAGCGCGTCGATATAGTCGAGCGGGTGATAGTACGAGATGTACTGAAGCGCGTCGGCCACGCTTTGGATAAGCGACTCCTGCGAAATGGTCGTTATGGAATGGTTGGTCATGGGGAAGGTGCTCTTGAATCGGCCCTTTGCAATGGCAACCCGCCGGGCCGCCGCACCGGTAATTTTAACATCGTCCCTGGGCCTCGCCTGTTAGGTGTTTCGTCCTGCGGCTGCCGGCGGTAACAGAGGCCGAGCCTTGTGCGCTTGATCAAGCTCGTCGGCAGCGGTTACGATAGGCTCGACGTTCTTGCCGGCGCCGCCGGTCTGGCTTCGCAAGCGCAATTGCGCCTTATATCGGCGACCCGGTAGACTGGATAGAGTCTCTCGTATCGTAACGGCCTTGCCGATCCTCGCAAGGCCGACGCGCGCACACCAAACCCGAAGGAGGCACTTCAACATGTCTACGATCGAGTCGGTATCGCACGAAAAGCGCGTGTTCGCCCCGCCGGCCGAATTCGCCGCGAAGGCGAACGTCTCCAAGGCCGACTTTGACCGCCTCAATGCCGAGGCCGCATCGGATTACGAGGGCTTTTGGGCGAAACTTGCGCGCGCAACGCTGGCGTGGCACAAGCCATTCGGCAAAGTGCTCGACGAGTCTGACGCGCCCTTCTACAAATGGTTCGAGGACGGGCAACTCAACGTCTCGTACAACTGTCTCGACCGCAACCTGGAAAATGGCAACGCGAACAAGATCGCGATCATCTTCGAGGCCGACGATGGTACGGTCACGCGCGTGACTTACCAGGATCTCTACCACCGGGTATGCCGTTTCGCCAACGCGCTCAAGGCGCTCGGCATCAAAAAAGGCGACCGCGTGATCATCTACATGCCGATGTCGATCGAAGGCGTGGTCGCGATGCAGGGATGCGCGCGTATCGGCGCGACCCATTCGGTGGTATTCGGCGGCTTTTCGGCAAAGTCGCTGGAGGAACGGATCATCGACGCCGGTGCGGTCGCGGTCATCACCGCCGATGAGCAGGCGCGCGGCGGTAAGGCGCTGCCGCTCAAGGCTATCGTCGACGAGGCGCTCGCGCTCGGCGGATGCGAAGCGATTCGAAACGTGATCGTCTACAAGCGCACCGGCGGCAAGGTTGCGTTTTCCGCACCGCGCGACTTGTGGATGCACGAGCTTGTCGCGGAGCAGCAGGATACCTGCCCGCCGGAATGGGTGGGCGCGGAGCACCCCCTCTTCATCCTTTACACGTCAGGGTCGACCGGCAAGCCCAAGGGTGTCCAGCACAGCTCCGGGGGATATCTCTTGTGGGCGATGCTGACCATGCGCTGGACGTTCGACATAAAACCTGGTGACGTTTTCTGGTGCACCGCCGACGTCGGCTGGGTCACGGGACATACCTATATCACCTACGGACCGCTCGCCGTCGGCGCGACCGAAGTCGTGTTCGAAGGGATACCGACATTTCCGGACGCCGGACGTTTCTGGCAAACCATACAGAAGCACAAGGTCAGCATCTTCTACACCGCGCCGACCGCGATTCGATCGCTGATCAAGGCCTCGGATGTGAACCCCCAAACCGCGCCGAAAAATTACGATCTGTCGACGCTGCGGCTGCTCGGCACTGTCGGGGAGCCCATCAATCCCGAGGCGTGGATGTGGTACCACGAGAACGTGGGTGGCCGGCGTTGTCCTATCGTCGATACCTGGTGGCAAACAGAGACCGGCGGCCACATGATCACGCCGCTTCCGGGCGTGACACCGCTAGTGCCCGGGTCATGCACCTTGCCGTTGCCCGGGATCATGGCCGCCATCGTCGACGAGACGGGACACGATGTGGCCCACGGACACGGCGGCATACTCGTAATCAAGCGGCCATGGCCGGCGATGATACGCACCATCTGGGGCAACCCGGAGCGCTACAGGAAGTCGTACTACCCGGAGGAGCTCGGCGGCAAGCTCTATCTCGCGGGCGACGGATCGGTACGCGACAAGGAGACCGGCTACTTCACCATCATGGGCCGCATCGACGATGTGCTCAACGTCTCCGGCCACCGCCTGGGCACGATGGAGATCGAATCGGCGCTGGTCGCCAATGCGCTGGTCGCCGAGGCCGCCGTTGTCGGCCGCCCCGACGAGCTGACCGGAGAAGCGGTATGCGCGTTCGTCGTGCTGAAGCAGGCGCGACCGACCGGCGCCGAAGCGGAAAAGCTCGCCAAGCAGCTTCGCGACTGGGTGGCCAAGGAGATCGGCCCGATCGCCAAGCCCAAAGACATTCGCTTTGGCGACAACCTGCCCAAGACGCGCTCCGGGAAGATCATGCGCCGGCTGCTGCGCTCGATCGCCAAGGACGAAACCATCACCCAGGACATTTCGACCCTGGAAAATCCGGCGATACTGGAGCAGCTCAAACAGGCGCTGTAATCACGACGGGACGCGCAGAGCGCATCGGGTCATATCGCCTGATTTCGGTGAAGGCTGACCTGCGCGAGAGCGCAGGTCAAGCGAGCGGAGCGAGCGGCCGGAGCCAAAATCCGGCGATACTGGAGCAGCTCAAACAGGC
>DATMNH010000302.1:0-6314 GCA_035568975.1 Casimicrobiaceae bacterium
GAACGTTACAGATGTACGAAATGGTTCCCGAATATGGGGACACCAGCGAGTCAGTGCGACGCACGTCGTAGGCTATATCCGTGACGAAAACCTTTCGTCGATACCAGTCCTTGATCAGGAGGTTCGGGGGAGAGATGACGGGTTCTTTGGCGTCAACGAGGGCCGGGTAGCTGCTCGCCATCTTTTCAAACTTGGCAACCATGTCTGCGTCTGGCTCTGCCGAGTTGGCAACTGTGCTCAACGCCAAAAAGGCTGCGATAAGAATTCCCATGATGCTCTTTCGCTCGCTATCCGCTAGTTCATAGTATCCGCCCTCCGAAGCGCGAAAAAAAGTGGACGTAAAAAAGCCCGGTGCAATACCGGGTTTTGAGATACAACACGATCATTCCCCGGCGAGGTTCTTGAGGCACGCGTCCATGAAAAGAAGCCCGTACGGAGTCACATCGATCCTCATGTTGTGGAACCCGGTCTCGTACTCCTCGCGGTCAAACGTTAGGCTTTCAGCTTGAGGCCGATAGAATGCTTTCAATTCCTCGTATGCACCCGGGTTCGCAATGTACTCGACTCGATTAATCTGAATGAGACCAAGGCCCTCGAAGTTGCTAAAGTACGCCCGGAGATTTTGCTGGAAAGATAGGCCGACCACACGTTCCAATCCAGTAAGTAAATCACCAACGCTCTTGTAAGTCAGGGGGTTCTTTTTAGAATTAAGTTGCGCTCTTACACACGGCACGCTACCGAGCGCGGAAATCTCTTTAAGCAATACAGCTTCATCGGGTGAAAGGTTGGCAATCACATTCACGAAGCTAGGGTGCGCCGCATTGGCTGTATCCACCGTGGATGCCTTCGCGAGAAGATTGATGTACAAACGGCTCAATTCTTCGTCCGTCACGTAGGCCAGTTTTTCGACTACTGGAACACCTACCTCGGGCGGGACTAATTGGATTTTCTCGGACGGCACTGAATCAAGCTGAACCCTGTAACTTTCAAGATTCTTTTCGAGGACTATTTTTGCCCTTTCATTCAGTAATGCGAGCGGCAAGAGGACCGTGTTGCCGAGACCCAAGACGGTGCTCAAGGCTTTCCCAACCTGGGCGACCCCGGGCTTCGCTAGATCACCGTAGATTTCCTTGAGCAAACCTGGAACTTGCGCTGCTTCTCTTAGAATTGGGAACATGGTTGAACCGCGTAGAATTTGGAGCAAGTGTCGCACGAAGGCGTGCGCAAGCAAAAGCCAGAACTGTTCTAACCCTGTTCTAAACGGCGGTTTCTAGCTCTAAGGACTTGTTTCTAAGTTAAGATGAACCGCCTGCTCTGGTGCCCCATGGACCTCAATTATTCCAAAGAAGAGCTCGCTTTTCGCGACGAGGTGAGCGGATGGCTCGCCAATAACCTGCCTGCCGACCTGCGCGACAAGGTGGCTCGCTACGGCCACCTGTCCAAGGAGGAGCTGCTGCGCTGGCACAAGATCCTTGCCGCCAAAGGCTGGATCGCTCCCTCGTGGCCGCAGGAATGGGGCGGCACCGGCTGGAACGTCGTGCAGCGTTACATCTTCGACGATGCGTGCGGCTACGCCGGCGCACCGCCGCTCGTCCCCTTCGGCTTATTGATGTGCGCGCCGGTGCTGCTCAAGTTCGGCACCGAAGCGCAGAAACAGCGCTTCCTGCCTCGCATCTACCATGGCGAGGATTTCTGGTGCCAGGGCTACTCCGAGCCCGGCTCCGGCTCCGACCTGGCATCGCTCTCCACGCGCGCGGTACGGAAGGGCGACCGCTACGTCGTCAACGGGCAGAAGACGTGGACCACGCTTGCGCACATGGCCGACTGGATTTTCTGTCTCGTGCGCACGGAAGCGCGTGCCGAGCGCAAGCAGGATGGCATCTCGTTTCTGCTCATCGACATGGAATCGCCCGGCATCACGGTACGGCCGTTGATCCTCATGGACGGCGGCCACGAAGTCAACGAGGTGTTCTTCGACGACGTCAGCGTGCCGATCGAGAATCTAGTACACGACGAAGGCAAGGGCTGGACGGTCGCCAAGTATCTGCTCGGTCACGAGCGAATGAACACCGCGCGCATCGGCGCGTCGCAGCGCGAGCTGGAAAAGCTCAAGGCGTTCGCAGCCCAACAGTTCCACGATGGCAGGCCGCTCACCGAGGACACGCGCTTCCGCGACAGGCTCTCGCGCGTCGAAGTCGAGCTGATCGCGCTGTCGATCACCAACCTGCGCTTCCTCGACCAGCTGCGCGGCGGGCGTGCCCCTGGCGCCGAAGTCTCCATGTTGAAGATCAAGGGCACCGAGATCCAGCAGGCGTTGACCGAGCTGATGATGCAGGCGGTCGGCCCGCTGGCGCAGCCGTTTGCACCCGTCGACCGAGCCGTCGACTTCGACGACTTCACCGCTTCGCTCGCGCCGCGCTACTGCAACTTTCGCAAGACCTCGATCTACGCCGGCTCGAACGAAATCCAGCGCAACATCATCGCCAAGATGGCGCTCGGTTTGTAACGACACCATGAACTTCGACTACAACGAAGAACAGCAGCTCCTCGCCGCCTCGGTCAAGCGTTTCATCGACAAGGATTACACGTTCGAGGCGCGCCGGAAGATCGTCGCGTCGAGCGAGGGCCACAGCGACGCAATCTGGTCGACGTTCGCCGAAATCGGCCTGCTCGGCCTGCCGTTCTCGCCGGACGTCGGCGGCTTCGGCGGCGGCGCTATCGATCTAATGAGCGTCATGGAGGCGGTAGGCGAGGCGCTCGTCGTCGAACCGTATCTGTCGACGGTGGCCTTAAGTGCGCAATTCGTGGCCAGAGCCGGCACCAATATCCTGCACCAGGCCATATTGCCGCTCGTCTGCGCCGGCAAACTCAAGATGGCGTTCGCGCAAACTGAAACCGGCGCGCGCTACAAGCTTGCGCATGTTGCCACCCGGGCCAAGTCAACGAGCGCCGGCTACACCCTATCCGGTGCAAAGCGCATGGTCGTCCACGCCCCGTGCGCCGACCAGTTGATCGTCTCGGCGCGCACCTCCGGGGGCGACACCGATCCCCAAGGCATCAGCGTCTTCGTCGTCGATGCGCGGGCTTCCGGCGTCTCGATGAATGCGTATCGCACCCTCGACGACTTGCGGGCGGCTGACGTGGTTCTGAAGGACGTGCACGTGCCTGCCGACGCGCTGGTCGGTCAGGAAGGCTACGGACTCGCGCTGATCGAAGAGGTTGTCGACTACGCGACCGCGCTTCTTTGCGCGGAAGCTGTCGGCGCGATCAAGTACGCCAACGACGCCACCCTCGAGTACTTGAAGACACGAAAGCAGTTCGGCGTGCCCATTGGTTCGTTCCAGGCGCTGCAGCATCGCATGGTTGACATGGTCATCAGCGGCGAGCAGGCGAGATCGATGGCGGGTCTCGCCTGCGCCAAGGTCGATTCGGCGGCCGATCCCGTCGAGCGAAAGCGGGTCGTCTCGGCGGCGAAGATCAAGATCGCCGACGCCTGCCGACATGTCGCTCAGGAAGCGATTCAGTTGCACGGCGGCATGGGCATGAGCGATGAGCTCAAGATCAGCCATACGTTTCGCCGGCTGACGATGATCGCACAGCAGTTCGGAGACGCCGATCATCACCTCGAGCGGTTCGCCAAGGCTTCTTGAGCGGTGAGCAGTTTCCGGACAAATGCTCGTCGTCCCCGCTCAGTTACCAAAATGAGCGTGGACCCAGCGACTTTGTTGCAACGACACTGGGTTCCCGCTTTCGCGGGAACGACGGCTCGGCCGCTTGCGCGGGAACGACGGCTCCGCCGTTTGCGCGGGAATGACGGCCTTATCGCAGGGATTCGCGGAATGGTGAACGAGAGAGGTTGCGTCCAATGACTCCGCTAAACAAGCAGGTCCTGCTCGCGAGTCGCCCGCAGGGCGCGGTGACAGAAGACAACTTCAGAATCGTCGAAGTGCCCATCGGCAAGCCTGGGCCGGGCGAAGTGCTGGTCAAGAACGAGTGGCTCTCTCTCGACCCGTACATGCGTGGCCGAATGAGCGACGCGAAGTCCTATGCGAAGTCGACCGAGATCGGCGAAGTGATGGTCGGTCAGACGGTTGGGGAAGTCGTCGAATCGGGCGACGCGAAGTTCAAGGCGGGCGACAAGGTTCTGACACCACTGGGGTGGCAGCTCTACGGCATCGCGAGTGCTCAAGGGCTCACCAAGATCGACACCAAGCGCGCACCCGCGTCGTATTACCTCGGTATTCTCGGCATGCCGGGAATCACCGCGTGGTTCGGCTTGTTGGAGATCGGCCAGCCCAAGCCGGCCAACACCGTCGTTGTCTCAGCCGCTTCCGGCGCAGTAGGCAGCGTCGCCGGCCAACTTGCCAAGATCAAGGGTTGCCGCGTCGTCGGCATCGCCGGCGGAAAGACCAAGTGCGACTACGTCGTGAAGGATTTGGGCTTCGATGCCTGCGTCGACTACAAGGCGGGCAATCTGCTGGCAGACCTGCGGGAGCATTGCCCCAAGGGCGTGGATGTCAACTTCGAGAACGTCGGCGGCGTGATACTCGACACCGTTTTGCGCGTGATGAATCTGTTTTCGAGAATCGTCGTGTGCGGCCTTATCGCCGAGTACAGCGCGACCGAGCCGTATGGCTACAAGATGCTGCGTTCGGTGCTGGTCAATCGCATCAGGATGCAGGGGATGATCTTCCTCGACTGGAAAGATCGCTACGGCGAGGCGCTGAACGGCTTGAGCGGCTATCTCGAGGAGGGCAAGCTCAAGTACCGCGAATCGATCGTCGAAGGCATCGAAAATGCGCCAAAGGGTCTTATCGCGTTGCTCAAGGGTGAGAACTTCGGCAAGCAGCTCGTCAAGCTTGCGTAAAGGCTTGTGTGTCGTAACCAGATAACCCAATAAACCACTTCCGAAGGGACCGCGTTGCACAGCATCTCCGTCCGGCTGGATTCGTAGCTTCGGAACCATGCTGTTGGGACCTCGCCAGTGTGGTATACAACTATAGCCACTAATTTATACACTTAGTCCGCCCTAACCAAACAGTGTCCCTAGTCTGGTTGACATTAACGGCGTTTGGTGTATACGCTAAGCCCGTTGGGGTATGTCATCGTCGTTCGAACCCACAACAACTTCTGCATTAAACCTGTGGGTGCAGCTGATGCGGTCTCGGTGTCATCCGTACCCGCTTCCGGCCGATCGATGTCGCCGCGTGGCGCTACCAGCGCAGCTGGAACACCCTGGAATCGCATTGGATTCGAGGCGCAGAGGCATAACAACACGTCCAATTCACAAACGGAGGACATCGTGGTTGCAAAGAACCGAGCTTTATCCCCAGCATCGCCACCCTCGAACCGCAACTTGCTGCGTGCGAGCATTGCAAGCGCCTTGGCGGCGTGCGCCCTGACTTGCACCCCCGCGACGGACGCCCGCGTCGTCAGCGTTCAATTCACTACGCCCCCTAGTCCGCCCACGATCGCGTTCGGCGGCTTCTCGTGGCCGGGCGTGGGGCAGTACCAGAAGATCACCGGCGTAGCCTACGCGGAAGTCGATCCTGCAGACCCGCGCAACGGGGTTATCGTCGACATCAACCTTGCGCAGCCGCAGGCGGTGCCCAATGTGCCTGGAGTGACTCTTGGCTCGCCGGGCAAAACGGCGGGCGGCAAGATCGCCTACCTGCTCAATTTCTACATCCTCAAACCGGTCAATTTGAGCGCGGTCGATCACAGCCTCAACGGTTACGGGAAGGCGATGTACGAGCCGCCTAACCGCGGCGGCAAGACGTGGACGGCGTTGGGCCGAGTCAGTGGCGGCGGTAACGACCCGGCGACCATTGTCGACACTGCTGCAAACCCGCTCGCGAACTCGTTCCTGATGCCGCGGGGGTATACGTTAATCTGGAGCGGGTGGGAACCACTCGGGGTATCCCTTGCCACTTTGGGCACGACGCTGACCCAGGCCGTTGCACTGCCGATCGCCCAGAATCCGAACGGCTCGTCAATCACTGGTCCGGCCTACGAATACAGTGCAGGCGCGATCTCATTGAGCTATCCGCCGGCCACGCTGGACAAAACCACCGCAACGTTGACCCATCGCGTTCACCTGGACGACGTGCCTCAGGTGGTTCCCGCTGCCAACTGGAACTACAACGCGACTGCAACGGGCCTAACCTTGGCATCACCGGGATTCGTCACCAACGACATCTACGAGTTTTCGTACATCGCGAAGGATCCCTCGATCGCCGGTCTCGGCTTCGCCGCCGTTCGCGACTGGAACTCGTGGCTCAAGTACGCGGCGACGGATGACGCCGGCACCGCCA
>DATMNH010000303.1:0-49197 GCA_035568975.1 Casimicrobiaceae bacterium
AAGTGAAAGAGGAGCTCGTCAAGCTGGAGTGATCGTCATTTCCTTTCGTCGCACTGCCGCTGGGCGCGTCGCTCGCCTTCCTGCTCGCCCGCACCGACTGCCCGGGCAGCGGATCATCGAAATGCTGATCACACCAAGCGAGCGCAGGGTCCCTCTAACTGTGCGCCCGTTGTAGTCGGGACCCGGCGTCGCTATGATGCCATTGCGTCCACCGAACACTGGAGCGCCCCTCGAGGACAACAAAACAAATGGCAAAGGAGGATATTCATGTTGCCCGTATCGATCCGCTTTTTGATTGCATCCTTGCTTGCCTGCGCCGGCCTGATCGCGCCCGTTGCGGCGCTTGCGCAGCAAGCCCCATCGGCAACCCCGCCGGCACAGTCGGCCACACCGGCCGCACCGCCGCCCTGGCAACAGGGCCGCACACCGGAGCAATCGGAGTCGACCTTGCACCCGTTTGCGCCGCAGATAACAGGCCGGCCGGCGAGCGGGCTGCCGATCGACAAGCTGAAAGTGCCTGTAGGATTCAAGGTGGAAGTCTGGGCCGATGGCGTCCCCGAGGCGCGCTCGCTCGCGCTCGGCGACAAGGGAACCGTGTTCGTGAGCAACCGCCTCGCCAAGAACGTGTACGCGGTGGTCGATCACGACGGCAAGCGCGAGGTCAAGACGATTCTCAAGGGCCTCAATGCGCCGAACGGAATCGCGTTCAGCAAGGGCACGCTCTATGTCGCAGAGCGCAATCGCATCACGCGCTACGACGGTATAGAGGACAAACTGGACAACCCGCCCGAGGGCAAAGTGGTGATCGATGGCCTCGATCCGACGACGCAACCCGGTCATTTCTGGAAGTTTCTCGCGTTCGGTCCCGACGGCAAGCTCTATTTCAACATCGGCTCGCCGCAGAACATCACCATGCCTACCTACATGCAGGCGGCGCTCATGCGCGTGGATCCCCAGTCAGGCGTAGTGGAGACCTACGCCCAGGGTGTGCGCCAGTCGGTAGGTTTCGACTGGCATCCGCGGACCAAAGAGTTGTGGTTTACCGACAATGCCCGCGACTGGATTAGCGATGACCTACCCGAGGACAAGCTCAACGTGGTGAAACACCAAGGCGAACATTTCGGCTTTCCCTATTGCCATCAGGGCGACACGCTCGACCCAGAGTACGGCAAGAATCGGTCCTGCTCGCAGTTCACCCCGCCGGTGCTGAAACTCGGCGCGCACGTTGCTCCCCTCGGGATGCGCTTCTACACCGGCAAGATGTTCCCGGCCGAATACAAGGACAATATTTTCATAGCTCGGCACGGCTCCTGGAACCGCACCACAAAACAGGGCTACGACGTCTATCGCGTGGCCCTGGACAACAAGGGAAAGGTGATCAAGTCCGAACCGTTCCTGTCTGGCTTCCTCGTCGACGAGAAGGCCGATCCACCGATGTGGGGCCGGCCGGTGGACGTGCTGGTCATGAGGGACGGGGCGCTGCTCGTCTCGGATGACTACAACGGCATCGTTTACCGCGTCAGCTACAAGAAGTGAAATGTAGTCGCCCCGCAAGGGGCGGGGCGGCAGCAGCGGCGGCGCTTGCGGCAGCGCTGCCGCTCATGATTTGGACCGAAGCGGCAGCCGGTGCCGACATCGAGGCAGGCCGGCAAAAGGCGCAGGCCTGCGTCGCATGTCACGGGCCGGCGGGCAATTCGATCAACCCGCTGATGCCGTCCCTCGCAGGACAGCCGGCGCAGTTCATTTCCATGGAGCTTTTCCAGTTTCGCGAGGGCAACCGCAAGGATCCGCAGATGACGCCGATGGCGGCGAACCTCGGCAATGCCGACTTGAACGATCTCGCGGCCTACTTTTCTGCGCAGAAACCGGAGCCACCGGCCCACAAGACCGACCCGGCCAACGCCGCCACCGCGCCGAAGCTCGCGCAGCAATTCTACTGCGTGCAATGTCACGGCCCGGGCCTGCTCGGTCAGCAGCACATCCCGCGGCTCGCCGGGCAGCAGTTCGAGTACCTGAGAACCCAACTTCGCGGTTTCAAGGCTCAGACACGAGCCGATCTTGATGGCAACATGACGTCCGCCGCGCAGGCGCTGACCGACAAAGACATCGACACGCTGGTGGACTACCTTGCCGGGCTCGGAGCCCCTTAGGACTTCCGCCGCTCATCTAGAGCGCCCGCTGCAAACCCTGTAGCTCGTCTCGACACGCCTCACTGAAGGCCTTTAGCGGATCATGACCATCAAGTCGATCATCAGCGAAGGCAAGTATGACGTCCCGAAGCTGTTCACGCGTAATGTTTTGCTCGAAATATTGCTTGATGATGCGATTCAGCGCCTCATCCGCAGCGGCCACAACCGCGTCGGAAGAGGTTAGCCTGATGCGATTTTGGAGTGCGTAGATCTGAAAGAGCTTCTCTGGATTATCAAGCGTGTGATCCAAGGCATCGACCAAAAGTTTGGAACATTCCGCGATGAATTCGCCGTAAAGACTTTGGCGCCTTTGAATCTCGGCGCCGACTATCTCGCGCCTGCTCTGTGTCTTTTGCGTAATCCAGGCCGTAGCAAGCGTGGCGGATCCGCCCACGGCCGAACCCAGCACCGCAGACAGTGCGCTTACAATTGCCGTATCCATTGCCGATTCCCCTTGCCGGCCGAGGCAAGACGTCAGCCGGGTCCGTCGCTGCGGCTAATGGCCTGTCGTGTCCCCTTGGCGGCTCGCTTCGAACAGGAACCAGGTCCGTCGCTCCGTTTCGTCGATCCAGACCTCGATCAGGCTGGCGGTCGCGATGTCGCGGTGCTCTTCGCACACGTTGTGGGCTTCCCGTAGGCTGGCTGCAAGCACCTTGTTGTCCTCGCGCAGCTCCGCGAGCATGTCCAACGGCTGCACAAATTCCGCATCGTTGTCCAGCACGCGTTGCGTACGCGAGATGTGACCGATGGACCGCAGCGTGGTCCCACCCACCTTGCGGATCCGCTCGGCAATCGGGTCGGCCATTGCATAGATCTGGTCGGCCTGTTCGTCGAGCAGCAGATGATAGTCACGGAAGTGTGGACCGCTCATGTGCCAGTGGAAATTCTTCGTTTTCAGATAGAGCGCAAACACGTCCGCCAGGATGGCGTTCATGGTCCCGGCGATGTCCTTGGTGGCCTTGGCCTTCAGATCGGTCGGGGTGACCAGCGGAGCCATCTGCCGTTCCTTCAAGTTCTGTACTTTTCCTGCGCTTGGTTTCGTCATGATCGTAGTCCTTGTTTGCGAGTGATTATTGGAATCTGATTTCCATTCCCTCTGTGTCAATCAGCGGAGCCTGATTGGCTCAATTTTCGCCCGTTTTAGGTTGTCACGGCATTATGTCGCAAGGCCTGGCGCTGCAACAGCTATTATTTATCGTCCATTGCGTGGCTTGCCGCGTCTTCGATAAGCGCTGCAACCTCCTTCGGGTGCGACTCATAGACGGAGTGGCTCGCACCCTCGACTTCGATCGTGTGGCTGTGGGCACGCTTGGCATACATCCGCTCGAGGTCAGGGTTGATGATGCGATCCGACTTGGCAACGGCGTACCAGCTCGGCTTGGTTTTCCAGGCGGGTTGGGTGGCCGGCGTCGTGAAAACCGCTGCCGCCGTGAGCGCCTGCGCGTGAGCTTCGAATTCCGCCTGCTTTTCAGGCAGATCCGCAGCAAAGTCGGCGTGGTAAAAGGCAGGGTCCAGATAGAGATAACCGTCGTCGGTTTTCTTGATGGCCTTGGTGGCATTGGGAAAACGCTTGCCATTCGCAGCCTCGGTTTCCCCCTCGTCCAGCGCATGGGCTGCGATATAAACGAGCCCTGCGACGTGCGAGTCATTGCCGGCCGCCGTGATGATTGCGCCGCCATAACTGTGGCCGACGAGGATAGTCGGTCCGTCTTGCATCGCAAGCACTCTTTTGACTGCCGCAACGTCATCGCCAACGGAGGTAAGCGGGTGCTGGGCGACTGACACGTGGTAACCGTCTTTTACAAGAATGTCGTAGACAGGTTCCCATCCCGCTCCGGTGACAAATGCACCATGCACGAGGACGATGTTGTGAACGGGCGCAGTTTGCGCGTGGCTGGTCGCACCGAGCGCCATCAGGAATAACGACGCGGCTGCGGAAAAAGAACGCGCTGTCGGAAGCTTCATGAGGGTTTCCTTTCAATTGTGGGTCGGGGGGAAAGCTGGTTGACCCGTGTCGGCCGATCGACCGTGCAGCGAGCATGGCGCGGCCCGATGTCCGAATCGTGTCAATTTGCCTGGCTCGTGTTGCGCCTGAAACGCGGGGCGCGTAACGGTCGCCTGCCCCGCATGATTGGCGCACTGCTATCCTGTCAGGACCGTTCGAGAATATCGCCGCTTTCCGCCCAACTATGACCGCAGACCTGCGCCAGATCGTCGAAGGCGTATTGCTCGTTTTCGCTGCACTCTTCCCGATCGTCAACCCGCTCGGCGGCGCGCCGATCTTTCTCGCGATGACGTCCGATTACGCGCCCGAGGAGCGTGCTTCGCTGGCGTGGGGAGTGACCGTCAATGCCTTTGCCCTGTTGGTGGTATCGGTAGCCACGGGCACATATGTATTGGAGTTCTTCGGCATATCGGTGCCGGTGGTCCAAGTTGGCGGGGGCCTCGTGGTCAGCACCCTCGGATGGCAGCTTCTTCAGGACCCTGGCGCACTTGATCGGCCATCACCGGAAACCGCCCCTCGACGACGCAATCTCGCGTTCTACCCGTTGACGATGCCGCTCACCGTCGGGCCCGGATCGATCTCCGTGGCGATAACAATCGGCGCCAATCACCCGCACAGCGTGCGGTCGCTGCTTATAAACGGCCCGGCGATACTGATCGGTGTGACTCTCGTGGCCGCCACGGTGTTTGTCGCGTATCGCTACGCCGACCGGCTGGGCCGGATAATCGGAGAGACGGGGATGAACGTTTTGCTGCGCCTGAGCGCGTTCATCCTGCTTTGCATCGGCGTGCAAATCGTCTGGAATGGTGCCAGCGCGCTCTTGCGAACACTGCTTGCGTAAGAAAATCCCGGGATCCCGGACTGCGCTGGATGCCACATGCCGCGGCGTCGACAAGATTGCTCCACCGCGTTCGCAAGCGGCGTTCGTCGACACATCGACGGTATGAATCAAAAAAACGCCGGGCTGACAGGTCAGCCCGGCGCGGGAGACCGAACGAGTCCCGGAGGAGTTGGACCGTTCGGGGGAGAAGTGGGGGGAACGCTTCGCCTACGCTGCCTTCCGCAGTGATGTATCCCGGCTTCGCGATTGGTCGAACCCTGAAGGAGATACGAGCAACGCCGCCGCCTCGTCGCGGGTGTAGAAGCTCCCGTCGTGCAGGAAACCCGACACCACCGAGCTCTTGACGCGGGTCACGCGCCCTTGCTCATCGCGCGCGATTACGAGCTCAGTTGGCAGTCCGTCCAGCAGGTGGCATGGGGCCAGCCGGCCGTCCGGAAAACGCGACAAATGCACAGTCTCTGTTTCGCGGTCGAGGAAGCCGGGCTGGAAACCCAGGCTCCGGTTGTTTTCGCTCACGCCGCAAGTGCCGCGATAGCGGGTGGTCTCGAGCGCAAGCGAGGTATTGGTCAATGTCAGTCTCATGAGGCACCTCTGGTTCGGGTTGCTGGCGATCACTCGTCAAAGCGGAGAAATCGTGACATGACTTTTACGGGGAGGCGCTTCCGGCGTCTTGCGCATTCCTGCCCACGGATTGTGTTTTCCTGCGTATTCGATCTGCCACATTCGTCATCCGGCTCACTTGCCGACCACCTGGAGGGTCGCGGTGTCGCGCGACATGCCCGCGCCGCGAGATGCGCTTTGGTGTTCCGGGTGGGACTTTCGGATCGGCGCAACATCGCTCCGTGTAACGGCACCACGCTCGAGATCGTGGGCGGGAAGCGGGTCGCGGCTCGTACTGGACACTCTTAGCGAGACTCGCCGCGTGACGCTCGTCGGCGGATCCGCGGCTCCGACACAGTCCACTGCCAGCTCTACGGTGGGCTGCAGTCGTGCCTTGCGTTCCTCGTCCGTCGTGGGGCGCCAACCAGCGCGTCGCCATGTCGACGCGACCGAGGTCGCGATCGAAGGGACATACCGGAACGATGGGTCAAGTATCGACCGAATCGGCTTCACGATTGGCTCTCCGTTACAGGGCTGGTCGTCGACATCGAACCAAGCCGCCGGCCTAGTCGATCGAATCAAACGTCGCAGAACGCCACTGCGAGTGGCAAAGCATTTCCCGGTCGACACCCGATTGGTCGGTCGCATCCTCCCAGGCTTCTTCGTCCAGGACGAACGCGTCGACGTTCGCGTTCAGTATCGTCGGTTCCTTTTCGCTAGAATCAAGGACATGCGGTCGGTTCATGGTGCCTCCGGTAGAACAATCGTTTGGGCGAACCCTATTGCTGACTCTCCATGACCTCAATCTGCGCCAGCATGGTTGCGTGCGAATTACGAGGAACGCGACTTCCATTGCAGATGAAACGCGTTTGGTAGCGAATGACATGGCCGGCAAACGACAAGGGCGCTCTGCCTTGCGCCGAATCGTCCAGCCGACAGGGGCGGTGAGTCCGGCACGGTGATCTGGGCGCTGCGGCACAGGCCTCACAGAGCCCTCTCAGAAGCAGGTACGCACAACCCCTCCATCGACGCGCAGTGCCGCGCCGTTCGTGGCGGAGGCCAGGGGGCTGCACACGTATGCAACGAGGCTCGCGACCTCGTCGGTCGTGGCAAATCGCCTGAGGAGAGAGGTTGGGCGGACGTTCTGGAAGAACTCCTTCTCGAACTCCGCGAACGGACGACCGCCGCTTAGCTTCGCGACGAACTCGTCCACACCGGCGGACCTCGTAGGCCCGGGCAACACCGCGTTCACGGTGACCCCTGTGCCGGCGCACGTCTCGGCCATCCCGCGCGATACGGCGAGCTGCGCCGTCTTGGTCATCCCGTAATGGATCATCTCGACGGGGATCTGAATCGCGCTTTCGCTGCTGATGAAGACGACGCGGCCCCAATTGCGCTGCTTCATGCCGGGCAGATAGGCACGGGAGAGGCGAACGCCGCTCAGCACGTTGACGTCGAAGAAACGCTGCCAATCCTGGTCCGGGATTTCCTCGAACGGCTTCGGCTCGAAGATGCCCAGGTTGTTCACCAGAATGTCCACCGCGGGGAAGCGCGTCACCAACTGGGCGGCTGCGGCTGCGGCAGCGAGGTCGCCGGGAAAGCCCTGGAGGGCGGCCTCGGGCACCCGTTGATGAATCTGCGCGAGCGCCGCTGAAACGGACGACTCGGATCGGCCGTTGACGATCACTCGCGCGCCCTCCATTGCCAGGGCGGTCGCGATGGCGAGGCCGATGCCCTTGGTGGAACCGCTCACGAGGGCGAGTTTGTCGCGTAGCTGGAGATCCATGACCTGAAATCCTTCGTGTGGGCACGATCAAATCGACAATGCCTGATATTGACCTCAGAGACCGCGATGTCGCCGGCCGTAGACGGCGACGCTCGCCACCAGCACGGCGATACAACCGAGAAACAGGATGGCGCCGCCGAACAGCGGCCGCACGGCACCGGAGCTCGTCAGCAAGCCGGTCAGCGACACGACGCTCAGAATGCCGAGCGTCAGCCATGCGTCGCCGACGAACATCTTGAGCAACGTGCTCGCCACCTCGCGCAGGATATTCATCGCGCGATCACTCCGCTGGGTTGTCGAAGAACTGCTACGGCGCCCAGGCCGACGAGGAGAAACGCGGCACCGAAGAAGAGGATCGTCAGGTCACCACCCGGCCACGCGATTCCCAGACCCTCGCCGGTCCAGAAGATTCCGAATGCGCAGAGGATGACGCCCACGGCGAACTTGAGCGTGTTCTCGGGTACGCGCGCAAGCGGACGATGCACGACCGCGCCAATGGCGAGCACCACGATGCAGGCGGCCAATGCGCCGAGCGATGCCGGAAGCATCAGGCCGCGGCCCGCGCCGACGGCGATCACGATGAACACGACTTCGAGGCCCTCGAGCAGCACAGCCTTGAATGCCATGACACCGCCGAGCCAATCGAACCCTCTGCGACGCGGTGCGGACGTATCGCTCAAGTTTGCCGTTTCGGCGGCAAACGCGGCGTTCTCGTCGTGGAGCGCAATGATTCCCGCTGCGCGCAACACCGCCTTGCGCAGCCAGCCCATGCCGAACAGCAAAAGCAACACGCCGATAATGAGCTGAAGCGAGTGGAGCGGAACCTGGTCGAGAAGCGGTCCCAACCCGACCACGATCAACGCGAGCGCCGCCAGTCCGGCTGCGGTGCCTGCGACCGCGCCGCGCCAACCGCGAAGCGTCCCGGCGGCGAGCACGATAGTGAATGCTTCGACCACTTCGACCAGCGAAGCGACGAAGGCGGCACCCACTGCGGGAGCGGCGGTAGTCAACGAAATCATGTTGAAATCCGTATGGTCAGGTCCCTGCGCTCCATGCTTTCGAGGATGAAGACAATCGGCAGCTCGAAATTGCGATCCATCCGATTAACGCCAACACCGGTGCCAAGATAGCGTTGATATCGACGTGAAGCGCGCGAGGCCATCACTGTGCCCGCGCTGCCGACGAACCAGCCGGGATCAACGTGCGCCTGTCAGGCGTGTCGGAGCTCTTCGCCGGCGTGTCGTGCACCTCTTCGTGCAATACCGGGGCCAGATCGTTCGCCAGGGCGAAGTACTCCGCCGCCATGGAGTCGGGAACGCGCACGATCAGCCCGAGCTCGACGTAAGACAGTGCGAAGAATAATGCCAAAGCGAAAAGGATCACGCCGCGCCACGGCTTTTGGCCGGTTTGCCTCTCGCGTCGATCGTTTGCAGTCCACATACGCATTGCTTTTCCCGGTGATTTCCTTGGATCGGAACAAAATGCCGATCCGGCATGCTTGCATTGTGCACGTCGCGCATGGTTCGCAAATGACAATTGTAAGGACGCATATTGCAAGTGACACGGCGATGGCCGAGGACCGATGCGCCAAGGCGCTCGCCGTCGGTCGCCGTCATGCGCCGACGTCCCTGTTACAGCTGCAACACAGATGCACAGGAGATGACACGCGGTGGCAATCCGGCGGGAGCGCAATTGGCGCAGGCGACAAGTTCATCGGTCGATGATCTCCGCCGAATTAGCGATGAACGTCCAAAGGAGCAGTCATGAACAGCAAAGTCTCGATGGTGAAAAGCATAGTAGTGGCCGTTGCGCTTGTGGCCGGTGTTTCAGGTATCGCACGCGCCGACGACAGCAGCTTGAATCCGTTCACCGGCGATTCGTATGCCTACTTCAATAGGGGCACCCTGCCACGGGGCGACAAGCCCGTCTTCGACAAGACGTCGTCGGCCTGGCGCCAGGCCAATCCGAAGGGGCTCCCGGAGCGTCAACTCGAGTCGCTGTCATCGGAGGCGCTCTCCAACGACTTCCAACGGCCCACCTTCGACAAGTCAGCTTCGGAATGGCGTAAGGCGCATCCGAATGGGGTATCGGAGCGTGAATTGCAGGCCGAGTCGACTCGGTAGCAAATCGGTGCGCCGCCGTCATACGGCGCCGGCGTCGCGAGCCAAATCTCCGATCGCAAAACGACCGGCGACGGATTCGCATTTCTGGCTTATCCAGCGGAGTGCCGGTTAATGGACGCGATGACCTATCTCGTCAATCAGGATGACGTTGTGTATGAAAAGGACCTCGGCCCGAACACGGGCCGAGTCGCCAAGGGCATGACCGAGTACAACTCCGATGCGACCTGGCATCCGGCCGAATAAGCAAGCCGGTATTGGCTCCAGGAACTTGTAAGAGGCGACCCGATGGTTTCTTTCTGGTGGGTGTTGGCGGCATTTATCGGAGGCGGGTGCGCCGGCGTCCTGGTCATGGCACTAATGTGTTTTGCCGGTGGCCTGCCGGAGCAGACCGATGTTCGGGGAACGGCGGTCGCGTTCAACGTGACGCGAAGGAATGGAAATGTTCTGGCGTCCGTTGACGACGACAATCGGTAGACATGCGATAGCGGTCATGCGGCGACGTTCCCATTACAGCTGCAACGCGAGATGCCCGGGGCGAAACGCGGTGGCAACCCGGCGGGAGTCTAATGACCATAGGCGACAAGTTCATCGGTCGATGATCTTCGCCGAATTAACCACACTTCCAAAGGAGCAGTCATGAACAGCAAAGTTTCGATGATGAAAAGCATAGTAGTGGCCGTTGCGCTTGCGGCCGGTGTTTCAGGTATCGCACGCGCCGACGACAGCAGCATGAGTCGA
Organism: Casimicrobiaceae bacterium; assembly: GCA_035568975.1. Classification (GTDB taxonomy): domain Bacteria; phylum Pseudomonadota; class Gammaproteobacteria; order Burkholderiales; family Casimicrobiaceae; genus PALSA-1003. The sequence continues at coordinate 10,283 of DATMNH010000303.1, forward strand.
TTTGGCGGCGATTCGTATGCCTACTTCAATAATGCCGTCGTCGATAAGGCCCCGTCGACATGGCGCCAGGCCAATCCGAATGGGGTTCCGGAGCAGCAGCTCGAGGCGCTGTCATCGGAGGCGCTCGCCAGCACCTTCCAACGGCCTACCTTCGACAAGTCAGCTTCGGAATGGCGTCAGGCCAATCCGCGTGGGCTCTCGGAGCTTCAATTGCAGGCCTTGTCATCCGAGGGGCCGGCGTGGCATTCGACGAGTCGGTCGGCTACCACTGCGCTGGCGTCGACGAATAGACCTGTCATTGCGACGAGCACCGTCAAGTGAGCCGTCAGGGGCGCGGATCGCGAGGCGTTTCCATGTCTCGCATGCGGGCCGCGCCACTTCGGCTAACTGATGTTGGTCGAATCACCGGGGGCCGGATTTAGCATTCGGCCGCCGGGTTTTTTTGTGGGCAGCAAAAAAGGGGCGAGCTACGCTTCATTGTTGCAACGTGCTTGCAACGCGAGCATTCGCTTGCGCGCACTTGGCCTATCATGATTTTGCGGACCGCTGGAGCGTGACCATGCATTTGCTTAGCACGCGTTTTCGCTATGGCCCGGTGGCGCAAGCATTACACTGGCTCACGGCTCTTCTGGTCATGGCGGCCTATTTCATGGGTCCGGGCGGATCCGAGCAGCGGGTATATTCGTCCGCGCTTGACTTCACGCGGCAGACCCACGAGACATTGGGTCTCGCCGTGTTTGTTCTCGTACTCGTCAGGCTCCTGTGGCGCTTGGTGGATACCGCGCCAGAGGATCCGCCGATGAAGCCGTGGATGAGATATTCCGCCAAACTCGTCCATCTGCTGCTCTATGGTCTTCTGATTGCGACTCCGGTTTCCGCTATTGTCGGCGCGTGGCTGGAAGGGCATCCGCTCACGCTTTGGGGTTTCGGGAACATCGACCCGATGCTGTCGCCGGTGCATGAGCTCGGGCTTTCGTTGGCTGCGCTGCACACTACATTGGGGGACATTATCCTTTGGGTCGCCGGGCTTCATGCAGTTGCGGCGCTGTTCCATCATTTTTTCCTGCACGATGGTGTTTTCCTCTCGATGGTGCCGGCTCGTTGGCGTTAGAGATACCGATGCACCCAGACATTGCGCGCTACGAGAAGAATCTCCGCGAAGAGCTGGATGGAGCGGCGCTGTACGCGGCATTGGCTGGGGCCGAGATCGACCCGATCCGCAAAGACCTTTTCCTGCAGCTGTCGCAAGCCGAAGCCGGGCACGCGCAATTGTGGCGCGAGAAACTCACTGCCGCCGGCGTTGATGCCGAGCGATTCACGCCGTCGTTGCGCACGCGCATCCTGGCACGCCTTGCACAACGGTTCGGCCCGCGCTTCGTGCTGCCCGCAATCGCTGCCACGGAGTTTGCCGACCGCGACAAGTATTCCGGCCAGGCGGATGCGTTACCGCTCTCGTCCGAGGAACGCGGCCACGCGGCGGTGATCCAGGCGGCGGCGACAACTAACACCAGCGGCATGATCGGCGCCGACATTGCCAAGGCAGAGCCCTGGCATCGCCGCGGCAGTGGGAACGACCTGCGCGCCGCGGTGCTTGGCGCGAACGATGGGCTGGTGTCGAACCTCTGTCTCGTCATGGGCGTGGCCGGTGCAGGACAGGCCTCGCAAACCATCCTGCTTACCGGTCTTGCCGGGCTTGTCGCCGGGGCGGTTTCCATGGCGCTGGGCGAATGGCTGTCGGTGACCAACGCACGGGAGTTCGCGCGCTCCCAGATTGACCAGGAGGAGGAGGAACTCGAGCAGTCACCGGACGCCGAGCGCAAGGAGCTGGCGCTCATCTTCCAGGCGAAAGGGTTGCCACGCGAAGAAGCGCAACGCGTCGCAACCGATCTCATGCGAGACAAGCGTGCCGCGTTGGATACACTGGCTCGCGAAGAGCTCGGCATCGATCCTGCCGAGCTGGGCGGCAACCCATGGAGCGCCGCCGCGTTCTCGTTCGCCTTCTTTGCGCTGGGGGCGTTCTTCCCGGTCGTTCCGTTTTTCTTCGCCGTGGGAACGACCGGCATGGCATGGAGCTTGGCGCTCAGTGCCGCAGCCTTGGGGGCGACCGGTCTCGCCACCTCGCTTTTCAGCGGCAGAGGGCCGGTGTACTCGGCGACACGGCAGGTCGCGATCGGAGGGGTAGCTGCAGCCGTCACCTATGCCACTGGGGCGCTGATCGGCGTGTCGCTTTCCTGAGCGCGGCAGCACCCGTCCTCGCGTCGTCACTTCAATGCTCGGAATTGAATTATTGCGAACAGCCCGTTACTTCGGCTGCCAAGCTCGCACCGATGGATGTTGCGCAGCCAACTCAGAACGCGATCTCGAAGCGAAGCTGAAAAGCGAGCGCGTTCGGAATCGTCGGGTCGGTGTTCGGGCGGATGATGTATTGCAGATCGGGTTGCACGGCGAGCCACTTGGTAAGCTGCATCAGGTAGGTGATCTCGATCGCCTTTTCGGCGCTTGTCACCGGAATTCCCTGCAGGCGTTGCGAGCTCATGTAGTGCGAGCCATTGCGGGCATACGCGAGCGCGAGTCCCAGCTCGTCGCTGTCGCGCCCTGAGACGACGCCGACGGCGGTCAAGCCTGCGCCGACGTAGGATCCAAAACGGTCGACGCGAATATCGCCGTACCCAACTTGCAGGAATCCGGCAATTCTCTTTTCCGGATGGCCAGGCTCTTTGTAGAGGACTCGATCCACTAAACCATAGAATCCGCTGCTGCCATGATGTCGTACCGGTTGGCCGTTCGGCTCGAGGTCCACGAGGTCCTCGAATGTGGCGCTGTAATACCATCCTCCGATGGCAAGCTTTTCGTCGTAGGGTGGCAGCATCGCTTGCCTGCCAATCCGGAATCGACCGCTGAGCGGGCGATCCGACGGGGGCGGTCGATCGAGAAAATCGGCTTCCGACGCGATCAGAATGCCATCGCCGCGCTTGAAGATGCCACGACCGCCGCTGGGTCGATCTACCGGCACTCCATCCAGAATCGCCGTCCGCAGGACAACCCCTCGCGCCGGCTTGTACGCGAAGCGCGCTCCGACGGACGTACTGGGGAAAATGGACGGACCTTCCACGCCGCTTAGGGCGAACTCCGGGCCCATGCCAGGCGAGCTGTTCAGGAACAGACCCGCTGACTGGAGATGGTAAAACTCGGTGCTCAGGTCATAGAGTCCAACAAGTGTCGAAAATTGGTTGTCGAGAATATTTCTCTGTACCCACGCCTCATACAGCTTGACCGCGGACGGTGCGGAGATGTTGCTTACACCCTGCGCATCGCCGGTGAAGTTGCTCGGTTGTCCGCCGTGTATCCACAGCCCGTCGAAATAGAAAAGCGTGTCCTTCCAGCCGAGCAGGGACGCGCCATCGACCGTCAGCTGCAGGTTCAAGTTCCCGGTGTAGGTGCCGCCAGTTCGTATGCCACCCCGGAGATTTGTGAATCCGGCGCCGTTATACACAAGCGCCGGCGTTATCCCCTGAAGCGAGCCAGTTTGGTCGGTTTCGGCGGGCGTATCTGCTCTGGCAGTGGCGCAGGGCCCCATCGATAGCAGGAATGTCGCGATGATCGCGGTTACCGATCGAGCCACTGCAGGTTAATCGCCGAAGCGTATGGGGAGGTGGCAGGCGTTGTGGTGCGCGAATTCTGAATCAGATCACTGCACGCGTGAGCGAATATTCCTAGCACAAACCGCCCGATGCGGGCGGGTGTCCAGCTACCGCTCGTTCGAGATCATGCCGGGATTTCTTCCGGGCGGGTAGTGCCGCTCCCTGAGCGCATCGGACCACCCGCTGCGACGCCAACGCGTCTGCGCGCTCGTCCGAGGAGCGTGGGCATGCGACGATGATCCAGGCCGCGGCGAGGTCTCGCGCTGGCGGCATAATTGACGCGGATATCGCCTGAGTCTGACTACTTTTCCGGAGGCGCGTAGCCGTCGGTGAGGGTCTTGAGAAATGCCACCAGCAGGTCCTCCTGCTGGGCACTCAGTTTCAAATCGCCGAGTTGCTTTCGATTGATCGTGTCCGGATTCTCGGGCGCCGGCCAGCACGTTACTTTCTCGCCACGATCTCCTGGTTTGCACCTCGGCAGCGCGTCGCGGGTGTTATAGAAATGGACTACCTCCTTGAGCGACTTGAGGTATCCATTGTGCATGTAAGCTTTCACGAACTCGGCACGCGGGCGCTTGTCCACATTCCGCAGCGTCGGAGTCTTGTATTTCCCGAGAAAAGAGTTGGCCATCGCTGCCCACTGGCGATTGGGATTCTGCGGGCCGGCGAGGAACCCGCCCACTCCCGGATCGATGTATTTGGTACCGTCCGGGTTGGCCGTGTAGCCGAATTGGTCGCGGGCGTTCTCTTTATAGAAAGGCAGGGCCGGGTTTGGCGGCAAGCCCAGGTTGGACGCAGTAAAATCGGTGAATAACGGCTCCTCACCCGGTCCTCCGTCCCTGTGGCATTCGTTGCAGTGCGTGGCTTTGCTCCGGAACAATTCGTAACCAGCCTTTTCCTCGGGCGTAAATTCCGCTTTCCCGGCGATGACATAGTCGTACTTCGCAGAGAAGGGGCTCACCTCGGGCGACCCTTCGAAGGCGGCGATCGCTTCCGCGATTCGATCAAAGGTGGCAAGTGCGATTCCCCGGTCGACATCGCCGAGATGAAGCGGCAACGGTTCTACATCCGGCGCCGGACCCGGACGATCGCACACCTCCTTTGCGTTCGCCGGCCAACGCACCGCGAATGATTGCGCGCCCCAAAGCCTTTCGGCCATGGAACGGTAAGGGCGCTGGGACATTCGATACACCACGCACGCGGGGTCGATAAGGCCCATCTCCACCGGGTCGAGTGGAGGACCTTGTGCCTGCTCGGCGAGCGCGCTGTCCAGGCGCAGCCCTGTGGCGCGCATGTCCCAGAACTGGCCGCCGACAAAATCACCTTGTGCCGGGTTGTAGTGGAGAACCGGCGAGAAACTCGCGTAGGTATGCGATTGAGGCTTTCGTGCGCTGAAGCGAGTCCGAACGGAGCCAGGGTAGGCCACAGTGGTCTGGTTGAGAGTGCTGACCGGTCCGGTGAAGCCGGCCTCCGGCATGTGACAGAAGGCACAAGACTCGTTCCTCATCACTGAAAGCTCTTGATCGTAGAAGATTAGCTTGCCGAGCAGCGTGACTTGCTGAAAGCGGTCCAACGATGCCGACCGTGCTCGGTCGAGCGCTTCGGCCTCGATGCGGTCGATTTCCAGTACTACAGATGTGATCTCCTCTCGAGCCGCGGCGGGAATCCGATCCTTGTCGGTTGGGCGGTCTCCTTCTCCGGAACGAAGTGCCGCTGCCGCCGCGACCAGCACGATCACGGCTGTGCTACCTGCCAGCCACGCGTAGCGCGCTTTCAAGGGTTCCTCCTTCCTCAGTGGGAGCCGGTAGCATTGCTCGGTGCGATCGGGCCCTTGCGCACGGAACGCCCTCGCACGCCTGGCGGTGCTTACCATCGCAAATGCTGTTGCCTAATGAGTTGCCGTCTGGCTTTCGTGTTTGCCGATTCGGAAGACATCCCAGGGCGACCAAGCCGGCCTCGCCGGCGCGATGGACCCGATATCCTCGGCTGGAGGCGGCGCGTCGCCCGTGTGTTCGATCCATCCGCCGCCGAGGAATTGGTACAGGTCGACCAGGTTGGTGAGGCGCGCCAGGCGCGCCTGTACCAGCGTGAGCTGGGCGCTGTACAAACCGGTTTGTGCGGTAAGGACGGTGAGGTAATTGTCTACGCCGCTCCGGAACCGAAGGTCCGACAAGTCGAGCGAGCTCTGCTGGGCGGCGGTGAAGCGTTCCAGCGACGCGACCTCGTCGTCGTAGGTGCCGCGCGCCGCGAGTCCGTCCGCCACTTCGCGAAACGCCGTCTGGATCGTCTTTTGGTACTGGGCGACGTTGATGTCCTTTTGCACGGTCGCCACATCGAGGCTCGCCTGCAGCTTGCCGGCCTCGAAGATCGGCATGGTGATCGAGGGCAGGAAGCTCCACGCCAGTGAACCCGCCTTGAACAATCCCGAGAGCGCGGAGCTCGCCGTCCCCAGGCTGCCGGTCAGGCTGATCGTTGGAAAGAATGCGGCGCGCGCCGCGCCGATGTTGGCGTTCGCGCCGCGCAGCGTCGCCTCGGCCTGCATGATGTCCGGGCGCCGCGTAAGGAGGTCGGACGGGAGGTCCGCCGGGATATCGGCGAGAAGCGTTTGCGAATTCAGCGGAACCGGCGGCGGCAGATCCGCAGGGAGCGGCTGACCGAGGAGCAGGACCAACGCGTTCTCGGCTTGCGCGCGCCCGCGCGCCTGTGCCGCATGATTTGCGTTCGCCTGCTCGACGACGGTTTCCGCCTGACGCACCGACAGCTCGGTTCCGGTGCCGGTCTGGAATTGCAGCAACGCGAGCTTGTACGACGCCTGCGCCGTCTCGAGCGTTCGTTGCGTCACCGCGAGAAGTTCGTCGTCGGCGAGTAGTGTCAGGTACTGGTCCGCAACCTGGGAGACGAGCAGGATCTGCGCCGCCTTGCGCGCCTGGGCCGTGGCGAAGTATTGCTGCAAGGCCTGGTCGTTCAGGCTTTGCAAGCGGCCGAAGAAGTCGATCTCCCAGGAGGCGGACACGCCGACGGAATAGTCGTGTGCCACGAGCGCATTGCCCGTGGTCGTAAGACTCCCAGGCGTGCGCGTAGACGACCCACCGGCGAATGCCCCGACCTGCGGAAACAGTGCGGAGCGCTGGATCCGGTATTGCGCCTGCGTCTGCGCCACGTTGAGCGCGGCGACCCGCAAGTCCAGATTGTTCGCAAGCGCGATCTCGACCAATCGCTGAAGCCTCGGATCGGTCAGGAAATCGCGCCAGCCGATATCGACCGCCGGCGACACCGGGTTACCCGATCCGCTGGTCGACGACTTGTACGCGTCGCCGGTCGGGTACGTCGTGGCCACCGGTGCAGCGGGTCGCTCGTACACCGGCTGGAGCGAGCAACTGGCTGTCAGCGCTGCGACAGCAACGAGCGCAAGGCCCCGGCGTCTGGTTTTGCCGCCGCTCACTGGGTTCAGGCAACCGTCTCGTTTCATGTTGCCGTCCCCACGACAGACTCGGGCGCGGAGGTTCCGGATGACGCCGGCGGCGCAGCGTGCTTCGGCTTAAACACCTTTTCGGTGATCACCAGGAAGAACATCGGAATGAGAAATGGAGCAAGGAACGTGGCGGTCAACATTCCTCCGATGACGCCGCGGCCAACCGCGTTCTCGCTACCCGACCCGGCGCCGCTGGCGATGGCGAGCGGCAGCACACCAAGGACGAAGGCGAGCGAAGTCATCAGGATCGGCCGCAACCGCAAGTGCGCCGCTTCGATCGCCGCGTCGATCGCCGACTTGCCCTGGGCCTCGAGGTCGCGCGCGAACTCGACGATCAGGATGGCGTTCTTCGAGGACAACCCAATCGTGGTCAGCAGGCCGACCTGGAAAAAGACATCGTTTTCCAGGTGGAGCGCGGACGCCGCGGCGAGCGCGCCAAGAATCCCGAGCGGCACCACCATGATCACCGAAATCGGCACGGTCCAGCTCTCGTACAGCGCCGCGAGGCTTAAGAAAACGACGAGAATCGAAAGCCCGTACAGCAGGGGCGCCTGCGACCCCGACTGTTGCTCCTGCAGCGAGACGCCGGTCCACTCATAGCCAATGCCCGATGGCAGCTTCTGCGCCAGCTTCTGCATCTCGGCTATTGCCTGTCCCGTGCTTTGTCCCGGTGCGGCTTGCCCCTGAATCTCCACCGATGACACGCCGTTGTAGCGCTCGAGCTTCGGCGAGCCGTAGCTCCACGAGCCCGCCGCGAACGACGAAAACGGCACCATGCTGCCTTTGGTATTGCGCACGAATAACGACCTCAGGTCTTCCGGGTTCATCCGGAACGGGGCATCGGCCTGGACGTAGACCTTCTTGATGCGGCCATCGGTATCGAGGAAGTTGTTGACGTACTTGGAGCCCCAGGCGATCGAGAACGTCTGGTCGACGTCGCTCAAGTTGACGCCGAAAGCGCTTGCCTTCTGCCGGTCTATGTCGATCTTGTAAGTCGGGTTGTCGTTCAGCCCGTTGGGCCGTACAAGCGCCAGATTCGGATCCTGCTTTGCCATACCGAGCAGCTGATCACGCGCCTGGATGAGCTTGTCGTGCCCAAGACCGCCTCGATCCTCGAGCTCCATATCGAACCCCGACGCCGTACCGAGCGCGGGAATCGACGGGGGATTGATCGGTACGATGACCGCATCCTGGTACGAAGCGAAGTGCTTGGCCGTACGAGCCAGAACCGCCTGCACCTTGAGGTCGGCGCGTTTTCGCACCGACCAGTCCTTGAAACGCACGAAGATCAGGCCCTGGCTTTGTCCGCGCCCCGCGAAATTCAAACCGTTGACCTCCAACGTGCCGTCGACCGCGTCCCCTTCTTCGTGCAGCAGGTAGTTCGACACGTCGTCGAGCGCGTTCCACGTCAGGCCCTGCGTCGCTCCCGGCGGCGCCTGCAACTGGATGTACGCGATACCCTGATCCTCCGTCGGTAGAAAGCCCGTCGGCAACCGCACGAACAGTACGCCGACGGCGACGACCAGTGCGCCGTAGATCAGCAGCCAACGAACAAAGCGATTGTTCACGTGGCGCACGCCGCCGATGTACTTGTCCCGTCCGCGCTCGAATCCGCGATTGAACGCGCCGAAGAAGCCTTTTTTCGGTGTCTCTTCTCCTTTTCTCACTGGCTTCAATATCGTGGCGCACAGTGCGGGTGTAAGCGACAACGCTACGAACACCGAGAGCAGCATCGCGGAGACGATGGTGAGCGAGAACTGGCGGTAGATGGCTCCCACCGAGCCGCCGGAGAAAGCCATGGGGACGAACACGGCGCTCAGCACCACGGCGACGCCGACCAGCGCGCCGGTGATCTGCCCCATCGCCCTGCGCGTTGCCTCGATTGGCGACAACCCTTCCTCGGCCATCACGCGCTCGACGTTCTCCACGACGACGATCGCATCGTCGACCAGCAACCCGATCGCAAGAACCAAGCCGAACATCGACAGCGTGTTGATCGTGAATCCGAACGCTCTCATGATCCCGAACGCCCCGAGGAGAACGACCGGCACCGCGATCGTCGGGATCAAGGTGGCACGCACGTTCTGCAGGAAGAGGTACATCACCAGGAAGACCAATAAGATGCCCTCAAACAGCGTTTTCACGACTTCCGTGATCGAAATCTTCACGAACGGCGTAATGTCGTACGGATACACGACTTTCAATCCGTGCGGAAAATACGGCGCAAGCTCGTCGATCTTGGCACGCACCGCGGTTGCTGTGGCAAGCGCATTTGCGCCCGGCGCGAGCTGGATGCCGATCCCGGACGCCGGCTGCCCGTTATACTTGGTGTCGATGAAGTAGGTCTCGGCGCCAAGGGCGATACTGGCGACGTCGCGCAGCCGCACCTGTGACCCATCGGTGTTGACCTTCAGCAGAATGTCGCCGAACTCGGCTGGCGTGCGCAGCAGCGTCGCTTCGGTGATCGTCGCGGTCAGCCGCTGCGTTGGCGGCGCCGGGGTCCCGCCGAGCTGGCCGCCGGCGACCTGAACGTTCTGGTTCTGGATGGCCGTGGTCACATCGACGGGCGTCAATGCGAAGCTGTTGAGCTTGTCGGTGTCGAGCCAGATGCGCATCGCATACTGCGTGCCGAAGACGTTGAAGTTGCCCACCCCATTGATCCGGCTCAACGGATCCTGCAAATGCGAGACAATGTAGTTGGCAATGTCGAACTTCGACATGCTGTTGTCGCTCGACACGAAGCCCGCGATCAGCAGATATCCGTTGCTCGATTGGGTGACCCGGATGCCGGCTTGCTGTACCTGCGCGGGCAGCAGCGGCGTCGCAAGCTGCAGCTTGTTCTGCACCTGCACCTGCGCGATGTCGGGATTGGTCCCCGCCGCGAAGGTCAGCGTCGTGGTCGCGGTGCCGGAGTCGTCGGCATTGGACGATAGATAGAGCAGGTTGTTGAGCCCGCTCATCTGCTGCTCGATCACCTGCACGACGGTGTTTTCGACCGTCTCTGCGGAGGCGCCAGGATAGGTCGAGGTGATCTGGATCGACGGCGGCGCGATGGTCGGATACTGCTCGATCGGCATCGAGAGAATCGACAATGCTCCCACGAGCATAACCAGGAGCGCGATGACGATCGCGAAGATCGGACGGTCGATAAAGAACTTGGCCATGACGGATTCCTCCCTTATTTGGACTCTTACTTGGCCTGAGCGGCCGGCGTGCCCGGAGGCGGCTGCGCGGCTTCGCCGGCGGCCGCCACCGTCTTAGGCGCGGACGGCGTTGCAGCGGCGGTTGCCTTCGTCGGAATAGGCACGGACGGCGTTGCTGCGGTGGTTGCCGTCTGCGACTCGACCGCCTGTACCACTGCTCCAGGCTGCACCTTCTGCACGCCGGCAACGATGACGCGATCGCCATCCTCGAGGCCGCTTTCGACAATCCACTGGTTGCCGCTGGTGCCTCTCAGCTGCAGCGTATGCACGGTGACCTTGCTATCGGGGCCGACCACCAGCGCGGTCGCCTGTCCCTTCGGGTCGTGGGTCACGCCGACTTGCGGCACCAGGATGGCGTTTTCGTTGACGCCTTCTTCGATGCGTGCGCGCACGAACATGCCGGGCAGCAGCACAAAACGCGGATTGGGAAAGATCGCCCGCACGGTCACCGAGCCGGTCCCCTGGTCGACCGTGATGTCGGTGAACTGCAAGGAGCCCGTCGCCGGATATTGCGTTCCGTCTTCAAGAAGCAGCGTAACTTTCGCTTGATCGGGACCATTCAGCTTCAACTGACCGGAAGCAATGTCGCGCCGCAACTGCAAACCCTCGACGCTCGACTGGGTGAGGTCCACGTACACGGGGTCGATCTGCTGCACGGTCGTCATGAGCGTCGCCGCGCTCACCTGCACGTAGGCGCCCTCGGTGACCAGCGACAGGCCGCTGCGACCGGTGATCGGCGATACCACGTTGGTGTAACCGAGGTTGATCTGGGCCATCGCCACTGCCGCCTTGCCGGTCGCAACGTCGGCGGCAGCCTGTCCTTGCGTGGAGACGGCGTTGTCGTAGTCCTGCTTGCTGACCGCGTTGGCGGCGACCAGCACCTTGAAGCGCTCGGCCTGCGCAGTCATCGATAGAAGATTGGCTTCCGCCTTCTGCAGGGAAGCCTGGGCGCTGTTCAGTGCGGCAATGTAGGGCGCGGGATCGATCTGGTAGAGCCGCTGTCCGGTCTTGACCTCGCCGCCTTCCTTGAAATCGCGCTTCAGCACGATGCCGTCGACGCGGGCGCGTACCTGCGCCACGAGGTACGCGGAGGTGCGCCCCGGAAGCTCGGTGCTTATCGGCACGCTGCCCCGATGCACTGTCACCACCGAAACTTGTGGGGGCGGGGACGCGGGCGCAGGCTTGGCTGAGCCGCAGTCGGCCAGGACCATGGCGGCCAATGCCGGAGCAATAGCTATTCGACAAAGCGTCAGCAGATCGGAATTCATGTCGTATACCGTTCGGTCGTTGGACGTTCCGGCCATGATGACGATAGTTCACTGCCCACTCATTTCACGTCGGTCTAACCGCATTTCATTTGCAATCGGTGCGGCTTGCCTCGCGATGCTGGATGCAGAGCGGTGGAATGAGGAACATGGAATTTGCAATCAAAAACGCGGGCGTCCTGGGCCTGCTGACCCTGCTCACCGCACAGGGCATTTGCGCTCGGACAGTCGTCGCCATGAAAATCCATCGGTCATGGATTCATAGCACGCGTTTCATCGGCGTTGTGCTCGTGCTGTTGTTACTCGCGCCCGCATGCGCATCAGCACAACCGAATGCTCGCGAAATCCAACGCTTGAAGCGCTGCAGGTGGAGCTCGAAAGACTGCAAGGTCGGCTGCCGGACACGGCGCACGTGATGGCAGGCGAGGGTGCAAGACGACGCTATCCGCCTCCGCGTTCACTAACGCCCCGAATGAGCAGCCGTGCGCCGAATGCTCCCAACGGGACGCCGACGAGTCGCTCCATCGGCACTTGCGCGCGTTTGTAGGCGCGACGCACGCGATGGTGCGACAGCGCAACGCTAAGCAGGCTCCTCCATAGCATCGATGTCACGACGATACCGATCCATGAAACGGCCTTGGCCCACGTCGGCGTATCGGGGGTGAGCGTCACCGCAAAGATACTGGCGAAGAAAAGAACGGTCTGCGGATTGGCGAGGTCGGTTACGAGGCCGCGCGTGAAGTAACTGCGTAGCGTTCCCGCTGTCGCCATGTCCTGGGACGAAAGCGCGGCCGGCGTTCTGGTGAGAAGCAACCGGAGGTGCTGCGCCCGGTTACTGAAATTCTTGCGCAGATCGCCTTATTTCGCTGGTTGAAAAAAAACCGAGGGCTCGGACCAAGTCCGGCCCCCGGAGGGCTCGACCAGCATCTGCCGGCCGGTCACTTGGTAACGGTCTTTGCAACGACGGCAGTTCCATTCGTCGACGCCAGCCCATGGATGGGTGACGAAGACTCGTGCCAGGCAGGCCCCTCGGACGACAAAGCCTGGAGTTCGCGCTCCGACAGCCCGTTTGGATTGGCCTGGCGCCATGTCGAAGGTGTCTTCGCGAAGGTGGGATGTGCGAAGTCGTTAGCTAGCCCCTCGGACGACTCCGCCTCGAGTTGCTGCTCAGAGACCCCATTCGGATGGCTCTGGCGCCATACCGAAGGAGCCCTATCGACGAAGGCATTGTTGAAGTAGGCATACGAATCGCCGCCGAATCGACTCATGCTGCTATCGTCGGCGCGTGCCATACCGGAAACACCGGCCACAAGCGCGGCGGTCAGTGCGATGCTTTTCACCAGTGAGAACTTGCTGCTCATGATTGCTCCTTTACTAAAATGGAAGTTGGATTACTTAACCAGGCGCATCCAATCGCAAATTGAACTTGACGCCTGTGGCCATTAGGCTCCAGCCGTGCGTCCACCGCGTTTCACATCCGCCGCGTCGCGTTGCAGCCGTAATGAAGCAGCCTCCCTCGTCGGTCGCGTCACATCGGTCACGGAAGGCGGCTGGAGAGACTGCCCGAATCGACGCACCGTATTACAAATGACATCGGAACCGGACTGATCGAAACGACCCGGACACCGGGCCACGCCATCGTTGTGCCCGTACGGTCGAGTGGCGGCATCGCCAAGGGAGTCGCTTCATGGCTAAATTCGTTTCAACGGCACAACGAAAGCATCGCGCCCTCGAGCGTCCTGCACGGAGCGCGGGCGCGGCAGTCGGCTTGCGGGCCCCAGGATCCCACGAGTAGACTATTGATTCGCTTCCACAAATCATGACGACTACGACAACCCTGCCACCCCATGTGCTGGCGATTGATGACGACGTAGCGATGCGAGAGCTCATCGCCGACTACCTCGGAGAAAACGAGCTGCGCGTCACCGCGGTCGCGACGGGGGCGGAGATGGAGAAGGTCCTCGCCGAGCAGGCGATCGACGTGGTCGTCCTCGATTTGCGACTGGCCGGCGAAGACGGAATGCAGCTTGCGAAAAAGCTCCGCGAAACCTCCGAGATCCCGATCATCATCGTGAGCGGCCGGAAGGACGAGGCCGATCGCGTGATGGGGCTCGAGCTCGGCGCCGACGACTACATTACCAAGCCGTTCAGCTCGCGCGAGTTGCTTGCGCGCGTGCGCGCGGTCCTCCGCCGCTATCAGACCGCAAGGGAGGTACTCCCCGCACGCAATGAAAAGCGGCGCGCGTATCGCTTCGCGGGTTGGGAATTAAATCTGCGCACCCGCAGGCTGACGGGAGTCGGCGGTACGCGAGTGGATCTGACCAACGGCGAATTCAGTCTCCTGGAGGCGTTCTGCGCCGCGCCACAGCGGGTGCTTTCGCGTGAACAGCTCCTCGATCTTTCACGCCTGCACAACGCGGAAGTCTACGATCGCTCGATCGACGTCCAGATCCTGCGGCTGCGCCGCAAGATCGAGACGGATCCGTCGCAGCCCGAATACATCAAGACCGAACGCGGCGCCGGCTACGTCTTCGACGCGCCGGTCGCAGTCCTGTACTGAGGGTCGTGGCGACAGCTCGCGCGGGCTGGCGCCATTAGTCGAGCACGCCGAACTGCGTGCCGACGCTGTGGATGTTTCCGGAACCCCGGGCGCTTACGATCGAACCATCGTCGCCCGCCCCTATGCTCGCAACCGCGGGTCCCTTACATTTGCAATGCAAGCGCTGGAATTGGAAATGACAGCGCAGTGCCGGAGCGATGAAATGCCCGCATGGAATCACCAGAAACGAAAAGACGCGTTCCGGACCGGATCACGTCGGGTATCGTCATCATCGAGGAAGACAAGCTTATGCGAGAGCTCCTCGTGGAGTGGCTGAGCGCCGAGGGGTATTCCGTGCGCGCTTCTGCGCCGGGCAAGGCACAGGTTCCGGATAAGGCGGATCTCGTGATCGTCGACGTGTACATGCCGCGCCACGAGGGCGCGAACAGGCTGCGCGCGGTCAAAGCCGCGTACCCGGAGACGCCTTTGATCGCGATCTCCGGCCAGTTTCGGCCGGGACTCTTCGGATCGTGCACCGCCGCCGCAGCGCTTGGCGTTCGACAGGTGATCGCCAAGCCGTTCATACGGCGCGACCTGCTCGCGGCGGTCCATGGCGTGATCGGCCCTGCACATTGATCCTACGCGGCCCGCAGACGTCTCCAGCGTCCGCTTCCGGCTCGCTGCTCGCGGGCTCGACGCGCGCGGCCCGCCTGCGGCTCTGGATCGTCATCGTCGGCGTACTCGTGATCGCCGCGTTCGCCGGCTCCTCCGCGTACCATCTCTGGCGCTCATACCACGAGGCCATTGCAGCGACCCATCGCGAGCTCGGGAATATGGCGAAGACGCTCGCCGAGCAAGCCGAGGGCAGCCTGCGGCTCGTGGACCTGCTGCTGCGCGAGACGGCTACATGGTACGCGAACGAGCGCCCCGTACCGAGTACCGCGGCGGACGCCAGGCTGGTGACTCGAGTGGCCGGCTTGCCGCAGGTGCGCGAGGTCAGGATCGTCGACGAGCATGGAATACCGCGCTTTCGATCGCGAGAGCTGCCGGGGGATGATGCTGCGCTATCCGACCGGCCGTACTTCATCGCCCACCGGGACCATCCGGGTCTCGGCGTGGTCCTCAGCGATCCCCTGATCACCCAAATCGAGCGCCGCCCCGCCATCGTGATGGCGCGACGTCTCGAAAAGAGCGATGGAACCTTCGATGGAGTCGTGCAAGCGGTCGTCGACCTCGAGGAGTTTCAGCGCGTCTATCAGGCAATCGATCTTGGCCAGGGAAGCGCGATAAACCTGTTGCGCGACGATGGAACGCTGTTCGTTCGCCAACCGCCGTTTCCGCAGACCGTCGGTAAGAAATTCCCCGAGATGATCGCGCCGGCCTCGGAGACCGGCGGTTTGGTGTTACACACGATGGATCGCCAGCCGCGCTTCGTCGGCATCGCGAATGTTCGCGATTTTCCGCTGGTGGTCGCGGTAAGTCGTGACAAGAACACCGCGCTGGAACGCTGGCGTGGCGAGGCCTGGCAGGTCGGAGCGCGGACGCTGGTTCTGGTGCTGCTCGGTACCGCTTCGATCATCGCACTGGTGTACCAGCTCCGGCGCGTCGAAGTTGGCGAACGGGCGCTGCGGCAGAGTGAGGAGCGCTACGCGCTGGCAATGGAGGGCGCGAACGAGGGCCACTTCGACTGGAATTTCGAGAACGGGTCCTCGTTCATGTCGCCGCAAATGAAGCTGCTGCACGGCCGCGCCGCGGACGCACCCGTCACCACTCGGGAAGCATGGCTGGCTACGGTGGATATTCACCGCGATGACGTCGCCAGGATAGAAACCGCGTTGCGCGATCATTTCGAGGGACGGTCCGATCGTTTCGAGACGGAATACCGTGTCCGTCATCCCGATGGCGAGTGGCACTGGTTGCAGGTGCGCGGACGCTGCATGCGCGATGCGTCCGGCAAGGTGCAACGTTTCACGGGATCGGCGATCGATGTCACCGCGCGCAAGAACGCGGAGGCGGAGAAGGGGCGGCTCGAAATCCAGCTTCGCCAATCGCAGAAGCTGGAAGCGATGGGCACGCTCGCGGGCGGGATCGCGCACGACTTCAACAATATCCTCGGCGCGATCCTCGGCTACGGTGAGCTCGCACAAAAGGCCGCGGCCGAAGGCAGCGCCGTGCGTCGCTACCTCGACAATGTGATGCACGCCGGCGGGCGCGCCAAGGCGCTCGTCGAGCGTATTCTCGCGTTCAGCCGCAGCGGTATGGGCGAACGCGGTCCCATCAATGTGCAGGGCGTGATCGAGGAAACGCTCGAACTGCTTGCCGCATCGCTTCCTCCCGGCGTGAGTCTCACGAAACGACTCGAGGCCGGCGACGCGGCGATCGTCGGTGACGCGACCCAGCTGCATCAGGTGGCGATGAATCTGTGCACGAATGCTTTGCAGGCGATGAAGAACGGCGGGGTGCTCGAGGTCGTTCTGGATCGCGCGGACGTGGCTCAAAGCCGCAGGCTGTCGCATGGCAACCTCGCCGCGGGTACTTACGTGCGGCTATCCGTGGGCGATACCGGCAGTGGCATTCCGCCGGACGTGCTGGATCGGATGTTCGACCCCTTCTTCACCACCAGGGGCGCCGGCGAGGGAACCGGCCTGGGCCTGTCGCTGGTGCATGGCATCGTCGCGGACCTCGGCGGTGCGATCGACGTACGCACGGACCTGGGCCGCGGCACGACCTTCACGATCTGGTTACCGACTGCCGGCGAAGCGGTTGTCCGTTCGGCTGAGGTCACAGCCGAGTTGCCGCACGGCCATGGGCAAACGGTCATGATCGTCGACGACGAGAAACCGCTGGTTGCGCTCTCCGAGGAAATCCTGGCCGAGCTCGGTTATGAGCCTGTCGGGTTCAGTTCCAGCACGGCGGCGCTGGAGGCATTCCGCGAGGCGCCGCGGCGCTTCGATATCGTCCTGACCGATGAGACGATGCCTGAGCTCATCGGCACCGATCTCGCCCGTCAGATTCGACTGCTGCGGTCCGACATCCCGATCGTGCTGATGAGCGGCTACAGCGGTCCGCAATTGCTCGAGCGTGCGCGCGCGATCGGAATCCGGGAAGTGCTGCGCAAGCCTTTACAGAGCAAGGACATCGCGGAGTGTCTCTGGCGCGTGTTGCAAAGCTGAATTTGTGCGCACAAATCCAATCCGCCGCGCGACCTAAAGTCGAGCGACAAAAGTCCTTGGGATGAGTGCTCGTGCTCATTTGACCAAAGGGTGTGGACCTCTTTGTCTCGAATGTATTGGAAGGCTGAAACTGGGGCGCCCAGATGAGAGAAGCAAATGATCCAGGCGGTCGATCGATGAAGATCGGGGTGATCGGCGCCGGCGCGGTCGGCGCCGCCTGCCTGCTGGCGACCGTCATGCGCGGCTGCGCGCGCGCGATCGTCGTGGTGAACAGAGACCGCAAGCGAGCCAAAGGCGTCGTAACGGATCTTCGCTACGGCGCTGCGCTGTCCCCGGTGGTCGACATCAATGACGGCGACTACGCGGATCTGTCCGGCGCGGCGCTCGTCATGATCACCGCCGGCGTGAACGAGAAAGCCGGCGGCGCGACCGACCGAAACGATCTGGCAGGCAGGCTTCGGCTCCTCGACAAGAACGTCGAGGTCTACCGCGGCATACTGCCGCAGGTTTTCGGGGTGGCGCCGAATGCCGTTATCTTGGTCGTTACGGATCCGCCCGATCCGCTGGCCGACCTGGTTCGCGCGTTCGGCTTCAAGCACGTCATGAGTACCGGAACCTTCCTGGACAGCCTGCGCTTTCGCTACCACCTGGCTCGCCACTTCAATGTGGATCCCCACGCCGTCGAAGCACTGGTCGTGGGAGAGCATGGGACCTCGCAGGTGTTTCTGTGGTCCTCCGCCCGGGTCGGAGGCATGCCCGTGGCCGAGGTCCCCCGGCAAAGCATCGAGCAGGAAGTGCGCTTCGCCAATATCGCGATCATCGAAGGCATCGGAGCGAGCCAGTACGGCATCGGCATGGTTTGCGCCCGGGTAGCGGAGATCGTATTGCGCGACGAGCGTGCGGTGATCCCGGTCGGTTCCTTCAACCCCGCGTACGGCGTCACGCTGTCCCTGCCCAGCATCGTCGGACGCGCCGGCGTCGAGCGGATCCTCGAGCCCTCCATGTCGGACGAAGAGAAGCAGGGCCTACGGCGGAGTGCGGAAACGTTGCGCAGCGCCCGCTCGATTGTATCGTCAGATTGATCTGCACCAGCGAGTGCTCGGCTCGATTTCCAACCGTCGCCGGGGAATGTTTCGGATGTAATTCGCTGACGCCGCCATGACATCAACGTGTGACGCTGCGCCCCGAAAGTGGAGCCACGGTCTAACTGTGAGTGGAGGTTCAAATGAACCGCTTGGGACGCCGCCTGAAGTCTTTCGGAGCCATTGTCGTCTTGTTCGCCGGTATGACGGGCGCGGCGCGTGCGGTCGATTTGTCGCAAGCCGTCATCCTGGTGGCTTCCAACCATCTCGCCGGCTCGATCTACGAGCAGACGGTGATCTTGGCGGCACCGCTGCCGCAAGGTGGGCACTTGGGCTTCGTCATCAATCGTCCGACCCCGGTGAAGCTGGAGACCCTGTTTCCGGAACAACCGTCTACCCGCAACGTTGCCGACCCGGTATACGCCGGCGGCCCCATACTATCGAACGCTGTCTTTGCCGTGACGCGCAAGGCACCCGACAAGGACGGGAACTTCTTTTCGCCGATGCCAGGTCTCGTCGTGGTGATCGATGCAGCGGCCGTCGATCGCATCATCGAGACCACACCCAATGATGCTCGCTATTTCGTCGGGTTGATGTTCTGGGCGCCGGACGAGCTCGACGACGAGATCCGCAACGGCGCATGGGAAGTGCGCCCGGCGGACGTGGATACCGTGTTGCGCGCCAATTCCACCGGGCTTTGGAAATCGCTCGAGGGAACCACGGTCTAACCGCATAGAGGCGTGAAGCCTCACTTATTGCTCGTTCGCCCATCTCTCGCTCGATCCTGAAACCGCGTCGGCCTGGCCGCGACACCCGTTGGCGGACACTCGCCTACGTCCCGCCCGCGGACCGCGATCCCCAGTTTCAAAGACAATCACAATTGTAAGCATCCCGCTCTCATGCGACATCGTTGCGACGTGGACCGCTTTCACAATTGGTCACATGACGATCCTTGCTCGCTTCGGCGTTGGCCGCATCCTCCTCCACCTGCTTGCGATGCTAGGCGATCGATGCGTTCGTTTCCACGTAGCGGGGATCATAAGGGAGCTGACTTGGTTCGCGGCCGCACTGACGCTGCTTACCAGAATGCGTACCCGCTTGATTGGCGCGCTGGCGCTATACCTCGCTCAACCGGTCTACCGCTACAGTCCTGCAGCAACCGCCGATCCGCAATCACTCGCCGCGATACTTGATCCCGGTGATGTCCTGCTCAGCGACGGCAATACACGTGTCGCGGCGCTCGTCAAACGCTTTACACGGTCGACTTGGTCGCACGTATCGATGTACGTGGGTCCGCTCGAAGAGACGCCGGATCCTCCGTGCATCGTCGAAGCCGACATTGCGGCAGGCGTCAGATCCATACGGCTCTCCGAGCTCAACGCGCTGCAGGTTCGCGTGTTGCGGCCCAGTGGACTTAACGACATGGATCGACGCCGGCTTGCCGATTGGGTCGTAAGCCGAATCGGGAGTGAATATGATTTGGCACACGCCTTGGCGCTCGGACGAAACCTGTTGCCGCTGCCGACGCGTTTGCGGTCGTCGCCGAACGCGATTGCTAACAGTGCCACGCGGTTCATTTGCTGCAGCCTGCTGGCGCACGCGTTTGCGCTGGTCGGATATCCGATCTTGCCGGTCCAGATGCGGGTTGATCCCAGTGGCGCGGTGGACCACAGGAACCTCATTCCCGGTGATTTCGAGCGAGCGTCGGTATTCCACGTGGTCAATCAACAGCGTCCTTCATGAAGACCTGGGAAGTCCTGCGTAAGCCGCCGCAAAAGCAAATTGGCTGTCAATGGTTGGCTTAATCACACAGTATGGCCTTGCGCTGGTATTCGCGAACGTGCTCATGCAGCAGATGGGCCTGCCGATTCCCGCGCTTCCGACGCTGATCGTGGCCGGCGCGTTGGCCGCGGAGGGAAAAATCTCTGCATTGGCGCTATTCGGGGTTGTGTTCATCGCCTGCACCATCAGCGACGCAACCTGGTACACGGTGGGCCGCGTATTCGGCCGTCGAGTAATGAAGCTCCTGTGCCAGATGTCGCTCTCACCCGAGTCCTGCGTGCGCCAATCCGAACATCTATTCCACCGTTGGGGCGGTCTCACTTTGGTACTGGGGAAATTCGTTCCGGGGCTATTGACGATCTCACCGGCGATGGCGGGCACGATGCGGCTCAGTGGCTGGTCCTTCGCGCTTTTGGATGGCTTGAGTGCGGCGATCTGGGCCGGCGTCGCGATCGGCTTGGGGATGCTGTTCCATCGCGAAATTGCTTACCTCCTCGGAAATCTGCAAGAGCTCGGAACTATTGCCATCGCGGTGATCGGTGTGGCGCTTGGCGGATACATTGCAGCCAGGTGGTGGCAACGACGTCGCTTCTACAACAGGCTGGGCGTGGCGCGGATTGGCGCCGATGAGTTGCACCGGCTGATCGCTGAAGGCCAGCGCCCGGTGATCGTCGATCTGCGCACACCGCTCGCTCGCGACCGGGACAGTCGTTTCATTCCCAATGCCTTGGTCGCGGATCTTGCAGAAGTGAATCAATGGCTCGACCAGGTGCCGAGGAATCGCGAGATCATTTTCTACTGTACGTGCCCCAACGAGGCCGGAGCCGCTTCCGTCGCGAGGAAACTGATGGATCTAGGCTACACACACGTTCGCCCCTTGCTTGGAGGCCTGGATGCCTGGATTGCAGCCGGCTATGAAGTGGAGAACGGATCCGGCGGTCCATCGCATCGCGCACCGACGAGCGGGACGGCGGTCCGCATTTCAGACGAAACACGAGCCATGCAAAATTGAAACGAGGAGGACATTGGGTCGAGCCATGATTCGCTTGAGATATAGAGTGGCCGACATTCCATCAAGGAGCTTTTTATGGCATTTGAGAATTCCACGAACGGCAGCAACGGAAGCATCGGAAGCATCGCGCCCTCTTTCGAGGCGAGCGACAGGCCTGCCCATGAACTTCGCGCGGCGCCGACGCTGGCGACCAGTGGAACGATGAAGACCATGGAGACGATTCGAATCGGAGCGTCCGGGATTACTGCTTCGCGCATCGCGCTGGGCACCTGGGCCATTGGCGGCTGGATGTGGGGCGGAAACAGCGACGTCGACGAGTCCATCCGCACCATCCGCTCAGGCTTGGAGCGCGGAATAACGCTGATCGACACCGCACCGGTGTACGGATTCGGGCGCTCGGAAGAAATCGTCGGCATGGCGCTCTCGGGAGGCCTGCGTGAGCGCGCAGTCATTGCGACAAAGGTCGGGCTCGAATGGCGGGACGGCAAGGTTTGGAGAAACGCTTCGCCCGCACGCATCCGAAAGGAGGTCGAGGATTCATTGCGGCGTTTGCGCACCGACCACATCGACCTCTACCAGCTGCACTGGCCGGATCCGCTCGTTCCTATTCAGGAGACTGCCGCAGCGCTTGCCCGCTTGCTGAAGGAAGGAAAGATCCGCGCGATCGGCGTGTCGAATTATTCTGCTGCGCAGATGGCCGCATTCCTCGAGGTCGCTCCCATCCACTCCGTGCAACCGCCTTACAACCTCTTTGAGCGCGAAGCCGAAAGCGAAGTGCTTCCCTACGCGGCGCAGCACGACATCACGGTCCTGTGCTATGGCGCGCTGTGTCGTGGCCTCCTCACGGGGACGATCACTGCCACGACCCGGTTCAACGGAGACGACCTGCGGCGCAACGATCCCAAGTTCCAGGAGCCCCGGTTCTCTCAGTACCTGTCGGCGGTCGCATCGCTCGATCATTACGCGCGCGAGCGCTATGGCTTGGGCGTGCTCGCGCTCGCGGTTCGATGGGTGCTCGACCAGGGTCACACCATCGCCCTATGGGGCGCACGTCGCCCGGCACAGCTCGACCCGGTGAACGACGCGACGGGATGGCAGCTCGACGATCAGGCGAAGCGGCGCATCGATGAAATTCTCCGGCAGGCAGTGAAGGATCCGGTGGGTCCCGAATTCATGGCTCCGCCTTCGCGGGACAACGCGGCGCTGGCGGCGTAGGAGACCGACATGAAAATCGGAATTGCGGGGACAGGACGCATGGGTACCGCGATCGCGCGGCGGCTGCTCGAGCTCGGCCATGAAGTCCAGGTTTGGAATCGCACTGCCGACAACGCGCACGATGCACGCGAGGCGGGAGCGAGATGGACCCCGACGCTCGGCGAGCTGGTGAGCGATTCGGAGGTGGTGATTTCGTTTCTTTTCGACAATGCAGCGGTCGAGCGCGTCTACCTCGGCAGCAACGGGCTCGTGAGCGGCCCCGTGGAAAGACGTCTGTTCATCGATATGAGCACCGTGAGCCCGGGTACTCACGACCGGATCGCGCCGGAAATAACGTCCCGCAATGGCAGCTTCATCGAGTGTCCCGTGAGCGGCTCGATACCCACGGCGCGATCAGGAGCGCTGGTCGGCTTCGCCGGCGGCGAAGCTCCTGCATTCGCGCGCGCGCAGCCCTTGCTCCAGCAGCTTTGCCGTCGCATCGAGCACGTCGGTCCGCTCGGCGCCGGAGCACGCATGAAGCTTGCCGCGAATCTGCTGCTGGCGGTCTTTTGGCAAGCACTTGGCGAAGCTTTGCTCCTGACCGATCGCTCGGCCATGGATGCCGCACGCGCCATCGACCTTCTCGCGGATTCGAATATCGGTGCAGCGATCCTGCGAACGAGGGCGTCGGAAATCGTCGCCGCCATGAACGGCGATGCTTCAGGTGCGGCCGCATTTGACGTCGACACGATGCGCAAGGATTTGCGCTATATGGCCCAGGAGGCAACGGTTCATGGAAGCTCCCTCCCGCTGGCGAACCGCACGCTCGAGTGTTTCGATCGCGCGTCTCACGAAGGAGGGGGCGGCGTGGACGGCGTGGCATATCCCGCGTACTGGATCGCCCGGCAACAGGCAATGGCCAACGGCGGCCCGCAGCCTGCCGAACATGGAATCCAAGAGGGGACATGAACCGACTGGACCACTCCTCGTCAACCTGATTCGCGCGGTTGGGCGCTCTATGCTTCGTACCTTCGCAGACGCTCGAGATCTAGAATCGTGACGCCGCGATAATCGACGCGGACGAGTTGATCCTCGACAAGACGCTTCAGCGCCTTGTTGACACGCTGACGCGATAGGCCTACCAATTGCGCGAGCTCCTCCTGAGAGATTTGTAGCATCGAGCGATTGCCGGGATACAGGTGTGGGTTGAATAGCGCGGCAAGCTCGGTCGCCAGCCGTCCCTCGGGGCCGAGCAATCGGTCGTGTTCGACCATTCCGATGAACTGGCCGAGCCGTTCGTTTAGCTGAGTCAGAAGAAAACGATTGAACGCGACGCTGCTGTCGAGCAGCAGTGTGAAGGTGTCGCGCGGCATGTACGCTACGACGCTGTCGCGAAGCGCGACGGCGTCGTAACGGCGCGGTTCATTCTTCAGCAACGACCCTTCCCCGAACCAACCGCCGGCGGGGATTCCGGTAAAGCTGATGGTCTTGCCTTCGCGCGAGGCGCTGGCAAGTTTTACAAGGCCTTCGATTACCCCGATCCAGTATTCAACAGGCTCGCCTTTTCGGCACACGAACCTGCCGGATTGCACTCGGCGCACGGTCGTTTCCGTCACCACGCGTCGCCGCAACTCGGCAGTCAATCCCTCGGCCCACCGCATGGAAAGAAGCGCGAACGTGTCGAGCGCAGGTGGCTCCGGAACCTTCGGTTTGACTCTCATGGGAATCGTGATGATAACGCGGGGGCCAGCATCGCGACGTTATGACAGGCCTCGCTTGCTGCCGCGCGAGCGCTCGCGCATAATTTTGCATGTGCGCCGCCAAATCTACGCCACTCTGCTTGCGCGCCAGGGAAACATCTTGATAGCGACAACGGCATGATCGGGCGGCGCCTTGCACGACTCATCGACGCCGTGCCGGGCAGTCGGGGACACGCAGCGGCGGTCGACACCGCATTGGTATAAGCCATGCCGCGCACGTTCGTGCTGCTGTTGTTCGCGCTCGCTGCGACAGCCTCGGCGCAACAGCATCGCACGGACGCATCCGGCGGGCCATTATCGGCGGTCGCGCTCGATCCGGGCCTCGGGCCACTGCACCACAGCGTATCGACGCGCAATCCTCAGGCGCAGGCGTATTTCGACCAGGGATTAAAGCTCGTCTTCGCCTTCAATCACGACGTGGCGATCAAATCGTTCCAGCGTGCGGCGGAGCTCGATCCCGATCTGGCGATGGCGCACTGGGGGATCGCGCTCTCGCTCGGTCCCAACATCAATCTGCCGATGGACGCCGATGCGCACAGGGCGGCCTACGCGGAGGTGCAAAAGGCGCTCACGCTCAAATCCAGAGCGTCGGTTGCCGAGCGCGCGTATATCGACGCGCTCGCCACCCGCTACAGCGCCAACGCGGACGCCGATCAGCAACCGCTGCAGATCGCATACAAGAATGCGATGCAAGACCTCGCGCACCGTTATCCGAGCGACGTCGACGCCGCCGTGCTTTACGCGGAAAGCCTGATGGATCTGCGACCGTGGAAATGGTGGACGCCCGACGGAAAGCCTGCGGAGAGTACGCTGGAGATCGTGAACGTGCTCGAGCGCGCGCTGGCGCAGCACCCCGATCACATCGGCGCAAATCACTACTATATCCACGCCATCGAAGGGTCGCAGCACCCGGAAAAGGCTCTTCCGGCGGCGAAACGGCTGGAAAAGCTCGCGCCCGCCGCGGGGCATCTCTTGCACATGTCGGCGCACATCTACATTCGCACCGGGAATTATCCCGAAGCGGCACGCGTCAACGAAGCCGCGGTGCGCGCCGACGAAGCGCTGGCGAAGTCCGCCGAAGTAAGCTTTTATCGCATCGCCTACTACGGCCACAACCTGCATTTCCTGGCGGTATACAACGCGCTTGCGGGCGACTCGGCGCGTGCAATCGCCGCGGCAAACAAGCTCTACGCGCATTCCGAACGGTGGATCAGGGAAGTCACGCAGCTCGACTTCTTCATGGTCACCCCGGCGATGGTGCTGATTCAGTTCGAGCGCTGGGATGACATTCTCGCGTTGCCGGAGCCGGCCTTCGAGGTGCCGCTCACCGGTGTGATCTGGCGTTTCGCGCGCACGCTCGCGTTCGCAGCGAAAAACGAGCTTGCGGCCGCGGCGATCGAGCGCGGAACATTCCTCAAAGACGCGCAGAGCCTGCCGAAAAATATCGAGTTCGGCAACAACAATTCGGGCGCCGTGATCGCGGTCGCGCGGCTCTACCTCGAAGGCCGCCTCGCGTTCGTGCGCGGCGACATCCCGGGCGCGATCACATGGCTGCGCAACGCGGTAATTGCCGAGGACGCGCTCGCGCACGACGATCCGCCGGCGTGGTATCTCTCTTCGCGCCAGGCGCTGGGCGCCGCCATGATGCGCGCTCGCGATTTTGGCGCCGCCGAGAAAATCTACCGCGAGGATCTCGAGCGCAATCCGGAAAACGCTCATGCGCTCTTCGGCCTTCAGGCGGCGCTCGCCGCGCAGGGCCGTCATCGCGAAGCCGGCGCGTTGCAAAAGCGCATCGACCATGCGTGGCGCGCCGCCGATGTGAAGCTCGGCACGGCGATGTAGGCCCAAGCTGCGCGTCACGCCTCGCTTTGATCGGTCCCACACCTCGCTCGCGGGGCGCGCCAGTCGGCGGACAGGAAATTCACCAGAAAAAAGGCGGCCCGCAATGGGCCGCCTTCAGGCGTTCAAGGCATGCCGTAAGGGTCCTGCAAACTGGAGGAGCGCTTATTGGTTTAGAACGGCACCGAAGTCGGGGGCGGTGGCAAGGGCTGTCCACCCGGGCCCGCCGCAAATGTGGTCCACGGATTCACGGGTGTCTGCGCGACCCCCGGCTTGGTCCAGTCGCATACGCCCGTGGGAAACACCGCTTGCAACCTGCTCTGCTGATTGGCGCTGAACAGGACGCCCGTGTAATCAGGATCGGCAAAGTTCAGCGGCTTCAATTGGCATTTGAAGATGTTTTCCTGCACCGGCCCGCCGGCAGCCTGACGCAACGATTTGCCGGTAAGGATTGCCGGGCAGGCCGGATCGAACAGCGGGATCGCTCCGGCGAACTCGGCGTTCGTGTCGCCGTGGCCGGTCAGGCAAAAATCGACCGCTTCGGCGGGCTTGTTGTTGACGATCTTCACCTCGATCGGATTCGCGCTTGCATCGCTCTCGATGTTCGACAGCCACTTGTCCATGGTGACGAACGACTTCGCGACCACCGCCGCTCCCGGGGTGATGCTTTGCGTGCCGGTGGCCCAGATAACGTTGTTGCCGTGGCCACCGTGATCCTGGTCGAGTCGCCCTCTGACGCTCAGGCTGCGCCAGTTGGCGTGGATACAGCCGTTCACGTTATTGTTTCCGCGCATATCGATCATCGGCACCTTGGCGAGCTGCCTGCCGTCGCTCAACAGACCGCCGGTGTACACGGTGTGCAACACCGCGGGGTTTGCCTGCATGCGGTTGGGGACCCAGTTCCGATCGGCGTCATATCCGCCCGCACCCTCGTTCAGTTGGACGAACTCCTCGGGGGAGATGGCGCCCGTCTGAAGTGCGATCAGGCCGTATTGAATTCCGATGTTGTCCCTCGGCGTGTTCGCCTTGGCGAGCCCGTCGGTGTCGATGAAAGTGCCCAACATCGACGCGTCGTGGTCGTAGGTATCGCAGCGAACACCATTGGGGTTGGTCGCGCTATAGACGAGCGCTGCCGGGAAGCCGGTGCCGCAATTGGTGGCCGTCTTCGGGTTGAGCGCGCCCAGGAAGGATCCCGTCCAGGTCGTGCAGAACCCCTGGACCTGGCCGTTGATGGCCGTGCGCTTCGCGGTACTCAGCGCCGCGCCGTTGGGTGTGGCGTAGTAGTTGGCCTGCACCAGGCCGCAGTCTGTGACTTCGATCCACGGCGTGAACATGTCCTGGTAGGTGCAGGTAACCTGGACGCCATTCGTCAGCCCCGGATACGCGGACGAGATGCTGTCCTGCATGATCGAGCCGCCCGAGCAGCCGTCACTCATGGTGTAGCGGATCTCGCCGTAGTTCTCGATGATGCGCTCCTTCACCATCATCACCGTCTCGGCCGCCAGCGTGTTGTTGGTGTTGGAGCCGTTGTTCGTGAGATGCGAAGCAGCAACCATGAAGCCACGACTCAGTGCGTTGTTGTCGAAGATGGTGCCGACCGCGGGAGGCTCCTCGAAGCGGCTCGTTGACGCGCCCGCTCCGAACTTCCAAT
The DNA here is from genome assembly GCA_035568975.1 of Casimicrobiaceae bacterium. Lineage (GTDB taxonomy): Bacteria > Pseudomonadota > Gammaproteobacteria > Burkholderiales > Casimicrobiaceae > PALSA-1003. The sequence goes on from DATMNH010000303.1 coordinate 37,896, forward strand.
GCAGCTTCTGGTTCCAGCCTTTCTGCGTCGCCCAAGGCGCTGAGGCCACCGCCGGATCGTAGAAGGTCACGAGTTCGTAGATGTTGCGATTGATCTGGCCGCGCTCGACGCGCACGATGCTCTTGGCCGTGTCGCCGCGGTCATTGGTGAAGTTGGCGATGGCGGAATCGGCCGGCCGCGTCGACGGGTCGTTGAGCGTCGGAAACGCGACGAAGCACGGGCTGGCGCCGGTGATCGTGAACGTGCAGCTAGTCCCCTCCAATGCCTTCGGCTGGAAGTAGTAGGAGTAGGTGGGTGGCGTATCGCACTGCGCATCGACCGGATCCGAGTTGAGGCCGCTGGCCCTGGTCGTCGCGGTCGCGGTCGGCGGAGTGCTGCCGGAATTGCCTATGACGGATACCGTTTGGGCAACCGTGGTCGCGCAGATCCACGGCTGCAATTGCGCACCCGAGAAAACGGGCCCGCCGATCGGGTGATTGGTGATGGTGATCTTGGCTCTTCCCTGCGGGGTGGTCACGGTCAGCAGGTTATCTCCGTTGTTGAGACCCGTAACCAAACCCATGTAGCGGCCGTTGGGGCGAACCGCGAACATGCTGTTGATCAGCGTGCCGTTGAGCGCGACCTTGACTCCCAACGCGGGATTTACCGCGGGAGGCAGATTGATCTGCACCAACGCATCTCCTCCGGAGATCAGATCGGCGCGATTCGAGAGCACGATAATCTCCGGGACTGCTGCAACCGCTGGCGTCGACAGTGCGCACGCGAGTACGGCCGCCGGCAACAACAGGCGGCACATCGAGCTGATGGTGCATTTCATGTTGATTCCTCCTTTTGGGCCATTCGAACTGCCATCTAGACCGTGGTTTTCGACGAGCCCGCACCTGCCGCCTTGCGGTTCACGGCTCCAATCCGCATTCTAAGTTCGAGGACATAACACGCGAAAGACTGTCGCTAAGACGACAATTTCTGGATCGGTGTAGAGGCGGCCGTCGAGACCCGCGCCCAGGGGCTGGTCGAGCGCGGCCGGGCCCTCGCCCTCGTTTCCTGCCAGCTCAGAAAAAAAGGCGGCCCGCGATGGGCCGCCTTCAACTGTAGGAGCGCTTATTGGTTTAGAACGGCACCGAAGTTGGGGGCGGTGGTAAGGGTTGTCCACCCGGGCCCGCCGCGAACGTGGTCCACGGATTCACAGGTGTTTGCGCGACACCAGGTTTGGTCCAGTCGCATACGCCGGTGGGAAACACCGCTTGCAACCGGCTTTGCTGACCGGCGCTGAACAGAATGCCCGTGTAGTCAGGATCGACAAAGCTCAACGGCTTCAATTGGCACTTATAGATGTTTTCCGCCAACGGTCCGCCCGCGGCTTGACGGGGAGACGCCTCGAACTTCACCGGGCACGCCGGATCCGTCAACGCGACCGCCGCATCGACGTCGGCCTGCGTGGCGCCGGTGCCGAGCGTGCAGAGGTCTGCCGCGCTGGCCGGCTTGTTGTTCAGCACCTTCACCTCGATGGGGTTGCTGCTCGGATCCCTTTCGATGTTCGCCAGCCAGGTGTCCATGGTCAGGAACGCTTTGAGCGTCAACGCCGCTCCGGCCGCAGACGACCCGGTGGCCGAGTTGTAGGCGTAGATCAACTGATTGCCGTGCCCGCCGTGGTCGCGATCGAGCCTGTCCCTGAGCCCCCAGGGACGCCAGTTCGAATGGATATCTCCGGCGGGGCTCTCGTTGCCGCGCAGGTCGATGATCGGCACCTTGGCGAGTTGCCTGCCATCGCTCACGAGGCCGCCGCTGTAGTAGGTGCTCAAGGCACCCGGGTCCGCCTTCGCGCGGCTCGAGGCGCTCCAGACCAGATCGGTGTTATAACCGCCCACGCCCTCGTTCAGTTGTACGAATTGCTCCGCGTTTATCACGCCGGTCTGCAGCGCTTTCAGACCGTACTGCAACCCGACGTTATCGTTCGGCGTATTCGCCTTGGCGATCCCATCGGTGTCAACGAAGGCTCCCACCATCCCGACGTCGTGGTCGGCGCCGTCGCAACGGATCCCGTGCGGGTTTGTCGCGCTGTAGACCAGCGCGTAATTAGTGGGGAAGCCGCAATTGGCCGCGCGCGTAGGATCGAAAGCGGGAAGGAATGAGGTGATCCACGCCTGGCAAAACCCCAGCCCGACGTTGGGCGGCGTCCCGCCGGTACTCAGCTTGTGGCCGTTGATCGCAAGCTTCTGGGCGAGGGTAAGCGACGAGCCATTGGGCGTCAGATAGTAATGGGCCTGCAGCGCGCCGCAGTCAGCGATCTCAATGCCTGTGGTGAACGTATCCTGGAAGCTGCAGTTGGGCTGGATGCCGTCCAGCAGCCCCGGGTAGGCAGACGCAATGCTGTGCTGCATGATCGAACCGCCCGAGCAGCCATCGCCGATCGTGTAGCGGATCGGGCCGTATTTCTCGATGATGAGTTCCTTGGTCATCATCACCGTCTCGGCTCCCAGCGTATCGTTGGAGTTCGTGCCGTGATCCGTCAACGAGGAGGTGGCGACCATGAAGCCGCGCGACAGCGTCTTGTCGTCGAATACGCTGATGGCGGGACTCTGCTCGAAGCGGCTCACCGAGGCGCTCGGCCCCATCCTCCAGATCAGCTTGCCGTTCCAACCCTTCGGCGGTGCCCAGGGCAGATTTGCGTCGAGCGGATCGTAGAAGGTCACGAGTTGATAGATGGTGCGATTGATCGAACCGCGCTCGACGCGGATCAGGCTCTTGACCGTGTCGCCCCTGTCGTTCGTGAAGTCCGCAATCGCCGCGTTCGCCGGCCGTGTGGAGGGGTCGCCGGGTGTCGGATATGTGACGAAGCACGGGTTGGTTCCGGTAATCGTGAACGTGCAGCCCGAGCCCTGCTGTGCGATAGGCTGATAGTAGTACGTATAGGTCGGCGGTGTAGCGCACTGCGCATCGAGCGGATCCGAATTGAGACCGCTTGCCCTGGTCGTCGCAGTCGCGGTCGGCGGAGTGCTGCCGGGATTGCCTATGACGGATACCGTCTGGGCGACCATGGTCGCGCATATCCACGGCTGCAATTGCGCTCCGGCGAACACCGGTCCGCCGATCGGGTGATTGGTGATGGTGATCTTGGCTCTTCCCTGCGGGGTGGTCACGGTCAGCAGGTTGTCCCCGTTGTTGAGACCCGTAACCAAGCCCATGTAGTGGCCGTTGGGGCGAACTGCGAACATGCTGTTGATCGGCGTGCCGTTGAGCGCGACCTTGACTCCCAACGCGGGATTTACCGCGGGAGGCAGATTGATCTGAACCAACGCGTCTCCTCCGGAGATCAGATCGGCGCGATTCGACAGCACGATAATCTCCGGGACCGCTGCAAGCGCGGGCGTCGACAGTGCGCATGCGAGTACGGCCGCCGGCAACAACAGGCGGCACATCGAGCTGATGGTGCATTTCATGTTGATTCCTCCTTTTGGGCCATTCGAACTGCCATCCAGATCGTGGTTTTCGGCGAATCCGCACCGCCTCGCGGTTCACGGCTCCGATTTTAGCTCAGAGCTTGCCGGCGTAGTCCTTCTGTACGTCCTTGATGCGCTTGTCCGAGCCGAGGAAGGCATGCTTCGACATGTCTTCGGAGTACTTGCTCCCGGCAGGGTGCTTCCCGACCGCTTCCGCGAGGGCGCGTATGTGATGCGGGCCGGCGCCGCAGCACACGCCGAGGTAGTGAATACCTATGTCGAGCGCTTCCTTGCCGAACTTTGCGATTTCGTAGCGATTGCAGGTGAAGGGATCGAGTGCGACCGGGAAGGGCCGCGTGCCTTCCGCGAAGTGCCAGTGCGTGTCGCGTAAGGACTGAAACGATGGCTCGCCTTCGCTTGTGCGGTAGGGAACCGGGAGCGCTGCGACATGGATTTTTACGGCCTCGCGTACCTGCCGCAGCAGCGGCATCATCGTCGCCGGACCGCGGATGCAATTGAGTCCGACTACATCGGCGCCCGCGTCCTCGATCCGCTTGCATGCATCGGCGACGCTCCAGTTCTCGCGCGTTACATCGGCTTGGTGCATGGCCAGTGTGATCACTGCCGTTTGCTTCGCGCGCTTGATGACGTCCAGTGCGATCAGCGCCTCCGCGGCGTAGGAGAATGTCTCGCCGATGATGTAGTCGACGCCGGCGTCGACCGCCCAGCCGACCTGTTCCTCGAACATCGCGCGGACGGCGTTGTGCGATGCGGGATCCGCGGGATCGTAGACGTTGGTGTTGCAGATGTCGCCCGCAAAGAGGGCGCCGTTTTCCTGCGCGACGGCTTTGGCCATGTCGAGCGCCTGCCGGTTGATCCGCTCCAGGTCCTGCTCGCGGCCGATAATCCGCAGTTTCTCACGGTGCGCATAGTAGGTGAGCGCCTCTACCACATCCGATCCGGCGTGAACGAAGTCCCGGTGCAGCTGAGTCACCGCCTCCGGATGCTCGAGCACGACTTCGGGAACAAATGCGCCGGCCTGCAGGTAGCCGCGACGTTCCAGCTCGAACAGGTAACCCTCGGCACAGATCACGGGGCCCTGATCGAGCCGTTGGCGCAGCGAAGACTTTCTCCCGGTCGGCGGTTCCATGGACTCACGCTCCCGTCTGGTTATCAGATGTAACTATCGCACGATTCGACACCCATTCGTCAATGCTACGGGCTCCGACGGCGCATCCAGCTTTGCACTGCGGGACAACGCTCGCCGTGGAGTGCCGAGTGTCGTATTGTTCGGCCTGTAGCGGCCGAGCCCGAGGAGCGCGGTGGAGACGCTTTCATTCATCCTGCACAACCTTCCCGCGATCGGCGAGCGCGCGCTCGAGCACATCTCGATCGTCGGCGTCGCCGTCGGCATCGCGATCCTGACGGGCGTGCCGATCGGCATCGCGATCACCCAGAGCCAGCGCATCGCAGACACGGTCCTCTATATCGGCTCGATCGTGATCACCATCCCGTCGATTGCGCTCTTCGGCGTGCTGATTCCGATCCTCTCGAAGATCGGTCACGGAATCGGCTGGCTGCCGGCGGTGATCGCGGCGATGCTGTATGCACAACTGCCGATCATTCGCAACACCTACACCGCGATCCGCAACGTCGATCCGGCGCTGCGCTCCGCCGCGACCGGCATGGGGATGTCGGTGCTGCAGCGCCTGGTGCGCGTCGAGATTCCGATCGCATTGCCTGTCATCCTGGCCGGTGTGCGGATCGCCGTGGTGCTCAACATCGGCGTCACTGCGATCGCCGCGTATATCGGCGCCGGAGGCCTCGGTACTTTCATCAGCCGCGGCATTTCGCAGACGGACATCCGACAGCTCATCACGGGTGCGCTGTCGCTAGGCCTGCTCGCCATCGCCGCTGACTACGCACTGCTCCGTCTGCAACGGCGGCTGACACCCAAGGGCCTGGCGGTCCGGACCGAGTGACGTCAGATCCATGATCCGTCTTCAAGGCTTGAGCCGCCGCTATTCGACACCACGCGGAACGGTCACCGCCGTCGATGACGTGACGCTGGAAGTTGCCGACGGCGAGACGTGCGTCCTGCTCGGCCCTTCGGGCTGCGGCAAGACGACCACGCTGCGCATGATCAATCGGCTGGTGCTTCCGAGCTCGGGCAAGATCTTCATCGCCGGTCGCGATACCGACGGGGTCGATCCGGTGGACCTGCGCCGCGGCATCGGCTACGTCATCCAGCAGATCGGGCTATTCCCCAACATGACGGTGGCCGAAAACATCGGCGTGGTTCCACGCCTGCTCGGATGGAGCACGGCAAAGTCGCGGCGGCGCGCGGAGGAGCTGCTTGCGCTCCTGGCGCTGGAGCCTGCGCAGTTCCTCGACCGCTATCCGAACGAGCTTTCCGGCGGACAGGCGCAACGCGTCGGAGTCGCGCGTGCGCTCGCCGTCGACCCGCCGGTGCTGTTGATGGACGAGCCATTCGCGGCGCTCGACCCCATCAATCGCGAGGTGATCCAGGACGAGTTCCTGCGCATGCAGCAAACCTTGCGCAAGACCATCCTCTTCGTCAGTCACGACATCGACGAAGCGGTGAAGATGGCGGACAGGATAGCGATCTTTCGCGCCGGCAAGCTGGCGCAATTCGGGCCGCCCGACGAGTTGCTTGCGCGCCCCGCCGACGATTTCGTCGCGAGCTTCGTGGGCCGCGACCGCACGCTGAAGCGCCTGCGCCTGATCCACGTGCGCGACGTGATGGTTCCACTGACCGACGGCGATGGTGGGAGCGGTCCCTCCGTATCCGCCGCCGACGATCTGCGCCGCGTCGCAAGCTTGTTCCTCGAGCACGACGTCGAGACGATCCGCTGCATCGATGACACGGGACGCGCGATCGGCCAAGTCTCGCGTGCCTCGGTTGCAGCGCGGCTGGCCTCGGAGCTCGTCGGGTGACCACGGCGGTGGCACCGGGTCGCTCGACGCTGCCTTACATCGTGCTGGGTGCGATAGCCCTGGCGATTGCCTGGGGCCTTTACGCGAGCGGGCTTGCGACCGACATCCTGCGCTACAGGAAGGACATCTTTTATCTCACCAAGCAGCACCTCGTCCTGGTCGCGATTTCGGGATCGCTGGCGATCCTCTTCGGCATCGCGGTCGGCATCTGGCTGTCGCGGCCGTGGATGGCCCGCTGGTCGGATGGCGTCATTCAGGCTGTCAACATGGTCACGTCGATTCCCACGCTGGGTAAGCTCGCGCTGATGATGAGTCTGCTGGGGATCGGTCCGCTACCGGCGATCGTCGGCCTGTGGATCGCGACCTTGCTGCCGATCATACGCAACACCTACGAAGGGATTCGCGCCGTTCCCGCGCACATGGTGGATGCGGCACGCGGCATGGGGATGAGCAGCAACGACATCCTCCGCCGCGTGGAACTGCCCAACGCATTGTTCGTCATCTTCGCCGGTGTGCGTACCGCAATGGCGGTGAACGTCGGCACCGCGCCGATCGCGTTTTTGATCGGTGGCGGAGGCTTGGGCGAGCTGATCTTCACCGGCATCGACTTGCAGGAGCACGGCATGATGCTCGCGGGTGCGATTCCGACCGCGCTGCTCGCGGTGGCCGTGGATTTTTTGTTCGGGCAGGCGCAGTATTGGCTGGTGCCGCGGGGGGTCAACCCGCTGCGGAACTTCTAGAAAAAATAAATCGAGGAGGAACGATTCATGAGTCGAGGATTCGGCCCGCTGCTGGCGGGAATTGCGCTCTCCGTGCTGTGCTGGAGCGGCAGCGCGGTGGCGCAGACGATCGTCGTGGGCGGCAAGGCCTTTACCGAGCAGCAGATAATGACCGCGATGACCGTCGCCTTGCTCAAGGCAAAGGGCTTCACGCCGGACCGCAAGGCCGGCATGGGCAGCGCGGCCGTTCGCTCGGCACTCGAGAACGGCCAGGTCGACGTTTACTGGGAATACACCGGCACCGGGCTCGGCGTATTCAACAAGATCACCGACAAGTTCAACTCGGCGGAAGAGGCGTACCGGAAGATCAAGGAAGTCGATGCGCCAAAGGGAATCATTTGGCTCAACATGTCGGCCGTGAACAATACCTACGGCTTCGCGATGAACCGCGACGATGCGCAAAAGCGCGGCATCGTCACCATGAGCGACCTCGCCAAGGCAGTCAATGGCGGCGCCAAGCTCACCTTCGCGTCCAACGCGGAGTTCTACGCGCGTCCCGACGGGCTGCCGGGATGGCAAAAAGCATACGGGTTCGAGTTCGAGCGCGACAACGTCAAGCGCATGGACACGGGACTCACCTACTCGGCATTGAAGGACCGGCAAGTCGACACGGCGGTCGTGTTCGCGACCGACGGTCGCATTCCGGCGTTCAATTTCGTGATTCTGAAGGACGACAAGAATTATGCGGCGCCCTACAACCTGACGCCGGTGGTGCGCAAGGAAATTCTGGACAAGAATCCCAGGATCGCCGATGCGCTGAACGCACTCGCCGCGAAGCTCAACGACGAAAACATCGCCAAGCTGAACGCCAGCGTGGACGTCGACAAGAAAACAGTCGAGGAGGTTGCGGAAGGCTTCCTGAAGGCCAACGGTCTGATTTAGGCAGGCCCTAATGCCCGACGATCGCGGCGCGACCGAGACGACGACCGCGTTTTCCGACGTCGCGTCGTTCGTCCGGGGCATCGCGTTTGCCGATCTTCCGCCCGACGTTGCCCTGCAGGCGACGCGCTGCCTGCTCGACCTGATCGGCGTTGCCGCGGCAGGGACGCGAACGCGCGCCTCGGAAATCGCGCGTTCCTATGCCGCGTCGCAACTCTGTGGACGCGACGAGACTGCGCGCATCCTGTTCGATGGCAGACGGGCTGGCATCGCCGGCGCGGCATTCGCGGGAGCTACCACCATCGATGCGGTCGATGGGCACGACGGCCACGTACTCGCCAAGGGGCACGCGGGGGTCACGATTCTGCCCGCGTTGCTTGCACTCTGCGACGGCGCGGACCGCGAGCATGGCTTCGACGGCCGCGAGTTCCTCGCCTGCCTGACGCTCGGCTACGAGATCGCCACGCGTGCGGGCATCGCCCAGCACGCGAGCGTGCCGGAATACCATTGCTCCGGTTCTTGGAACTCGATCGGCTGCGCTGCGATCGCGGCGAGGTTCCTGTCACTTGACGAGGCACGGACCCGAGAGGCGCTGGGCATCGCCGAATACTTCGGTCCGCGTGGGCAGATGCTGCGCACCTGCGAGAGCCCGAGCATGGTCAAGGACGGCTCCGGTTCCGGCGCATACGCCGGCATCACCGCCGCGTGGCTCGCCCGCGAAGGATACACGGGCGCGCCGGCGGCAACCGTCGAAAGTGCAGATGCGAGGCAGTATTGGACCGATCTGGGCGCGCGCTGGCGCATTCGTGAGCAGTACTTCAAGGCCTATCCGGTGTGCCGGTGGGCGCAGCCTGCGGTCGAGGCCGCGCTCGCCTTGCAACGCGCGCACCGCTTCGCGGCGGAAGACATCGTACACATTTCGATTGAAAGCTTTCGCGAAGCCATTGCGCTCGGCTCGCGACGCAGCGCTCCGGAGACGACTGAAGATGCGCAGTACAGTCTTTCCTATCCGGTCGCGGCGGTGCTGGTCTTCGGAGTCTTGGGCGCCGAGGAGATCGCTGTGCCGAAGCTCGCGGAACCGCGGGTGCGGCGCCTGCTCGGCCTCATGGTCTTGACCGAGAACGCCGATTTTTCGCGGCTGTTTCCAGCCGAGCGATGGGCACGTGTGGAGATCGTGCTGAACGACGGTCGCAAGCTCGTTTCGGAACCGGCCTGTGCGCGCGGCAATCCCGAAAATGCGCTTACGGACGCCGAGTTGCGGGTCAAGTATTTCGAGCTCGCCGAGCCGGTCCTGGGACAGCCGCGCGCACAGCGCATCGAGCGGCTTGTGAGCGAGCTTCGACACGGCGATGCTCTTAATGAATTGCTGGAGGAGCTCTTGCAGCCAGCGTAGACATGCTTATCGAGCTCGCCCACGCGCGAAGCGACGCTAGCGGATCCGCACCAAGAATTGATCTGGCCGCCAGTGTCAGTTCGTCGTTGACCTCGACCTGCCGAGTTCGGCCCAGAAGCGGTCCATCAAGAGAGGGACCGATGCTCGTGGAGTCCAGCGAGATCGCCTCGATCTTGATGTGCACGACCTGAGCCTTCTGCGGTTTCTCGAACATCGGGTCGAGCGCGTCAGACTCGGTCCAGCGGCTTATTGGCGCGTCGATTTATTGCGCGACGGCTCTCCCCGCGTCGACGGTTCGTTCGGACATGTGAGAATTGACACCCAAGTCTGACGGGTGTGCATACGACAATGGACCGGATGCGGTTCACGAATATCTCCGAGGTGCTTTGGCATGGTCATGACCGGTGGGCCTGTCAGGTCGACAGGCGCACAGGACATCGTGCCATCCTGCCCCGCGCCAGCAGTGCCCGAACAGCGACGGCGGAGCACGCTTGAGCCTCCAGCGGCGCGCCGACAGCCAACGCATGAGCCCTGAGCGCAGGCGACTGACGCTTGCGCTGCTGCTCTCGCTGCTGATCCACATGTGGCTGTTGAGCCTGACCTTCGGCGGCCAGGGGTGGCTTCCGGGCTTCGGCTTCCCCTGGCAGGATCGACGGATCGAGGTACCTGATCTGCACGTCGTAGTCGTTCCGGCGCAGGTCACACCCGCGGAACCGGCGGTCACGCCGGTCGCGGAGCCGTTGCAGCAGGCATGGGTCGAACAGCCTGTTGTCCATGGCCCGGCGCTGACGCCATCCGTGTCCCGTGCGCCGACCCCGCGACGGACTGCAGCAGCGATCGTGCCGGAGGCCAATCCGAGGGCAGAGGCCAATCCGAGGGCAGAGGCCAATCCGAGGGCAGAGGCCAATCCGAGGGCAGAAGCCAATCCGAGGGCAGAAGCCAATCCGAGGGCAGGGGCCAATCCGAGGGCAGAGGCCGCGACCGGTGGGGCCCCTGCGAAAATGCCTTTGCGCGCCGATCGGCCCGGTGGCGCGCCCCCGCCGATCCCCGCGCCGGCCGTGATCGCCTTGACGCGGACCGACGAGGCCACGTGGCTCGTGCCTCCCACTCCAGTGATGCCATCGCCCGTTATCGCGCCAAGCACCTCGACCCCGGAGACTGCGATGACGTCGCTTCCAGATGGTGGCGATGGAGCGCAAGACCAAAAGGCGCGGGAGCGAGCCGCTGAACCGGCCAAGCTCGACACTTCCAAGCAGGAGGCGCAACGGCAGGCGGAGCAGCGGGAGGCGGCGCGGCAGGAAGCGGCGCGGTCCGAGAACGCGCGGCTGGAGGCCGCACGTGTCGAAGCCGCAAAGGTCGAAGCCGCAAAGGTCGAAGCCGCAAAGGTTGAGGCCGCAAAGGTTGAGGCCGCAAAGATCGAGGCCGCAAAGATCGAGGCCGCAAGGGTCGAGGCGGCAAAGATCGAGGCGGCAAAGATCGAGGCCGCACGAGTCGAGGCCGCAAAGATCGAGGCCGCACGCGTCGAGGCCGCAAAGGTCGAGGCCGCACGCGTCGACGTTGCACAAGAGGCAGCCGCAAGACGGGAAGCGGCGCTTCGGGCAATAGGACGACAGCTGGACGAGGAGGCCGCCCGGCGTGAAGCTGCAACGCGACTGTTACCCTCGTCGAGCAGCGCACGTCGATACTGGCTCTTCGGTCGCACTGACCCCAACGCGGAACTCATCCAGTACGCGGAATCCTGGACCCGGAAGATCGAGCTGAACATAACGTTTGAGATAGTCCGCGAAGCGGCGAAGGAGCCTCACACGGATCCCCTCGTGACGGTCGGCATTCGTAGCGACGGCTCAGTGGAG
>DATMNH010000304.1:0-16734 GCA_035568975.1 Casimicrobiaceae bacterium
GGGGACGTCGACGCAGCGTTTGGCGCGGCCAAGGCAGACAACAGGCCGGTGTTCCTGTATTGGGGCGCGGTGTGGTGCCCGCCGTGCAATCAGGTCAAGGCGACGATCTTCAATCGTCAGGATTTCATCGAGCGATCGAGCTTTTTCGTTCCGGTGTACATCGACGGCGACAGTCCCAGCGCGCAGAGGCTCGGCGCGCGCTTCAACGTGAGCGGGTATCCGACCATGATCCTGCTCAAGCCCGACGGCACCGAGATCACGCGGCTGCCCGGCGAAGTCGATGCCGATCAGTACATGCGGGTCCTCACTCTCGGCATGAACGGCGCGCGCCCGGTCAAGCAAACGCTGGCAGCGGCGCTGGCGCACGACGGCGCGAAGCTGACCCCTGAGGATTGGCGGATGCTTGCGTATTACTCGTGGGAAACCGATGAACAGCAGCTGCTGACCAAGGAGAAACTTGCAGCGACGCTGCAACGCGTCGCACGGGCCTGTCCCGCGGACCAACCGGCAACCGCGGCGCGGCTCAAGCTGCAGGCGCTGGTCGCCGCGGCGAAGGCGAAGGACGCCAAGCCGCGCGATGACAGAATCGCGACGGCGCAGCTCATGCCGGTCCTCGCGGACCCGAAGCTTGCCCGCGACAATTTCGACCTGCTGGTCTATTACCCAAGCGAGGTCGCGAATCTGGTGACGCTGCCGAAATCGCCCGAGCGCGCGCGCGTCGTCGCCGCGTGGAATGCGGCACTTGAGCGGCTTATTGCCGATACCTCCCTTTCCACCGCCGATCGGCTGTCGGTGGTCGATGCCGAGGTCGCGCTTGCCAAGCTCGATGCGCCCAAGGCGACGCTGGCCGACGCCCTGTTGAAGACCGTGCGCGAGGAGGCCGCGCGCGCCGATCGCGAAACATCGGACCCGTATGCGCGACAAGCCGTGATCAGCGGAGCGGCGGAAGTCCTCGACAATGCGGGGCTTGGCGACGAGTCCGACGCGCTGCTGAAGCGGGAACTCACGCGCACCCACTATCCTTACTATTTCATGCTCGGGCTCGCCGCGAACGCCAAGAAACGCGGGGAGAAAGGCGTAGCGGTGGATTGGGCGGAAAAGGCCTACACCGCTGCCGAAGGCGACGCCACCCGCTTGCAGTGGGGCGCAAGCTACATCAACACCATGGTCGACCTCGCGCCACAGGACTCCGCGCGCATCGAAAAAGCCGCGCTCAAGGTCATCGGAGAGCTCGACCCGGCTCCCGACACGTTTTACGAGCGCAACCGCCGTTCGCTTGAGCGCATCGGCAAGAAGCTCGCGGCGTGGAACAAAGACGGCCACCACGAGGATTCGCTCAAGCGCATTCGCGCGCAGATGGCGAGCGTTTGCGCGAAGCTGCCCGCGTCGGATCCGGCGCGAACGACGTGCAGCGGCGTGTTGCGAACGGCGAGCGGCGCGAAGGCGTAACGATCATCGCCAAGGAAGACGCCATGCGAAGCAAACATTCGGCGCGCGAGTCCGGGATCGAATCGCGCGGCCGCGAGGCAACGCGACGCCTGATCGCGCTGGGATGCGCCGTCGCGGCGGCGATCGCGTTCGCGAGCGCTCCCGCCGACGCCGGCGAGGCCAGGGGCACGATCACCTACAAGAGCAAGGCCGGTGCGATCCTTGTGACGATAAGGCACGCTTATCTCGTCAAAGGCCCCGATGTCGTGAGCGGCAAGACGATTCGTCGCGTGGTTCTTTCGGTCGCGGACATCGCTGCCAAGCTCAGCGCGTGCGGGACCATGTTGTGCTCCGACGGTGACATCACTGAAGGCATGACCATCGATTTCGATGCGGGGCCACGCCTTAACTACTGGTTCGTCGGCAACAACCAGCTGGTGCAATATTCCGGGACTGCGGAGCCCGCGTCGCTGAAGCTTACTGCGGACACGCCGCAAAGGCTCGCTGGCACATGGGATTTCGACGAGAGTGCCGCGGGCGGACCGCGGGTGCAGATCGAGTTCGATGCTCCCTTGGTGAAAGAAGTCACGAAGCTGCGATAGCGCCGCGTGGGACTTCGTCGGCCACATGGCCGCGCCACAGGAGCGGCTGAAGGAATTTCGCCGTCGTTTGACGCCGCGAAATGCCGAGCGAATTCCACCTGCCATGGTGGCAGGCAGGCAGCGAATTCGGCGCTTAACCGCCGCTGCGGTGCGCGGCGACCGCGGCGCCGAGGCCGTCCGCGCCGGAGATACCCAATCCGAAGAGTTGGCCGAGCGCCTTTCGGTACTGATCTGCGCCGGTGCGCATGCTGTTGTTGTGACTGCCGCCTTCGACCAACAATAACTTCTTCGGCGATGTCGCCGCGTCGTAGAGCTGCTGGCTGAAGCGCGAAGGCACGAAGCGATCCGCCGCGCCGTGCACGACCAGCACCGGCATCGTCACCTTCGCCATCTTGCTCATCGAATCGAATTTCTGCGACATGAGGAGCCCGACCGGCAGCCACGCGTAAGTGACCTCGCGCGCCATGTCGGCCAGAGTGGTGAAGCTCGATTCGACGATCAGGCCGCCGGCTGAAGCGCCGGGCCGCGCCGCCGCCTGGTCCGCGGTGGCAAATCTTGATTTGGCGTCGGGGGCGGAAACGGCTTGCATCTGCGGTTGTACACGCGCACCGGCTGGCGCCGCGCCGGCAAGCGCGCTCGCAGACAGTGCGTCCGGTTCGCTGAGCGACGCCGCCAGATCGACCGCGACGGCACCGCCGAGCGAATGGCCGTAGATGAAGCGCCGCGCCGGATCCGGTTGCTGTGCGACCAGCCACTCCCACGCCGCATGCGCGTCTTCGTAAACGGTCTTTTCGGAGGGCAGGTCGCCATCGCTCTTGCCGAAGCCGCGATAATCGATCGCCAGCAGCGAAAACCCGAAGGCCCGCAACTGCTCGAGGCGGAACACCTGTCCGGTCAGGCTCCAGCGCGTGCCGTGCAGATAGAGCACCGCGGGTGCGTTCGGATTTTTGGCCGGCCACCACCATGCATGAATGCGCTGCGCATTGGCGTCGCGGTTCACCGGAATATCGAATTCATCGACACCATCGGGCAACCCGGCGTACCACCCCGGCGTCTCCTTGACCACGCGAAAAGTGAGACGCTCTTCCTCGTGCTGAAGCGCGGCGGTGCCGCAGGCCGTGAGCACTCCCAGGATAGACGCTCCGACGAGCAGCCGTCTGGCAATCGGATGGCGTTCAGCGCGGGCCGACGTTGACATGGGTGATGATTTTCGAGGGGAGGGATTCACAACGAAAACCCCGCCGCAGCCGTTGACTTCGTTTTGGCGAAGCCTGACAGACCATGGCCATCGCCAAGGGTTCCGCGTGGCGCGCGGCGCCGCTGCCGATCACCTATAATTCCGCGGTACGCGCCGAGTGTGCGGTCATCCGTTCCCGCGAAAGGAACATCATGAGCACCACCCGTAATGTAGCGGTCATCGTCGGCAGCCTCCGCAAGGAATCCTTCAATCGCAAGATGGCCAAGGCGATGATCGCGATGGCACCTGCGTCGTTGAAGCTCGAGATCGTCGAAATCGGACAGGTGCCGCATTACAACCAGGACTTCGATGCCGACCCGCCGCAGGAGGCGAAAGATTTCAAGGGCCGCATCCAGAAGGCGGATGCAGTGCTGTTCGTGACGCCGGAGTACAACCGCTCGGTGCCGGGCGTGCTCAAGAACGCGATCGACGTCGCCTCGCGGCCGTACGGAAAAAGTGCCTGGAACGGCAAGCCGGGGGCGATTCTCAGTCTCTCGCCGGGTGTTATCGGCGCTTTCGGCGCCAATCACCATCTTCGCCAGTCGCTGGTGTTCCTCAACGTACCGGCCATGCCGCAGCCCGAGGCCTACCTCGGCGGCGCCGCCAAGATGTTCAGCGATACGGGCGCGATCACCAGCGACGAGACACGGGAGTTCGTGAACAAGTTTCTGCACGCGTTTGCGCAGTGGATCGAGAGGAACATCGCGAGTTAGCTCCGTAAAGGGGCCGGGCGCCGCCGCGGCGGCCGCAATGCTCGAGCCCGTTACGCTAGACCACACGGCGCAGGTTCGGCGGTTCGCTCGCCGGCCTTGTCCACACCGAACCGCGCATCCAGACCGCCGTTTCCGCCACGCCCATCGGGCGGGCGAGCAGATAGCCTTGCACCATATCGCAGCCCATGGTGCGCAAGCGCTCGAGGGTCGGGTCGTCCTCGACCCCTTCGGCAACCACTGACAAGCCCAGGTTGTGCGCAAGGTCGATGGTCGAGCGCACGATGAGGGCGTCACTTGCGTCGGTGGCCATGCCGATGACGAATGATTTGTCGATCTTGAGCTCGTGCACCGGCAACCGCCGCAGGTAGGCCAGCGACGAATAACCGGTGCCGTAGTCGTCGATGGCGAGCCAGCAACCCAGCGCATGAAGCCGTTCGAGATTCTTGATCGCATGTGCGGGATCGTCCAGGATCGCGCTCTCGGTGATCTCCAGCGCGATCCACTGCGCCGCGCACCGATATCGCTTCAGCAGCGCCGCGAAGCGATCCGGCAGGGTCGCGTCCATCAGATCGCGTGCCGAGAGATTGATCGACACGTTCATCCGCAAGCCGTCTGAGCGCCACTCCGCGCATTGCGCGATCGCGTGCGCCAGCACCCATTGCGTGATCGCCCGGATGTAGCCGGTCTGCTCGGCAAACGGGATGAACTCCATCGGCGCGACCAGACCGCGCGTCGGATGCCGCCATCGCACGAGCGCCTCGGCGTAATGCTCGCCCCCGGCGCCGCGCAAGGCGACCTTGGGTTGATAGGCGAGCGTGAGCTCGTCGTTGTCGACCGCCTTGCGCAGATCGCTCAAGAGCGATAGGCGCTCGCTGCTGTGCTTATCTTCGGCCTGGTCCCAAACGGCGACGCCGCAATTGTCGCGCTTGGCGGCATACATCGCGCTATCGGCGCGACGAAGCAGCGTCGCGCCTTCGCCCCCATGCTCCGGAAACATCGCTATGCCGACGCTGGCACGCACATCGACGACGTGCCCTTGAAGGGTCATCGGCAGCTCGAGCGCGTGCAGCATCGCCTTAGCGAGACGCTGCGCATCGACGACATCTCCTCCCGGCAGCAGCAAGGCGAACTCGTCGCCGCCCAGCCTGGCCACGACATCGCTCTCGCCTTTTCTTGCCGCCTGCAGTCGCGCCGCGGCCTCGCGCAGCAGCAGGTCGCCAATCGGATGTCCGAGCGTATCGTTGACGTACTTGAAGTGATCCAGGTCCATCAGCAGCACGGCAACGGGCGTCGCGGCGACTGCAGCGTCGGCGATCGCCTTGTCGAGCAGGTCGGCAAAAAGCGCGCGGTTGGGAAGGCCGGTGAGCGTATCGCGGTAAGCGAGATCCATGATGCGCGATTCACGGCTGGCGATGCCCTGCTGCATGTTCTTGAACGCCGTGGCGAGATCGCCGATTTCGTCGCGGTGCGAGGCCGCGGGCACTTCGCTGTAATTGCCCGCCGCGATGCGCCGCGCCACACGCGCGAGCTCGCGCACGGGGCGCGTGATGCCGCGCGCAATCGCGATGCTGGCGATGATCGATACGACCACCGCCAGGGCGGAGATCAGCGTGAGCTGCCGCTGCAGCCGCCGAAACGGCTCCAGCGCCGATGACAGCGGCTCCTGCAGCACTGCAGTCACGGTCTCGCCGGAGCGGGTCGGCAACTCCAGCACGCGCGTCACCGAGGCCTCGCTGAAGAGCGCATTGCCTTGCTCGTCGCTTTGTGCGTAGCGGCCGGCGCCAAGGTCGTCCATGAGGGCTAGCCGCTCCGAATTCGTCAAGGTGCTGCCCTGGATACGCCAGGATTCGCGGCTTTGACGGCTCAGGAACGATACCTGCAGTTGCGTCAGCCGCTTGAAATCCTGCGCCAGTGCATCGTTGACGGCGAATCCGATGGCCACCCAGGCGATCGGTACCGGCGCCATCACCGGCACCACCACCAGCTGATAGAGTTGGCCGCGGACGAGCACCATCGCCGACGATTGCTGGTTCTGTTCTGCCTGAGCGATCAGATTGGGAAACGGAAACGGCTTGTCGATCGCCGCGCCGAGCGTGTCGCCCAACACCCGCTGATCGAGGCCGATCACCATCATGAGCGAGGCGTCCATCCGCTTGCCGTAATTCACAAGCACCGAGCCGATGGTTTGGCGATCTCCGGTCGCGATCACCTCGCGAAACGCGTAGTCCGCCGACATCAGCCGTGCGCCCTGAACGATGCGCTGGGTATCCTGCTCGAGCAGACGATCGAACACGCGCGCTCCCGCCACCAGAGCTTCGCCGACTGTCTTGCGTGCCGCGGACATGCCGACGGTATTGATCAGGACACATCCGCCCATTTGCACGATGACCATCAGCAGAAGAAAAAGCGCCAGAATTCGGCTCTGTAATGTGCGCATCGACAAGGTGCGAAACACGTTCATCGGCGACGGGGATATGCGAAGGGTTTCAAGCGCGCGTGCGTAAGCGGTTGCAAGAGAGCGCTCATCGGTGTGCACCGGACGATAAGTTCGGAACCGAGGTTCGGCCGCGTCTTCGGCGTCAGCCGTCGATTCGGGTCCATCGCAATTTCCAGGCGGTAAGACATGTTTCTCCCAAAGAGCCCACCTGTGCGACTGCCGCAAATGGGCACCTGCGCAGCGGAATAGGGCGTCAATCTCCGCTTTGCGCGCGACCAGCCACGATCGCGACGCGTTTAAAGAATCGAGCACACCCAAGAAAATTACTGGTAAAACAGTGACCTGCAATATGACGCCGGGCACCGGCATTCGCGGTCGCCGGCTCGCATCAAATGTGCTTACCTGAGCTAAGCTACCGAGCCAGCCTAAGCAAGTTCCTTGCCTTTCGCCCCATGGATGCTCCTGCCGCCATCGTTACCCGCCGCCGCCAAGTAGATGCCGTGCCCCTTCCCTTTGCGAGGCGCCGCGCGCGTCATTCGATATCGCGCAGCGCTTTGCGTCTGGCGTTGGGGGGAATGCTCGCCTTGAGCTGGAGCGCGCCCTCGCGTGCCGAATGGCTGTTCGATGTCGACGCGGGTGCGCGTTACGAAAGCAATCTGACCCGGGCGCAGCAGGATCCGGATGTTCGCGGTGATGGCGCGGCGACGCTGTTCGCGTCCGCCGGATCCTTTTTTGCGTTGACCGGCGCGGACGGACTGACGCTTGACGCCAACGCCGCAACCGAAGCGTGGCACCGCTTCCACGGGCTCAATCGGATATCGATCGGTGGAACGGCCTCGTACAAGCACAAATTCGGCCTCGGCTATGCCGCACCGTGGGCCTCGTTGGGGCTCTCCGGCTCGCGCGATAATTACCGCGCCGACATACGCGACTCGGACCGTCTCGAGGCGCGCGCCGAGTTGGGCCAGCGCTTCAGTGAAATATTCGATGCGTCAGTCGGCGCCGTCTACGACCGGCGTTATGCCCGCAACGACCTGCCCGTCGTTCCCGGCATTTCCGGCAGGGTCTTCGATCTTCGGGGCAAGAGCGCATTCGTACACGCCGGATACGCGCTTACCGAGCAGCTTCAGGCCGGCGCCAATTTCGCGGTGCGACGAGGCGACGTGGTGTCGACCACCCGGCGGCACCTCGAAATTTTTCTTGAATCGGATGCCATCGCCGCCGATCCGGCCTTCGGCGACGACTTTTTCGCCTACCGGCTGCGCGGCACGAGCACGACGCGGACCGCGGCCGTGACGCTGAGCTGGGCGTTTTCAGATCGTTCGTCGCTGAATTTTAGCTATGCCGATGAGCGCACGAGCGCGTATGAAGGCCTCGATTATCGCGGTCGCATCGCCGCGCTATCGCTCGCGTTCAGTTATTGAGGAGAAGCCTCTCATGCGAATTCGCAAGCGTTTGCTGGCGCCCGTCCTGGGTTTCGTCTTCGCTGCCGGTCTGGCGCATGCACAGACCGCGGAGATCGCGGCGACCGTGACCGACCAGCAGGGCCGCCCGGTCGTCGACGCAGTCCTGGTCGCGGTGCCGGTGGACGGCAACGTGCGCTCGCGAGAGCGCCCGCGCGACGGGTCGATCGACCAGGTCGACAAGGAGTTCGTCCCGCGAGTCACCATCGTATCGGTTGGGGGGTCGGTGACTTTTCCGAATCACGACGACGTGCGGCATCAGGTGTATTCGTTTTCTCCGGCCAAGCGCTTCGAGCTCCCGCTGTACGCCGGCGTGCCCGCGCAGCCGATCGTTTTCGACAAGCCGGGAGTCGTGGTTCTAGGTTGTAACATCCACGACTGGATGGTGGGCTATGTCTACGTCTCCGAATCGCCTTTTTTCGGCAAGACCGGCAAGGATGGCAAGGCGGTCTTGTCCGAGCTGCCGGCGCGCGCGTATGTGGTGCGCGTCTGGCATCCACAACTCGAAATGAGCGAGGAAGCGACGCAGAAGACCATCGACGTTTCGCGCGAGCGTCGAATCGAGGCTGCGTGGACGGTGAAGCTCAAGCCGGAAGTGCGGGTGCGTCGGGCACCGACTGCCGAGCGCGGCGGAACAAGATACTGAAGCGCGCGGGCGTCGTTGCACCGGTAAGCGGTTGACCCGCCTCGAAGGTGCTTTAGTGCGCCGTGGCGCGGGTCATGTTCGGAGCGCGCTTGTCAGCTCGCGATTGCCGGCGTAGAAAGCTGAGCGCGAGCCGCTCCGACTTGCGTGGCGCTGCGCTGATGTCGTCGCGGATCGCCCTGTGCAAGCTCCCGCTCCGCCACGCAACGAACACGACCGGGTTGATGTACGACTTGCGGCAGACCGCGGGCGTGTTGCGCAGCTCTGCGGCGACTTTTTTCACCGCCGCCACGATGCACTCGTTCTGCGCTCGCTGGCTCGGGTCCTCCGGCAGCGGTGTTGCCGCCATGAGCGCGATGGCGCGCAGGGTTGCGCCCCAGGTGCGAAAATCCTTGGCGGTAAAATCCTCGCCCATGACGTCGCGCAAATACGCATTGACCTGATCGGAATCGATCGGATGGCGGCCGCCATCTTCGTCCGCGTACTGAAACAGGCGCTGCCCAGGAAGCTGATGGCAGCGCCTTACCAGCTTGACGAGATGCCTGTCGTCGACTGCAATCTCGTGATCGGCACCACCCTTGCCGCGGAATCGAAAAAGCAAGCGGCCGTCGCGTATGAACTGTACGTGGCGGTTCTTCAACGTGGTAAGGCCGTAGCTGTTGTTGTCGCGCGCATACTCCTCGTTGCCGATTCGAAGCCAGGTTGCGTCGAGCAGGCTGACGACGACGGCTAGCACTTTCTCTCTGGGCAAGCCGGGTAGTGCGAGATCGCGGCGCAGCCGCCGCCGCAATCGCGGCATCGCTTCACCGAATTCGATCATGCGCTCGAACTTCGCGCCGTCGCGTAACAGCCGCCACTGCGGGTGATAACGGTACTGCTTGCGCCGGCGCGCGTCGCGTCCGGTCGCCTGAAGATGTCCACGGGGGTTGGTGCAGATCCACACGTCCTCGTACGCGGGCGGGATCGCGAGGCGCGCGATGCGGGCGAGCTCCGCGGCGGCGACCAGCTGCGCCTCGTCGGGCTTGATGTAGGCGAAGTTCTTACCCTTGCGCAGCCTACGGATGCCGGGATCGGAGTCGGAGACGTAGACGAGCCCGGCCGCGACAGCCATTTCCGCCGCGTCGGCCATTGCCTCCGTTATGCTTTCCGCCTTCGCCGCCCGCGCATCTTCCATGCGACGCCGTACCTGTAGTTGAACGCGTCGCTTTCAGACCGCGCGCCTGCCGTCTGGGTTCAGTCGATCGTTATCACCCAATCGAAGCAACCGCCGCCGATCAGTCCTCGAAACCGCCATTCAAGCGAAGCTCGCGTGCGCTCTCGCCGCTCAGCAGCTCGGCAAAGCGGCGCGCGAGCTCCGGTTGATGAGCCTTGAAATAGACGCCGACCGCGTAGGTAGTCGCAAGCTCGAATTCGGCGGGCAGCGGTCCGACCAGCCTTACTCCGTGGGTGTACTTGATCTCGGTCACCTGCGTGCAGCCGATGGCGGAAGATTCCAGGCTCTGCGCGAGCTCGCGCATCGCCGTCGCACCGTTCGGGTAGGAGCGCAACCGCGGCTCGACCGTCTCGTAGACACCGAGCGCATGCAGCACCTTCACGAAATGGATTCCAGCCGTAGCGCGCTCGGCATCCGGGAGGTAGATTGCCGCGGACGCGAGCACCAGCCTGTGCAAAGCTTGGCGGCCCGAGATGTCCGGTAGCGAATCGCCGTCGCGCACCGCGATCGCGGTTCGCACGCGCCCGAGCGGCGCGATAGTCCCGGGAAGCACTATCCCGGATCGCGCCAGCTCGTCGATCATCTCCGCTGTGAGGATGATGACGTCGCACGGCTCTCCGGCGAGCGCCTTTTCCCTGATAGCGCCTACCGGCCGAAATGTGCCGTGGATGCCGACCCCGGTCTCGGCGCTGAATTGCGCCTGGAGCGATTCGACCAGGCCTTTCGAAGCGCCGGCGCTGAGAACATCGAGGTCCATGTCGTGTTAGCTTGGCCTCAGCGCCAAGTGTATTCGGTCGATGAAACGTAGCGGATGGATTTACTGGTCCGCCTTGGCACCGGAGAGCTTGACGATGCGCTCCCACTTCGCGATGTCGTCGACGATATAGCGGCCGAACTCCTCCGGATTCATTTTCACCGCGACCGCGCCCTGGCGGGCCCAATCGTCGCGCACCTCGGGCCGCCCGACGATAGTGGTGATTTCGGCATTGAGGCGCCGTACGATTTCCGGCGGCGTACCCTTCGGCGCCATGACGCCAAGCCAGATCACCGCCTCGTATCCGGGTACGCCTGCTTCTGACATGGTCGGCACGTTGGGCAGCACCGACGAGCGAGCTTTGCCAGTGGTGGCCAGTGCCCTGACCTTGCCGAGCTTGGCGAATTCGCTCATGGTAGTGACCGCGTCGAACATCATGTCGACCTGCCCTCCGATCGTGTCGGTGCGCGCCTGCGAGCTGCCCTTGTACGGAACGTGCACGATGTCCACTCCCGCCATCGCCTTGAACAATTCGCCCGCCATGTGATAGGGGGTGCCAGGTCCCGACGACGCGTAGTTGAGCTTGCCCGGCTTCGACTTCGCTAGCGCGAGCAGCTCGGCGAGATTGTTCGCCGCGACAGAAGGGTGCACGACCAGCACCAGATCCGAATAGTTCACCGGCGCGATTGGAACGAAATCGCGCAGCAGCGCATAAGGCTTGTTGGGCACGAGCGTTTCGTTCACCGTGTGCGTATTGGACATGATCAGAAGGGTATATCCGTCGGGCGCGCTTTTGGCCGCGGCATCGGTGCCAATCACCGATCCGGCGCCCGGACGATCGTCGACGATGAACGGTTGCGCGAACACGACCTCGAGCCGCTGCGCCAGGAATCGCGCATAAATATCCGCCGGGCCGCCGGCGGCGAACGGCACGATTATCTTGACCGGCCGCGCAGGGTATTCCTGCGCCAGCGCTGGAATACCCGACATTACTGCCAGCCCGGCAGCGAGCATCGCTAATGCACGTAACATGAAACCTCCTCCGGCACTTGGGAAAGCCTGGTCAAGATTCGATCGACGCGTAATCTACGGCGCGGCCGCGCTGCGCCGCCGACAATGTTGCGCATAGGCGCCTCGTGTGAGGTCGAGCCGCGCCGCGGAAGCCACGAACAGCGCCTCGTCGCGGCTATCGGAACGCGCGCGAGGCGCTCGGCTACGCCGGCTTGGCCGCAGATTTCGCCGCCGCGTGCTTCAACCGGGCCTCTTCCTCGAGCTCCTCCTCGACGTCGCGGCGCAGCCCGCGCTGCATCTGCGCATGATCGAGCTCCCGCTCCCACTTCGAGACGACGATCGTCGCGACGCCGTTGCCGATGAGGTTGGTGAGCGCGCGCGCCTCAGACATGAAGCGGTCGATGCCCAGAATCAATGCGAGGCCGGCCACCGGAATCGTCGGCACGCTGGACAAAGTCGCGGCGAGCACGATGAAGCCGCTGCCTGTCACCCCGGACGCGCCCTTCGACGTCAGCAGCAGCACGCCCAGGATGGTGAGCTGCTGCATGAGCGTGAGGTCGGTATTGGTCGCCTGCGCGACGAAGATCGCAGCCATCGTCAGATAAATGGATGTCCCGTCGAGATTGAACGAGTACCCTGTTGGAATCACCAGCCCGACGACCGACTTCGAGCAACCGAGCTTTTCCATCTTGGCCATCATCCGCGGCAGGACCGACTCCGACGACGAGGTCCCGAGCACGATCAACAGCTCCTCCTTGATGTAGGCGATGAATTGGAAGATGGAAAACCCCGCCCAGCGGGCGATAAGGCCCAGAACGACGACGATGAACAGGATGCAGGTGAGGTAAAAGCTGCCCATAAGCTGCGCGAGCTGCTGCAGCGAGCCGATGCCGTACTTGCCGATGGTGAAGGCCATCGCACCGAACGCGCCGATGGGCGCAAGGCGCATGATGAAGCCGACCACGATGAATAGCGCGTGGGCGACCTTGTCGATAAAGCTCACCACCGGCCGCCCCGCTTCACCCGCGGAGGACAGCGCAAAGCCGAATAGCACCGAAAAGAGCAGCACCTGGAGGATCTCGCCCTTGGCAAAGGCATCGATCACGGTGCTGGGAATGACATTCAGCAGAAAATCGACGGTGCTTTGCGAATGGGCCGCGGTCGTGTAGCTCGCCAGCGCCTTGGTATCCAGCGCGGCGGTATCGACGTTCATCCCGACGCCGGGCTTCAAGGTATTGACCACAACGAGGCCGATAATCAATGCAACCGTGCTTACCGCCTCGAAATAAAGCAGCGCCTTGCCGCCGACGCGGCCGACCTTCTTCATGTCCTCCATGCCGGCGATCCCGGTGACCACGGTGCAGAAAATGATCGGCGCGATAATCATCTTGATGAGCTTGATGAAGCCGTCGCCCAGCGGCTTCATCGCCGCCCCGGTATCGGGGTAGAAGTGACCGAGCAGCACCCCACATGCAATCGCCACCAACACCTGCGCGTACAAATGCTTGTACAGCGGCTTTTTTTTCACTGGAACCTCCTCGGACAATGTTGGGACCGGCAATTCTTATCCGACGGTGACGGGACGAGCGCCCCGTCCTGTTGCCGACGCTGAAAAGAGGAGTTTAGCGTTTTGGGGGGAAGAGTGCTTGCGACGCCGTCGCAATCATGCGATGGCCGCAACGCAAATCGTGCCTGCAATTGGCCTCGCATCGCTTAGCGAAGCTTATCCGCGGAAACTCACCGTCGCGACCGCGCGGGCTTTATGCGGAGGGCCCGTGGTCGAACAGGGGCGTCGTCGCTTCCCGCGCGGACGCCTGGCCGGCGGCTTCTGCGACGCAGAGCGCACCCACCCTCACGCCCAGGAGCCGTATCCTCCGATCGAGCGGCACGCGCTTCAGACACTCGCCGGCAGCGCGCCGGATCGCACGTGCGTCCTGCGTCGGCTCGATAATGGTCTGGTCGCGCGTCACCGTCTTGAAGTCGTCGTAGCGAAGCTTGAGCCCGATCGTCCTGCCTGCGTAACCCTTGCGCTGAAGGTCGTCGGCGACACCGACGCAAAGCTCGGTAAAGATTCGTGACAGCACTTCGCGATCGCGCGCGGGATGGAGATCGCGCTCGAATGTTGTCTCGCGGCTGATCGATTTGGGCTCGCTGAACGTCTCCACCGGCCGGTCGTCGCGTCCATTGGCGGCCTCGTGCATCCACGCACCGTGGCTCTTGCCGAAGTGCTCGATCAGCCAAGCCGGGTCGCGGTGCGCGAGCTCGCCGATGGTACGCACGCCGAGCGCCTCGAGCTTCGCGCTTGCCTTGGGTCCGATGCCGTTGATCTTGCGCGCCGGAAGCGGCCAGATGCGCCGTGCGATATCGTCGGCGGCGACCATGGTCAGGCCATCGGGCTTGTCGAGCTCCGAGGAGATCTTGGCGAGAAGCTTGTTTGGCGCCACCGCGATCGAGCACGACAGCCCGGTCTCCGCGCGCACGCTTTCCTTTATCGCTTTGGCAACCTCGCGCGCACGCCACCATGCTTCTCCCGGCGCCTCCGCGCCGGTGTCGTGCTCCGGCAATCGCACGCCGGTCAAGTCGATATAGATCTCGTCGATGCCGCGGTCTTCGATCTGCGGCGCGATGGTCCGCACCGCTGCCTTGAACCGCCGCGAATAGTCGCGATACCGGTCGAAATCCGTCGGCAGTAGAATCGCGTCCGGGGCAAGCTGCGCCGCTTTCATCAGGCCCTGCGCCGAATGCAAGCCGAGTGCGCGCGCTTCGTAGGTCGCGGTCGTGATCACGCCCCGGCCAACATAGCCGCGCAAGGTGGCAAACTTGCGCGTGACCTGCCCGTCGACCGGATCGATGATCTCCTCGGGTTGATGACTGCGCCCCCCGCCTATCACCACCGGCTTGCCGCGCAGCTCCGGATAGCGCAGCAGCTCGACCGACGCATAAAAGGCATCCATGTCGAGATGGGCGATATGTCGAGGCGGTTCGGTCGACATGGGTTACGCCATTATGCAACGACGTCCGAACAATGCACGCTCCGGAAAAAACCTTGCGGTAAACTGCGCTCGATGGCAATCGCGGACATCGATGCGCGGGACAATGCACGGAAACTCGCGGCCAGCTTCGATCTGACCAGGCTTCCGCCCGCCTTCTACGCCGATCCCTACCCGTATTATCGCGCACTGCGCGACCACGAGCCGGTCAAGCACATGCCCGACGGTTCGTGGTTTCTGACCCGCTACGACGACATCGTGCCGGTTTACCGGGACTTCAAGCGCTTCAGCTCGGACAAGAAAAAAGAGTTCGGCGCGAAATTTGGCGCGACGCCGCTCCTTGAGCACCACACGACGAGCCTGATCTTCAACGATCCGCCGCTGCACACGCAAGTACGCCGTGCCATCGTCGGCGCCATCAGCCAGCGCCATATCGCCGCCATGGAGCCGGGGCTGGTCAAGTTGGTCGACGGGCTCCTCGCGGCCATGAACGAGAAGCGCGAGGTCGATCTGATCGACGATTTCGCGGCGGCGATTCCGATCGGCATCATCGGCAATCTGCTGGGCGTGCCGCATGACGAGCGCGGGCCGCTGCGCGGCTGGTCGCTGGACATTCTGGGCGCGCTCGAGCCGGTGCTCACAGCCGAGCGCGCGGCCAAGGGCAATCGCGCGGTCACCGACATGATCGCTTATCTGAAAACGCTCGTCGACGAGCGCTGCGCGAACTTGCGCGATCCTGAAACCGATGTATTGACGCGCCTCATCGTCGGCGAGGAAGGCGCTCCGGCCCTCACCGAAAACCAGCTCTTGCATCAATGCATCTTTTTGCTCAACGCCGGCCACGAGACGACGACCAATCTCATCGGCAGCGCGCTGCACGCTCTGTCGACATGGCCGGACCAGAAGGCAAAATTGATCGCGCACACCGACGACACCGAAGCGATGAAGACGGCGGTCGAGGAGTTTCTTCGCTACGAAAGCTCGGTCCAGCTCGGCAACCGCATCACCACCGTGGACGTCGAGGTCGGCGGCTTGAGGCTACCCCCGGATTCGCGCATCACCATAGGTATCGGCGCCGCTAACCGCGACCCGGCCCAGTTTTCCGAGCCCGATCGATTGGATGTCGCGCGCGCTCCGAACCGTCATCTGGCGTTCGCTTTCGGCATTCACACCTGCGCGGGGATCAATCTCGCACGCCTGGAGGCGCGCGTCGCCCTGTCGCGATTTCTGAAGCGATTTCCCTATTACGCCCTGACCGCCGATCCCGTGCGCGACGGGCGAGCACGCTTTCGCGGATTCCTGCATCTGCCGGCCAGCGTCGCCGCATGAACTACTTCCGTCGATCGAGGTCGATGTCGAGATACTTCCAGTAAGTCGAGAATACCGGCGGGCTGAAGCCGCGCAGCCACGGCTGCACGAAGTCGTTCTCGAGACGGAAGATCGCCGGCAGCATCGGCATGTACCTTCGCGCGAGCTCGGACATCCTGCGCGCGGCGGCGATCTGCTCGGCGGCCGTCTCGCTGCGCAGAAATTGGTCCGCTGCGCGGTCGTACTCGGGCAGGTTGAAGAGTCCCGCGTTGATTCTCCGCGGCTGCTTGCTGTAGAGCTGGAGGAGCTCGGGATAGCCTGACGGCGAGCCGCCAAAGCCGCGAAAAATGATCTGGAACTGCCCTTGCTGCATTTCCTTGATCGCGTCCTGGAACGGCGTCACGTGAAAGTCCATGCGCAGGCCGATCGCGTCCATGTTCTTCTTCCACAACGTCTGTATCTCGCGCGACAGCGCGCCTGAACGCAAGGGCACGGTGATCGTCAACGGCTTGCGATCGGGCCCCGTTCGGAAGCCCTCGGCATCCTTGTTGGCATAGCCGAATCGATCGAGGAGCGCCTTCGCTGCCGCGGGATCGTATTGCGGTTTCGTCGAGATGGTCGGATCGTGGCCGGCAACACCCGGCGGCGCGATCTGATTCGCCGGCAGCGCCTGGCCACCGTAAACCACCTTGACCAGCGTGTCGAGATCGAACGCCAGCCCGATGGCGCGCCGCAGCGCCACGCGATCGTTGCTCATGCCGCCGATGACGGGATCGGCAATGTTGAAATTGAATGAGAAGAGATAAGGCTCGGCGTGCACGTGGCGCGTCACGCCTCGCGCCGCGTATTCCGGCTTGAGCTTTCCGTTCGCCAGAAGCCTGCTTGCGACCTCCCCCCTGAGCGCGAGATAGTCGATACCGCCCTGCTCGAACTGC
>DATMNH010000305.1:0-6890 GCA_035568975.1 Casimicrobiaceae bacterium
ACGCATTTTCGTAATGCTCAATAAATAGCGGATGCATTACCCGGCGATCTCGTGATTCACGGTAAAGTAGTCCGGTGGCGGCGGTCCCCACACGTAGAACGAATCCTCCGGCGGATAGTCGCCGGCCTTCCATTCGACGTCCGCCGGAATGAAGTCGATGTCGTAGGAGAATTCGGCGAAGCTTCCCCACGGATCCTGCACATAAGCGAAATAGTTCGACCCAATTACGTGCCGGCCGACGCCCCACCCCCGGGCATAACCGCATGCGGCCATGTGCTCCCTGCCGATGCCTACGTCGTCGATGCTCGCGACATGCCAGCTCGAATGGTGGTACCCCGGCCCGTCGGATTTCACGAACGCCAGCATATGATGATCGCTGCCGTGCGCTCCGTGCATGAAAGCGATGAGCTCGCCGGACTGATCCGACAGGCGCAATCCCAAGGCCTCGCCATAGAATCGCACCGAACGCGGCACGTCCGAGCTGAAGATAAGCACATGCGAGAGGCAGTGCGGACGAACCCTGCCGGCGCCCGAACGGCTTGGCGCGGCGCCGCGGCCGGCCGGATGCGACGGCGGCGGCGCCTGGAGCGCAGGCCCATCCGGCGAAACTTTGGCCGCTGCGACAATCTGCACCAAGGTGCCGTCGGGATCGCGCAACCACGTGCCGGTGTTGTCCGAAAGCGGGTGCGCCGGCACCCGCGCGATCTGCATCCGATCGAGCTCCTGCAGCAAGGACTCGAGGTCCTGCTCGTACACTCCGAAGCTCAGGTATTGGAGCTTCTTCCGGCCCGGCGCCTCGCAAATGGTTCCCCAGCAGTGCGGATGGCCGAAGGTGTACAAGTCGACGCGTCCGCTGCTGCGCCGCACGTCCAGGCCGAACTCGGTATAAAAGCGTTCGGCTTCATCAAGCGCCGGCACGGTGAAGACGAAACGATTCAGCGAATGGACCGCCGTCACGCCGTTACGGCGCGAAGTTCCTTTGGTCAATGCCTCCATCAGAGCCTCCTCTTACGTGTTCCGTCGTCTCCGCGAGGACCCAGTGTCGTTTGTGAAAAAGGCACTGGATTCCCGCTTTCGCGGGAATGACGGCGAATGAAACGAACGTGCCGGACACGACCCGGACGCCCGCCGATGCTGTCTCGGGCCGTTGCCTTCGCGAAAAGTATACTAAGAAACCACGGCTTATTGAGCATTACGAAAGTGCATGACGCCTGCGTCCTTGAATCGTCATTCCCGCGAAGGCGGGAATCCATTGGCTATTGACAGGCAAAAATGGATCCCCGCCGAAGCCTGCCCTCGAACGCTTGAATCGGGGGCGGGGATGACGCCAGTTTTTCGGAGAGCTGTTACCCATTTAGGTAACATTCAATAAGTCCCGCTCACGATGAGCTTGTCCACTGCCATGATGTTCACTTGCGCGACGCCCGGATGCACCGACCCGCGGCACGATCATCTCGGCGCGCCGCTCTCGCGCGATGCGCCGCTCTCGCGCGATGCTCCGCCGCCGCACGGTGCGCCGGCGCGGCGTGCGCCCGCAAAAGCCGCGCGCGCCGCAACCTCGACCAAGGTCATCCGCGGTCGCAGTGGAAAAAGTCTGCGCGTCGATATCCATTGTCACTATCTCAACCAGGAGGTGGCCGCCAAGGTTTCGCACCTGAATCCTGCCCAGTACGAGCCTTCCGTCACGTTCGCCAACGCGCGGACGCGCGAGGTCAACGTCAAGCAGATCCGCGACAGGCTGCCAAAGCTCTCGACCATAGAGACGCGCCTGAAAGACATGGATCGCATGGGCATCGACATTCAGGCCGTGTCGCCCGCGCCGAACCAGTGCTACTACTGGACCGACCCGGAGCTGGGCGTCGAATTGTCGCGCATGGTGAATGACAGACTCGCCGAGATCGTGGCGACCTGGCCGGAGCGCTTTGTCGCGCTCGGAACCGTTCCGCTGCAGCATGTCGATCTCGCGGTCGCCGAGCTCGAGCGCTGCGTGAAGCGGCTCGGCTTGCGCGGGGTGGAAATCAACCCCAGCGTCAACGGCATGGACCTCACCGACCCGCGATTGAAACTGGAGAAGTTTTTCGCGAAAGCGCAGGCGCTCGACGTCGTCATCTTCATGCATCCGATCGGCTTCACGCAGGGCGAGCGCCTGGTCGACCATTACTTCAACAACGTGATCGGCAATCCGATGGAGACGACGATCGCAGCGAGCCACCTGATCTTCGACGGTGTGATGCAAAGGCACCCAAAGCTCAAGATCGTCTTGCCGCATGCGGGCGGCTACCTAGCGCACTACTGGGCGCGCATGGATCATGGCCATCGCGCACGGTCCGACTG
Organism: Casimicrobiaceae bacterium; assembly: GCA_035568975.1. Lineage (GTDB taxonomy): Bacteria > Pseudomonadota > Gammaproteobacteria > Burkholderiales > Casimicrobiaceae > PALSA-1003. Next base: position 2,335 of record DATMNH010000305.1, read on the forward strand.
CCGCACCGTGATCAAGCGGCGGCCGTCCGACTACCTTGCGAAAATGTATTTCGACACCATCACCTTCGATCCCGAAATGCTGCGCCACATGATCGACAAGTACGGGCCCGGGCACGTTCTGCTCGGCAGCGACTATCCCTACGACATGGGCGAAGAGGATCCGCTCGGCCTGATCGCGAGCGTCCGGGGGCTCAAGCGCGCCGACAGGGACATGATCGAGGGCGGCAACGCGGCGCGCCTGCTCAAGATCAAGCGCTGACTGGAGTCGCGCGAGTTTTCTCGTGAAACCGGGGACATAAAACCGGGGACAGAACCTCGTATTCGCAGGAGGCAAGCGCGCTAGCTCACCACGCGCCTACTCGGCGCGGATCCCCGCGTCCTTTACCACGCGCGCCCACTTTACGGTTTCGGCGGCGATGAAGCGGCCGACTTCGTCCGGGCTCATGGAAAGGGGTTCGGCGCCCTCGGTCTCGAAACGCTGCTTCGTCTCCGGCGAGGCGACGATCGCGGTCAGGTCCTTGTTCAGCCGATCGATGACCGACCGCGGCGTGCCGGCGGGCACGACGATGCCCCACCAATTGGTCACTTCGTAGCCGGGTACTCCAGCCTCCGAGATCGTCGGCAACTCGGGAAGGGCGGCAATGCGGTGCGCGCTGCCGACGCCCAGAGCCTTGAGCTTTCCTCCCTTGATCTGCGGCAGCATCTGGATGAGCGATCCGATCGCAATCTGCGTGTTGCCCGCGATCACGTCCATCATCGCGGGTCCGCCGCCCTTGAAGGGGATGTGCACGATGTCCACTCCGGCTTGCTGTTTGAAGAGCTCACTCGCCAGATGCTGGAAGCTGCCGACCCCGGCCGTCGCGTAATTGAGCTCGCCGGGTTTTTCCTTCGCGAGCGCGATCAGCTCCTTTACCGAGCCGACGGGCAGCTTCGACGTGACGGCGATCACCACCGGACCCGCTCCGAGCATCGCGACCGGCGCGAAGGCCGTGGCGGGATCGTAGGGAAGCTTGTAGATCGCCGGGTTGAAGGCGTAAGCGACGGAAATCAGCAGCAGCGTGTATCCGTCGGGTTGCGACCGCGCTGCCATTTCCGTGCCGATCAACCCGCCGGCGCCACCCTGGTTCTCCACGATGACCGGCTTGTCGAGCCGCGTCGAAAGCTGGACGGCAATCATGCGCCCAACCACATCGTTGCTGCCCCCGGGCGGAAAGGGAACGATGAGCTTCACCGGCCTGCCCGGATAGGACTGCGCGGCGGCCGTCAGTGGGAATATCGCCGCAATCAAGAACGCGCAAAGCAGGACTCGCATGGCGGAATTATACTTAGCCCTATGGCCGTCCATTCGCTGGTCAAAGGCAAGCCCGTCCGAGCGCAGGTGAGCAAGGAGGAATGGGGAAAGCGCGTCGATCTGGCCGCCGCTTACCGGCTCATGGATCTTTACGGCATGACGGAATTGAGCGCGAACCACATCAGCACGCGCGTGCCCGGCGAAGACAAAGCCTTCCTCATCAACCCGTACGGTCTGCTATATGAAGAGATGCACGCTTCGTGCTTCATCAAGCTGGACCTGGACGGAAACATTCTCTTCAATCCCACCGAGCTCGGCATCAACAAGGCCGGATTCGTCATCCACGGCGCGATTCATGGCGCGCGGCACGACGTCGACTGCGTGATCCATACGCACACGGTCGCGGGCATGGCGGTGTCGGCGATGAAGTGCGGGCTGCTGCCGATCGCGCAAACCTCGATGCGTTTCGCCAAGATCGGCTATCACGACTACCAGGGCGTGGCGATCAACGCGGACGAGCAGGCAAGTTTGCTGCGCGACCTGGGAGATCACGCCGGCATGATCCTGCGCAACCATGGGCTGCTCGTCGTGGGCGGCAGCATCCCGGAGGCGTTCTACAACATCTTCAAGCTCGAGCGCGCCTGCCAGGTCCAGGTCGCGGCGCTCTCGTGCAACGTGGAGCTGCAATTGCCGCCCGACGACGTCGTGAACGAGTCCTACCGGCTCTATCTGCCGACCACGCGCCGGCCCTTCGGCGTGCTCGAGTGGCCGGCGCTGCTGCGCAAGCTCGACAAGATCGATCCCTCGTACCGCGACTAGTATGCTGATGCAGACCCCACATGACCGCGCAGGAGGCTTTTCCACCGGGCGGCCGCGATCGAATCCAGGAGAAGAACATGATAGTCGCCATCGGTCCGCTTCGCGTTTGTCTCATCATTCTGTGGCTGGGTTTGCTTCTGCCTGGGACGGCGCAGGCGCAGGGCAAATGGAGCAAGCTCGCACCCTTCCCCGAGCCGGCGGAGGAGCTGCTCGGCGCAGCGGCGAACGGCAAGATGTATGTCTTTTGCGGTCTCGCCCCGGGCTGGAAGCCGATAGGCATGGTCTACGAGTACGATCCGGCCACCGACAAATGGGCGAAGAAGAAGCCGATGCCGCTTCTTTCGCACCACGTGGCCTTTACCGAGTACCGCGGAAAGATCTACGCGTTCGGCGGCTTCGTGCTGCCGGCCGCGGGGCCGCCGGCGTGGGTGCCGGTGGACAACGCGTGGGAATACGATCCAATCACCGACACCTGGAAAGCGCTGGCGCCCTTGCCGACCAGGCGCGGTTCGCCGGTTGCGGCGACGGTGGGCGACAAGATCTACGTCATCGGCGGCGCGACGACGCCTCCCGGCTCCAAGGAAACGGCGGTGCACCCTGCGCGCCCGCACGTGTCGGTGGGAACCGTCGAAGAATACGATCCCGCTAACAACACGTGGCGAGCGCGAACCGCGATGCCGACCCCGCGCAATCACGCGACCGCAGGCGCGCTGAACGGGAAGATCTACGTGATCGGTGGCCGTGTCGGCGGTGCATTCATCACCGGCGGCAGCAGCAACGTCGACGTTGTCGAGGAATACGACCCGATCGCGGACGCCTGGGGCGGCCCTCGCGCGAAGATGCCCTCAGCGCGCAGCGCGATGGCGTCCGGAGTCTACGGCGGGCGCATCTATGTCACCGGTGGCGAGGGCCAGGATAGCCAGAGGATGTACACGTTCCGCGCGCTCGAAGCATACGATCCGGCGAGCAATAGCTGGATGATCCTGCCATCGATGCCGGTATCGCGTCACGGACTGGCGGGCGCCGTCCTCGGCAAGCGCCTGCACATGGTCAGCGGTGACGTGCAGTCGGCGCAGAGCGGCGTGGAAGTACACACCGACTCGCACGACGCCTTCGAGTTCGACGGTGGCAAATAGATCGTCGTTCCCGCGATGCCAAATAGATCGTCGTTCCCGCGAAAGCGGGAACCCAGTGGCGTTCGCCACAAAGACGCTGGGTCCCGCTTTCGCGGGGACGACGAACTGAGCATCGATTGTCCGACGATATTTGCGCGATGACTTCGAAGAGAGCGGGGTAAGCGTGGCCAGTCTTCTCGTCGGCGTCGACATCGGCGGCACGTTTACCGACTGCGTGGTTCTCGACCGCGGGGGCAGGATCACCGCGACCAAATCCCCGTCGACTCCTGAGAACTTCGCCGAAGGCATGCTTGCGGCGATGCGTATAGCGGCGGAGCGCCTGAACCTGTCCTTCGAGCGCTTCTGTCGCGATGTCGCTGTGCTCACGCACGGAACCACTGTAGGCACGAATACGCTCATACAGAGGAAAGGGGCCCGCGTCGGGCTGATCACGACCCGCGGCCACGAGGATGCCATCCACATCATGCGTGGCTCGCGCGGCGTAACCTCCCGCGACATCCGCAAGGTCGTGCACTTCCCCGAAAGCCAGAAGCCGGTGCCGATCGTGCCGAAGCGCCTGATCGAAGGCGTGTCGGAGCGCGTCGACTGCTTCGGCGAGGTGGTCGTGCCGCTCAATGAAGCCAACGCGGTGGACGCAATACAGCGCCTCATTGCGCAAAACGTCGAGGCGATTGCGATCTGCTTCCTCTGGTCGTTCAAGCATACGCGGCACGAGTTGCGCGTGAAGGAAATGATCCGCGACCTGGCACCCAAGGTGTTCGTGTCCTGCTCCGTCGACATTGCGCCGAAGTGGGGCGAATACGAGCGCATGACCGCAACCGCGCTGAATGCGTACATCGGGCCGGTGATGGCCAAGTACCTTGGCAACCTCGATCGGCAGCTCAAGGCGTCGGGTTATACGCAACCGCTGCAGATCACGCAGTGCGCGGGCGGCTCGATCTCGGTGGACAAGGCGATGGAATCGCCGTTGCTCACACTCGACTCTGGCCCCGTATCGGGCGTCACCGGCTCAATGTACTTGAGCCGGCTGATGGACTGCTCGAACATCATCACCACCGACATGGGCGGGACCTCCTTCGATGTCGGCATCATTGCCGGCGGCCAACCGGCGTATTCGTTCGTCTCCAACGTGGCGCAGTACGAATACTTTCTGCCCAGGGTCGACATCCAGGCGATCGGCTCGGGTGGCGGCTCGCTCGCGCGCGTCGACAAGGCGTCCAGAACCTTGAGCGTGGGCCCGGAGTCGGCGGGCGCCGATCCGGGACCGGTTTGCTACGGCAAGGGAGGCACCGCGCCGACGGTGACCGACG
>DATMNH010000306.1:0-13302 GCA_035568975.1 Casimicrobiaceae bacterium
TGCGCGAGGCGGCGCTTCGCGCCATCGCCAGCAAGGCCCTTGCCCGACGGACCGGCGCGCGGGGGCTGCGCTCGATCCTGGAGCAGGTATTGCTCGACGTCATGTACGACTTGCCCTCGCAGACCAATCTCTCACGCGTTGTCGTCGACGAAGCGACCATTGCCAACGACGGCAAGCCATTGCTGATGTTCGCCGAGTCGCCCAAGGTCGCGGCGGCTCATTCGTAATCCGTCACGCGTCGGCGCGAGATTGGCGCGCCGAGACATACAGAAGTAGGGGTATATCCCGCGCGCTAGCCGCGTGGCCGGCGGCTTGAAGAGGCCGTTGGTCGACCCCACCTTCGCCTTACCCGCGTCCATCCTTGTGTGGTAAATGATGGTAAATGAGGGACTTTGAGGGATACTGAACCGCTATGGGCAACGATCTACCTACGCTAACCTCCGCGCTGACGCCTTTCCCGCTGCTGCCGTTGCGGGATGTCGTCGTGTTTCCACACATGGTGATTCCACTGTTCGTCGGGCGTCCGAAGTCGATCAAGGCGCTCGATGTGGCCATGGAAACAGGAAAGCACATTCTGCTCGTCGCCCAGAAGTCTGCCGCCAAGGACGAGCCGTCTGCGGAAGATCTCTACGACATCGGCAGCGTCGCGACCGTGCTGCAAATGCTGAAGCTCCCCGACGGCACCGTGAAGGTGCTGGTCGAAGGCACCCAGCGTGCGCGAATCGTGAGCATCGATGACGTCGGCGAGTACCTTTCCGCCGACGCGACGCTGCTCGCCGCATCCGAAAGCGGCGCGCACGAGATCGAAGCGATGCGTCGTGCCCTGCTCGGTCAGTTCGATCAATACGTCAAGCTGAACAAGAAAATCCCGCCGGAGATCCTGACTTCGATGTCGGGCATCGACGATGGCGGCCGCCTTGCCGATGCGATCGCGGCGCACCTGCCGCTGAAGCTCGAGCAGAAGCAGGAAATCCTCGAGATGCAGGACGTCGGCAAGCGGCTCGAGCACTTGCTGGGCCTGCTCGAAGGCGAGGTCGACATCCTTCAGGTGGAGAAGCGGATTCGGGGGCGCGTCAAGCGGCAGATGGAAAAGAGCCAGCGCGAGTACTACCTGAACGAGCAGGTCAAGGCGATTCAGAAGGAGCTCGGCGAGGGCGACGACAACGCCGATCTCGACGAAATGGAAAAGAAGGTCAAGGCCGCCAAGATGTCCAAGGAGGCGGAAGCGAAGGCCATGACCGAGCTCAAGAAGCTGAAGATGATGTCACCCATGTCCGCCGAAGCGACGGTCGTGCGCAACTTCATCGACACGCTGCTGGGCCTCCCGTGGAAGAAGAAGAGCAAGATCAACAAGGATCTGTCGAACGCAGTCAAGGTCCTCGACGCGGACCATTACGGGCTGGAGAAGGTCAAGGAGCGCATCGTCGAATATCTCGCGGTGCAGCAGCGCGTCGACAAGCTCAAGGCGCCGATCCTGTGCCTGGTCGGCGCGCCCGGCGTCGGCAAGACCTCGCTCGGGCAGTCGATCGCGCGGGCGACCAACCGCAAGTTCGTGCGCATGTCATTGGGAGGCGTGCGCGACGAGGCCGAGATTCGCGGCCACCGTCGCACGTACATCGGGTCGATGCCCGGGAAGATCCTGCAGAACATGACCAAGGTCGGGGTCAGAAATCCGCTGTTTCTGCTCGACGAAGTCGACAAGATGGGCATGGACTTTCGCGGCGATCCGTCCTCGGCGCTGCTGGAAGTGCTCGACCCGGAGCAGAACAACACCTTCGTCGATCACTACGTCGAGGTCGAATTCGATCTCTCGGACGTGATGTTCGTCGCCACCGCCAACACGCTCAATATTCCGGCGCCGCTGCTCGACCGGATGGAAGTCATTCGTCTCTCGGGGTACACCGAGGACGAGAAAGTTGCCATCGCGAAGCAGTATCTGGTGCCGAAGCAGATGAAGAACAACGGGCTCAAGACAAACGAGCTGCACATCGCGGACTCGGCACTGCGCGACATCACGCGCTACTACACGCGCGAAGCGGGGGTCCGGGCGCTCGAGCGCGACGTCTCCAAGATTTGCCGCAAAGTGGTCAAGGCGCTGCTGCTCAAGGCGAGCGAGGGCAAGACCCGCGCCGCCAAGAGCCCGGTCGAGGTCAACGCCAAGAATCTCGACAAATATCTGGGCGTGCGCCGCTATACCTACGGCATCGCGGAGAAGAAGAACCAGGTCGGACAGGTGACGGGCCTCGCCTGGACCGAAGTCGGTGGCGATCTGCTGACCATTGAAGCAGTAGCGCTGCCGGGCAAGGGCAAGACGACCACCACAGGCAAGCTCGGCGAAGTCATGAACGAGTCGATCGCGGCGGCGTTGTCGGTCGTGCGCCATCGTTCCAAGCAACTCGGCGTCGCGGCGGACTTCTATACCAAGACCGACCTGCACATTCACCTGCCCGAGGGCGCGACGCCCAAGGACGGGCCGAGCGCCGGCACGGCCATCTGCACGGCGATCGTGTCGATACTCACCGGCATCCCGGTGCGCGCGGACGTGGCGATGACCGGCGAAATCACGCTGCGCGGCGAAGTGCTGCCGATCGGCGGTCTCAAGGAGAAGCTGCTCGCGGCGGGACGCGGCGGAATCAGGCAGGTGCTGATCCCCGAAGAGAACGTCAAGGACTTGGTCGAGATCGGCGACGAAATCAAGAACCGCCTCGAAATACATCCGGTGCGCTGGATCGAGCAGGTGCTTCAGTACGCGCTCGAGCGGCAACCGGCGCCGATCGAGGATGCTCCAGCGGAACCTGCCGCCGTGCCCGCGGCGCCGGTCGACGCGCCGGCCCTGGTCATCAAGCACTAGGCCTGCCACCTCGAGTTCCGCCAACGGGCGTAACGCATCGCGACGCTTTCGGGAGATGGCAGCCATCGCGCGCTGCGGCTCGCGCTAAATTCGTGCGCGCGACTCCCTGGAAAGACCGATGGCCGCGGCGATGATGAAATCGCCGCTTTTATTTGCGCATTCGAATTCGCACTTCGATCGCCGCGGAAGCCGCAATGTGTCGCATGAGACGCTTGACTGAGGTTTTCGCGATTGCTATAAAGCATGTTCGGGGATCGAATCTGCTGCGCCGATCACACACGCGCCTGCCGCAATCTCCATCCAGTATCCAAAGGGGCCAATCGTGAACAAATCGGAACTGATCGATGCTATTGCCAAGCACGCGGACATTTCAAAGGCCGCGGCGGGGCGGGCGCTCGATGCGACGGTGAACTCGATCAAGAGTTCGCTCAAGAAGGGCGACATCGTCACGCTGGTCGGTTTTGGTTCGTTCTACGTGGGCAAGCGCACGGCGCGACAGGGCCGCAATCCGCGCACCGGTGCAGCGATCAAGATCAAGGCGGCCAAGGTGCCCAAGTTCCGCGCTGGCAAAGCGCTCAAGGATTCGGTAAACTAAGAGGCTTTTCCGCGTGCAGGCTCGCGAGCCGACGGCGCCCGTGGGTGCTTAGCTCAGTTGGTAGAGCGTCGCCCTTACAAGGCGAATGTCGGGAGTTCGAGCCTCTCAGCACCCACCACAAATCAAAGACTTAACGAAAAACACGGGCCAGCCTCGGCCCGAAATCCCACAATCGACCCCACAATCGACGGGATTGTGGGCATCTTCTTCAGCTAGGATAGTTTGTTCGGTGGCTCTCGAAGATCAAGAGTCTTTCGGGAGCGATTTGCTCGTAGGGGTTAGCGAGCGAATAGATTCATCCCTTTTGGTTCCGAAGGTAATTTTCCCTGCGGGTTATTGAAGGCAACCTTTGTGGTGCTCTCGCTCACTAAGCGAATCCACGAGGACGCCCATGACTGCACTCGATTGCGGACCACGCCATCGAAGGTGTGGAGACCCACCGAGGTGCGGGCGCCGGATTTTCCCGGGCGAGCCTCCAACGACGACGGCGTTCGAGACGGATTTCGCGACCGGTCGTTCGAAACGCCTGTCTGGGTCTACTGGCTGACCCTACAAAACAACCGCACGCAGCTCGAGGATGCGGGCGTCACGCGTCTCGTCGGTACTGACGAGGCGTCCGAGCCATGGATCGCTGAAATGCAACGCTAAAATGGCTGGCAGTCGCGAAGCCGATTTGATGCGCTATTTCCCCGATAGCTTGGTCAGTTTCGCGCAATAGCGACTTGGCCATTTCGATTCTGCGCTCCAGCACGTAGTGATGGGGCGCCAGCCCAGTAGTTTGCTTGAACGCCCGCGCGAAATGGCTCGAGCTCATCGACAGCGCTTCGGCGATGACCTCAACAGTCAAATCACTGCACAAATTATCGTCAATGTAATCGGTTGCCCGCTGGAGTTTGGATCGCGACAGCTTGCGCATGCGAGGCTCTGTCAATTCTCGGAGCGTGGAGTAACGCCTCAACAGCTGAATTGCAAGTTGATTGGCCAGCGTTTCCACATAGATGCCGTTGGCGAATTCATCTGTTCGGAATTCTTCCAGCAGACGCAACAACAGGCGCTCCAAGCGCGCATCGCGAGTACCGAAGTTGTCCAAGAGATCAACACGCGAAGCTGCGACACCTTGATCCCCCAAAATCTTTCTGAACAAGAGAGGCGAAAGGTTGACCACGACGAAGTCGCATCCTGATTGTTCCCCGTTGCACCATTCCTTTTCGGATCCCATCGGCGTAACGATTATCGTTCCTGCTCGCGTTATCTGCTGCAACGCGCGTCCATTGCGTCGCTGAAGGATAGATCTGTAACCGCTCAGTTGCAGCGACACGGCATGAAATGGATACGCCATAACCGTTCTTCCTCGCCAGCCTTGATAGGTCTCGAGCACGATGCCATTCCAACCGCGCGACACGCTGGATTCTCGTGGGGATTCACGGGTCCCGTGAATCACAATTGGCGTTGATAGGTTTTCAGACTGGGCAGCGGTAAACATTGTCTCCGACCTCGAGGCGGCAATCCGCAGGGGTAAATAGTTTCGTTATTCCGCCGGGAATTGTCAAAATCCGTCTTTCTTTAGACGCCGACCGCTTCAAATGTTCCGTGCGGTATTCAAAAAAAGCGCGTTTGCGAAATTACGAGCAAAGCGACGAAATTGTGACGACGTACGTCGCAGGTACACACATACCGTATGCATGACTGATGGGTTCGCTAGTTATCGTTGCAGGGCAAATTACTTCGCAAGTTCTCACGTAGAACGCGAATCGATCCTATTGATCCTAGTTTACAGGACGTTTCGCGGGTGCTAGATTCGCAGCCGTCATCCAGACCGTTTCGCATGCCCTTCTCGGTTCGCGCCGAGACGCCAAGGCCCATGTGCCCCTTTCGCATCGTTCCTCGCCGGGCATCGGCGATGCTCGCGTCGCCGCTCGCCGTCGTCACCCTTGGGTCGACCGCGCCGGCGTTCGCGCTCGAATACCCGATCGGCAAGCCACAGATTCGTGCAGGCATGGAAGTGATCGCGGTCTACCTGCAGCCGGTGTCCATGGAGCCCGCGGGCATGATGCGTTCAGTCCACGATTCCGACATCCATCTGGAGGCCGACGTCAAGGCGCAAAGCGACAACCCCAACGGGTTCCCGGATGGCACGTTCGTTCCGTATCTCGACCTTCACTACGAGATCGCGAAGGAGGGCTCGGGTCAACCGATTCGCGGCGAGTTGATGCCGATGGTCGCGAACGACGGGCCGCATTACGGCGACAACGTGAAGCTGCAGGGCACGGGGAAGTACCACCTTCGGATCACGATGGCCCCGCCCGGGCCCGGATCCCACTTCGGTCGGCACACGGACAAGGAGACCGGCGTCGGGCCGTGGTTTGCGCCGTTCACGCTGGACTACGAGTTCGCGTTCACCGGCCTCGGCAAGAAGGGCGGCTACTGATCGTGTCGGCCTACGCGAAACCGCGTTCCCCGTGCAGGGTGCAAGGCGTCGCATGGCTGGTCTCTCCGCTGCTCGTGCTTGCCGCGTTTCCGCCCCCGGAGGTCGCTCACGCGGAGGAAGCAATGCCGGTGTTCTCGATCAAGGCACTCGGCGGCATCCTCGAGCCGGCGATGATCGAAGTGCCGGCGGGCACGCGCTTCAAGATCGAAATCGAGAACGAGGGCAACGACCCCATCGAGTTCGAAAGCACTGATCTGCACCTGGAGAAGGTGCTTGCGGGCGGCGCGAAATCGTACGTGGTCATCAACGCGCTTAAGCCCGGCACCTACACGTTCTTTGACGACTTCCATCCCGACACCGGCAAAGTTCGCATCGTCGTCAAGTAGTGGCGACCGCTTGGCGGCTTTGAACCGGTCGCGTCTCGCCGCGCTGGGCGAGTGGATGCGCATGCATGGCCGCACCGTGCAGGCCGTGCAGTGGTGCGTCGTTGCAGCGTACGTCGTTCTCGTCGTTGCGCCGGCCTTCCTGCCGCTTCCGCCCGAGGATGCGCACGGGTACGACAATGTTGTGGTGGCCGCGCAGTGGCTGTTCTGGGGCCTCTGGTGGCCGTTCGTGATCGCGTCGATGTTCGTCCTCGGCCGCACCTGGTGCGGGGTGTTCTGTCCCGAAGGAACACTGACCGAGGCCGCGAGCCGCCATGGGCTGGGCCGCGGCGTCCCACGCTGGATGCGTTGGGGTGGCTGGCCGTTCGTTGCGTTCGCGCTGACGACGCTCTTCGGACAGCTCGTGAGCGTCTACCAGTACGCAACGGCGACGCTCCTCGTGCTTGGCGGCTCGACGCTCGCCGCCGTCGCGGTCGGCTTCGTCTATGGAAAAGGCAAGCGCGTCTGGTGCCGTCATCTTTGCCCGGTGAACGGCGTGTTCGCGATCCTCGCGCGGATGTCGCCGCTGCATTTCCGCGTCGACTCGAGCGCCTGGTCGGCGAGCGCGGGTCGCGTCCGCGCACATCCGGTGAACTGTGCGCCGATGGTTCGCATCCGGCGGATGACGGGGCCCTCCGAGTGCCACATGTGCGCGCGTTGCAGCGGCTTGCACGGCGCCGTCGCGCTTGCGACACGCGCGCCCGGGCATGAGGTTTCGCGAATCGATCCCGCGGACGCGCGCGCGTGGGATGCGGCGTTGATCGTGTTCGGCATGATCGGCCTCGCGATCGGCGCGTTCGAATGGAGCGCGACGCCGTGGTTCGTCGATCTGCGCACCGCGCTCGCGAGCCGCGTTCTCGAGCACGGTCCGGCGTGGCTACTCGCCGACAACGCGCCGTGGTGGCTGCTGACGCACTATCCCGACGCGCACGATGTGTTCACCTGGCTCGACGGCGCATTGATCGTCGGCTGGATCGTCGGCACGGCGCTCGTCGTCGGAGGCTTCGTGACCGCCTGCCTGGCGCTCGCGTCGCGGCCCGCGCGCGGGATCGCGGCCCGCGGCTACGCTCTGAGTTACGCGCTGACGCCGCTCGCCGGCATCGGGCTTTTCGTCGGACTCTCGGCGCTGACGGTGGGACTTGCGAAAGGCGAGGGCATGCAGGTCCATGCGTTGCCGATGCTGCGCTGCGCGCTGCTCGGCGGAGGGGCGGCTTGGAGCCTATGGCTCGGCTATAGGCAACTTGCAGGGCAAACCACGGGATCGCGCCTGGCGTTCGCGCTCAGCGCGTTCGCGCTTGGCGTGGCGGGCGTTCTCGTCGCCTGGTACCCGTTCGTCTTCCGCGTCGGCTGAATCGCCCGCGGCTCCCTTTTTCCCGACACGCGACGTCGCGGCAAGGGCTTCTTTGTGCCGCGTACGATGAGGCGGAGCTACGCCAAAAATTCCGCGATCTCGCGAGCGGTCCGCGCAGCACGCCGGACGACACGCCTGCGAACGCGGCTAAAGCTGCCGAGCTGCGCGACGATCAGCCTTGCCTTCAATCGCATCGCTTCATCGCAATTACGTAGATCTTTGCAGGTCGATCGCTTTCATTGCGAATATCGTGCGGAGTGAGTCCCGGCAACCAATAGGCCTTGCCCGCCTGAAGAGATTCGCGTCCAGCCGGGCTCGAAAGCACCACTTCGCCCTCCGTGACGATGCCCACTTCGCCCGGAACGGCGGAGTGTTGACCTGATCCCTGACCGGGAACCAAGGTCAAGAGCTCGATATAAACGCCCGACGTGTTCAGTACTGCGATTGAGCCCGCCCCTTGAGCAGTGACAAGGGAGGTGCACAAACCGACCGCGATGCCGGCTACGAAGAAAAACGTCTTTTTCACAAATTGCCCTCCGCAATCAATCAACGCAACGCAGGGACGACTCGCCCTCGGCAAGCCGAGTCACGGATCGCCGCAAAGCACTCCGAGTGCCGCGACTTTCGCACAAACGATGCTCATTCGACGATCGGTTGAGCAATGATCCATAGACTCACCATGGTATAGGCAATCATCAGCACGAGCATCGGAATCTGGCTCCGTATCGCCAAGCGAGGCTCGACCAAACGACGAAGCGCAACGATATGGGCCAAAGATACTGCTGCTACATGGCCGAGCACGATCGCGACCAATGATGTATACCATACGAAACGGGCGCCCACGATGCCGATGTCCGGTCGAAAATGGGCAGTGCCAAGAATGTTCCATCCGAATCCGAACGGATCGGAAGCCAGACGGATCAACAACTGTCCTTGGATCAAGAAGTAACTCAGGTAATGAGCAACGAGATAGGCGATTGCGATCGGCACCAACGTCAAGACAAAGGCCCGATTAGCTGCATCAGGCGTCATCCGATTGCCAGAGGCGTGCGCGATCAACGTCGCGACTAGGCGGTAGACCGCGATGAAAGTGGCACAAAAGACCAGGAGTCCAAGAGTATTGATAATCGCAAGGCGCGAATCGCCGAGCACCGGCAGCGCCACGTACAGTGCGTTTTCGATGCGCTGCCAAACTGGAGTCGCCATGAAGCCGTCGAAGGTTACCGTGGAAAGCATGACGACAACGAACACGGAAAGAGACTGGCTCATGTTTTCGGTATCGAGCAATCCGACGCCCGGCGGTCGCAATATCCACCTCCCCCGCGAGTCTGCGCCTCGATAGCATCGGTCGCGGTCCGACGCTTCACCGGGGTCGCTTTCCACCTTTTCCTTGTTTGCTGGGCAGGTATCGCAGATGCCATGCCCGATACAGATGTCGGTTGGCCCGAACTTCGACAGAACGCTAAACGTCAGAGCAAAGGGATCGGCGTGTGTCAGCCATGTGCTGCGGCCGAAAATGAACATTCCCGTCCAGGTGAGGACGGAGAATCCGATGGCCAACCACGCGAGCTGCGACGGAATGGATCGACCTTCCCAGATCAGTTCCAGCCAGGCAAAGACGATGAACAAAGCGATTGCCGGCCAAACGCCGAGGCTTTTTGGCCAGTTAACTTTCGCCCTTCGTGGCGCCCGCGGTTTCGACAGAATCCGCTCGCACCAATCGAATATCGCCGCCCACGGATTGACGACGGACCAAACGTTGCCGACGAAAGCCGACAGGTAGCAAAAGCCGACCCACCATGCGATCCAGATTGCGGTGGGGGCAAGATTTCGGGTAGGTGTCTGGTCGCCAATGATTCCAGCGACCACGACCAAGATGAGCGCTGCTACCGAAAGGAGCTGCGCAATGAGGCGGATGTTTGGGCCGGCAAGGGTGTTGTCTATTTGCCAGCGAAGGAGATTCGGCTGCGCAGGAGCTTCAACGGAGGCATTCGCGCGAACGGCGATCGCTACGACAAGAAAGGACAACAAAATCGCGCACGCGGCGCCGATGATCCAAAGCGCCAGGGGAAGCGGCAGATCGTAGCGCAGGCCGAAGCCGTGCCCGTATGCGCGCATGGAGAAGAGCACCGGTAGCGAGGCTAAGAGGCGGCCCGATCGTCGCCCAGGGCGTCGACTGCGGAACCCTGGCGTCAACGCGAGGCACCCGCTATCGTGGTCGAACTTCCAGGTACGCAAGAGGCCGTTGCTTAGGAGGTTCCTTGGAATGGATCTCGATTGGAAAGCGGCCTGTCGCCGTCGCGGTAAAGCGCAACGAGGTGACAAGGTTCGGCGCGACGTCGCTTTCGATGTCGTAGCCATGCAGATGGACCTGCAATCGTTTGTCAGAGCTAACACGGACTACGACCTGATCGTTCTGGCGAACCGTCAGCACTGGAGGTTTGGCAGTCGGCCCTTCGCTATGAATTGCGAGTTCGAAAACGCGCTCTTCCGCTTGAGCGTTTCCGATCGCCGCTGCGAGCAACGCGGCGGTGAACAACGCGCGTCCGAAGTATGAAAATCGCGTACCAGGCCGCGTGAACAGTTGCGCAGGCGAGATCACCGCCCGCGAAGGGCCCGAATCTTCGCGTTTACCTGCAGCACGGCATGCTCGAGCGTCGGAATATCCTTGGAAGGCAGATACATGGCGGGTAGTTCCCATACCTGCTTCAACGCGAACTGAGGGTCGGCCGGCGCAATCTGCACATAAGCAAGAACGTCGTTTCCGGTGCGCACGGTACCCATTCGGACCGAGTCCGCATGGAATTCCGTGTCAACGAGCTGAATGGATGAGTCGTCGCCTGCGGGGGGCGCCGATTTGCCCATTTGCGATAGCGCAGCCGCCAACACAGGCACTTCGTCTTCATCGAGCAATCCGGCTCCAAGGGGGTAGAGCGTGCTTCCCGAGCCAGCCGACACCGAAAGAACAACACGCATTGCCATGTGCTGGCGGCTTTGCTGTCCAACCGGATAGGCGCGAAGCAACTCCAAGCGCATTTCACCCGCCCGGGTGTTCGGGGCCGGGTTTGCGGGAGCGAGACCAGCAAAGCCCGGCGTTTTGACCGAGGGAAAAGGCACTGTAGCAATGGAATAGAACTCTCGTACGCATGGAATGCAGTGCGTCTGGATGAAGTATTCGAATTGCGTCAAGGTTTGGGGCTGCGAAGCAGACCCCCCGGGGACGTCGGTTGCGCTGGCGACCTTGCTTTGCGCGCATAGGAGGCCGATGAACGCGACCAGTGCGAAGTTCCGCGTGCGGTATGAAAGTGGCATGAGTCTTTGCGATACGATGGTTGTGTTGATTGATGGGAAGGATTGATGGGAAGTGATGCCGGGGTGGGACGAGCATGCCAATGTAGCGTCGAAATTCGATTTAATCGCGGCAACACGAGCGGCAGGTCGTCGAGATCGGCCGGGCGTGAGACCAACAAATGGTAGGGCGCGATGAGCGGAAGGTCAAGTTCGTGCTTGCTGTAAATTCGTTGGTGGGACCCGTTTTGCACTTTGAGACAGTCGTTCGTTCTTGAACTCCTTGTCGAGCTCGTTTCGTAATTCGTCGACCTGCTTCATTGCGAATTCACTGATCACGACACGTCGCCACTTCTTCAAAGCTAACTTACAATCGCTTTCGTGTTCGGCCGGGATCATCGACGTGGGCCTTGGGCGTCTATCGAAGCGTCGATGCGATAGCCGGCAAGCCGCGCTTCATCAAGGTTGCTGGCAACCACGGGTGCGAGTTGGATATTTGGTTTGTCAGCGACCGCAACGGCATCGTACGCTTTCGGACAGTCTCATGCAGACGAAATAGGGCAACGCGCTCCAGAAGGACCTTTTGGGGATTAAATGAAACTCTGAAAGACAGACTTCGTCGCCTCGCCGTCGTACCGAACAGGCTATGCGTTACGCTTAAGGAAGTCGCATGAACAGAATTCGAGTAGCGAAATTCTTTGCAATTCCGGCGGTCGTGTTACTCGCTTCTTTGACTCTCACTTCGACCGGAGTAGCCAAGAAGCCTGAACCGGTTGCTTGGACGGGACCGGTGCCCAAAGCATATTGTGGCCCCGGGGACAGGACCGAGGGCGGACTGCAGGGTGAGACCACGCGGCAAGAACGCCTTAGCGGCGATTCGGAAAATGGCTACAACTGCAATCTCGAACTCGTGGGGCAGTTCCGGGGTGAAGGAACGAAATCGCAGGGCGCACTCGCGTGGTCGGACCACTGTGCCTACTACACGACGATCAACAATCCTCTACAGGAGCATCGCGGCACCATCGTCCTGGATGTCTCGGACCCCGCGCATCCACGGGTAAGCACCTACCTTGACGCACCTGCGATGCTCGACCCGCACGAGTCGATGAAGCTAAACGACCGGCGCAAACTTCTCGCGGGCGGCCAATACAACGGGCCCTGGTTTGCCATTTATGACGTGTCCGGCGACTGCAGCCACCCAGATTTGAAGAGCAGCATCCAACTACCAGAAAGCGCCGCCCACATGAGCGGCTGGGCCCCGGACGGCATGACCTACTACCTTACCCAGAACCCCCAAATGGGCCCGGGGCCCTTGTACATCCTGGACGTCTCCGACCCATCCAACGTGAAACAGCTTCCTACCTGGCAGTTCCAAGGTGATGGGAAGCCGCACGATGCGAACCTCAGCGCAGACGGGACCCGCCTGTTCGCGGGACAATTCGGGGATGTTGGCTCGCTTCCCGACGGGCTGGTGATCCTTGACGTCAGCGACTATCAGTACCGTCGCCCCAATCCGCAGATCCGAATCGTCAGCAAGCTTTTCTGGAGCGATTCAAGCGGAGCGGAGCAGATGCTCCCATTCTCGGCAAACGGGCGCCATTACATCCTCAGCTCCGACGAGTTCGGCGGCTTCGGGGCCGCTGGAGGTCTTGCGGCCGCCTGTGACCGCGGAGCGTCGCCGTTTGGTTTCCCGCAGATCATCGATGTAACCGACGAGAGCGATCCTCAGATTATTGCCAAAGTCATGCTTGAAGTGAATGCTCCCGAGAATTGCAGGACGTTTCTTGCTAACCCTCCAGACTTGGGATCCGCGACCCCCGGTCCATACCCCGATGGGTACAGTGCTGAAAGATGCAACCTAGACCGTGCCAATAATCCGACAATGCTTGCTTGCTCGTTTCAACAGGCAGGTTTGCGAGTTTTCGACATTCGCGATCTATACCATCCGAAAGAGATCGCATACTACAAGCCACCGGCTTTGAGAAAAGCCTTCCTGCCTGGATCATTCACATGGGCGCCGGGCGCCGATCGAACCGCCGACCGGGTAGCGGGCAAACCGCGCTTCGTCAAGGTCGGTGAAGGCCACGGAAAAGCCAATGACAATGGGAGCGGCAACGGCCAGGGTAACAACGGCAATGGGCACAGGAACGGCAACGGCCCCGAACTTGAGCTCTGGACCGTCAGCGATGGCAACGGCTTTCAGGTTCTCCGCTTTACGGATAGTTTCAAAGCGCAATACAAGGATGTTTTTGACGAAGCGCTTGGAAACCAATAGGGCAACTGAGTAATGAAATCACAACAAAAGCCGGCAACCGCGATCTGACATCACTCACGGCTGTCCGACCCGCCTGTGACAACCCCGCTTCG
>DATMNH010000307.1:0-6172 GCA_035568975.1 Casimicrobiaceae bacterium
CCAGGGCGTGGCGCGAGCTCCTCGCGCAGCCACGCCGCCAGCTCGCGCCATCGCGACGCAGTCTCAGTTCCCGCCACGCTGCACCCGAACCGAAACGGTCGCGCCGATCCTGGTCAACTGCGGAGGCGGATCGTCGAGGCGCACCCACACCGGAAAGCGTTGGGCGACGACCACCCAGTTTATCGTGCGGGCGACGACGGGCAATCCTGGCCCACCGCCATCCTCGGGTTGCACACCTGCACCCAGGCTTTCGACGTGGCCGCGGATCGGCTGATCATCCGATCCCATCACCCACACCGTTGCGCGGTCGCCGACGGCGATATGCGGCACCTCCGTCTCGCGAAAATCGGCGATGGCGTACCACTCCTCGGTCTTGATGAGCGTGAACAGCGACTGCCCGGTGACGGCGTAGGCGCCTTCCGCGATTCGCAACCCGACCACCGATCCATCGTACGGGGCCGACAACGTCGTCAGGCGCAGGTCGCGCTCCGCCAGCGCCTCGGCGGCCTCCGCGCCCGCGAGCTGGGCGATCAGGCTCTCGGTGTCGCCGACGGCCTGCCGTGCCTGATGAGCCTGCTGCGTCGTGGCAGTCAGGGCGATGGCGGCGTTGCGTTCGTTGGTGCTGGCCTCGT
This sequence comes from Casimicrobiaceae bacterium, assembly GCA_035568975.1. GTDB lineage: Bacteria > Pseudomonadota > Gammaproteobacteria > Burkholderiales > Casimicrobiaceae > PALSA-1003. Next base: position 633 of record DATMNH010000307.1, read on the forward strand.
CGATCTGCTGCTTGGTTACGTAGCCCTTCCCCAGCAGCGGCTCCAGGCGATGCAGCGTGTCCTGCGCTAGCTCCAGCTGCGCGCGCGCATGATTAATCTGCGTCGCCGCTGCATCGGCACCCGTCTTTTGCGACGCGACTTGCCGCCCAGTCAAGCTGATCTGCGCCTTTAATGCCGCGACTTGGGCGCGGGCCTGCCGTACCCGCAGCTCGAAGGGTTCGGGATCGATGGCGACCAGCGGCTCGCCCCGTTTCACTCGCTGGTTGTTGGTCACGTGCAGCGCGACGATGCGTCCGCTGACGTCGGGCGCCATACCGGCGCTGTACGCGAAGAGGTAGGCGTCGTGCGTGCGCGGACGCCGATCGATCACAACCAGCGTCCAGACGGCGAGGCCGAGTGCAGCCGCCACCGCGAGCGCCGCGATCAGCCGGCCCAGCCAGGCGGGGCGACCCGTCATCGCAACCGTCCGCCTAGGCGAGCCATAGCAGCCAGATCGCCAGTGAAAAAGCCGTCGCGAAAGCGAGGTAAACCACGATCGGCATCGGCAACACCGCATCGATGCCCGTCTTGGCCAAGAGGGCGCGGACCGCGACGGTCGCGCCCAGGCCGATCAACGCGCAAATCATCCACGATGGGAAGTACGAGCCGAGGATGTTTCGCGACGGGGCGGAACTGCATCCGCCCAGGAGCGTCGATACGGCCGCTGCGGTAATACGGTCGAGGAGCCTTCCTTTTACACGCGTCGGAACCTTGATGGAGGAACCAAGCGCCACGATCGGATCAGGCAGGAAGGCAAGGATCCATTCCAATCCCTTCATGTGACGTAGCCGCTCCGTTCAAGTTGATCGATAGTCGAGGAGTCTGCCCTCCTGGCGGTCGACGCCATATCCCCCCTTTAGGGCAGTGAGGATCAGGCAGCGGGGGGCGTACGCCGTCGACGCGGGCACCGCGGAAGCATGGAGAGATCGCGCCTCTACTTCTGCGCGAGGATCCATTCAACCAACGTCTTGAGATCGGCGTCAGGAACGTTGTTGGGAGGCATCGGTATCGCACCCCAGACGCCGCTGCCGCCGTTCTTGACCTTTTGCTGGAGTTTGGCGAGCGCCGTACTGTCGCCCGCATACTTCGCCGCGACCTCCTTGTAAGCCGGCCCGACGAGCTTCTTGTCCACGGTGTGACAGGCTTGACAGTTGTACTTGGCTGCCAGGGGTGCGCCATCGGTGGCCGCCTCGGCAGCAGGCGCGAGGAACATGGAGGCAACTGCGCAGCCGGTCATGACGGCTGCTGCACGGATCAGACGTTTTGTATTCATCCTGAAACTCCAGAGTTGTTGAGGTACAGAGGGTCAAACGCACGATCCGATCGAACGGGCATTTGAGTACCTGAGGCCGATCGTAGGAGGTGCCATGGGCTCTCGTCTTGTATAAGGCTGGCCGCTTTCACAAAGCTGCGCGGTAACGGCGGTTCATCACGGGCTAGGCGATGGGAGGGGCGACGGAGGCAGGGAATTTCGCGCCCTCAGGCAGCATCGCCAGGCGACGCGGTGACTATTGGGAATTACGAAAGTGCATGACGCCTGGTTGAATCGTCATTCCCGCGAAGGCGGGAATCCATTGGCTATTGACGGCAAAAATGGATCCCCGCCTTCGCGGGGATGACGAGAGTTTCCTTCGCGCAGACAACGCGAGTTTTTCGGAGAGCTGTCACCCATTAGGTAACGTTCAGGTTATCGTGAGCGCGAGCCCGACAAGTGCGAGCCCGATTAGAACGCCGATCCAGAACGGGTTTGACCCAGTCGCGCGTGGGCGCCTGTAGTTGGGGCGCGCATTGAAATATTTGCCGGTGGTAAGCATGGCTCGAGTAGCTCGACACAGAAGCGGCAATACTCGCAGTTACACTCGGCGCAGTCTTCTAGAAAAAGGAAAGCTATTTCACGAAGCTGCGTCATATCGACGAGTCATTGCGCAGCACGCGTGGCCACGCGAAGCCTCATCCAAAGCGCCAGTAGTGATCGACCAGCAGCGCGGCGAAGAGGCAGGACAGATAGACGATCGAATAGCGAAAGGTCCGTCGCGCCAGCCCATCGCTGTAGTTGACGTAGAGCCTGACCGCGTACGCCACGCAGACCCCGTTGAGCACGAGCGCGGAGACCAGGTAGATCGCGCCGCTCATGCCGCTGGCGAACGGTAGCAGGCAGATCGCCGCCAGCAGCAACGTATAGAGGACAACGTAAAGGCGCGTGAAGTGCTCGCCGTGGGTGACCGGCAGCATCGGCACGCCGGCGCGCGCGTACTCGTTCCTGCGGTACAGCGCCAGCGCCCAGAAGTGCGGCGGCGTCCAGGCGAAGATGATCAGGAAGAGCAACAAGGCATCCGAAGAAATCTCCCCGGTCACCGCGGCCCAACCGAGAACCGGCGGCATGGCGCCCGACGCGCCGCCGATCACGATGTTCTGCGACGTGCGTGGCTTGAGAACGAGCGTGTATACGACCGCATAGCCGAGAAAAGTGGCGAGCGTGAGCCACATGGTCAGCGGATTGGTCAGGCTATGCAAAACGAGCAATCCTGTGCCGCCCACGATCGCAATGAACACTAGCGCCTGCAATGGAGTTACGTCACCCGTGGGCAAGGGACGCGCACGGGTGCGGGCCATCACCGCGTCGAGCCTTTGCTCGACGAGACAATTGAGTGCCGCCGCCGAAGTGGCCACCAGTGCGATACCGATGGCGCCGAACAGCAGCGGCCCGGGCGGGGGCAGGCCCGGCGCGGCCATGAACATGCCGATGACCGCGGTGAACACGATCAGCGCAACCACGCGCGGCTTGCCCAGCCGGAGCAACTGCAAGGCAGCGAGCGACGCTGGCTTGTAGGTATCCGTCGTCATGGCGGTTCAACCGGCGTCACGCATCGCGACGCTACTGGCCGCCCGCAGACTTGTCCTCGTTCGCCCGCTTGATGAGATAGGCGCGGATCGCGGCGGCGTCCTTCTGGTCGAGTACCGCCTTGAAGGGCGCCATGCCGGCATCCTTCATCGCTCCGTTGAGCACGATCTCGTAGAAGAAATCGTTGCCGAGGAAGCTCGACGCGCGAAGGTCAGGAACCACGCCGCCGCCCACCGCATTCTCGCCATGACAGGCAGCACAATATCGGCCGAATAGGTGGTCGCCGGCAGCGACCGTCGCTGCATCGGCCGTCGCGGGCGGCGGATTCAGTGCCAGTTGCTGCACCGGCGGGGCCGCGGGAAGCGCCGCAGTCCCGCCGACCTTGAAGGCGAGCACGCGGCTGATGTTCCGGATGTTCCCGGATTGCGCGGCGACCTTGCCCGCCTGCAGCGAGAACGCCGACCCGAACCCGGAAAGGACCGCGATGTACTGCTCCCCGCCGACCTGGTAGGACACGGGCGCGGCCATGATCGGCGACTGGACGTCGATCGACCAGAGCTTCTCGCCGGTGTCGGCGCGATAGGCGTTGAGATGCCCAGTGGCATCGCCCTGGATGACGAGATTGCCCGCGGTGGTGACGATACCGCCGTTCCATGGCCCGACGTGGTCGCTGCGCCACACTTCCTTTTGCGCGACTGGATCCCAGGCGAGCAGGTAGCCCTTTTTCGCGCCCGGTGTGCCCGCGACGTCCACGCCGAGGTTCCAGCCGATTTCCGACGGCTTGAAATCCTTGACCGGGGTGAAGCTCTTCCCGATCTCCTGCGCGGGAATGTAGACGAGCCCGGTCTTCGGGTTGTAAGCCATGGGATGCCAGCTATGCGCGCCGTCCGGCCCGGGCATCATCACGATCGGCTTGCCCGTCGTGCTGTAGTGAATGTCCTTATGCTCGATCGGCCGGCCGGTCTTCGAGTCGAGGCCACTCGCCCAGTTCTGCGGCACATACTGTTTGGCGTGGATGAACTGGCCCGTCTTTCGATCGAGAACGTAGAAGAACCCGTTCTTGTTGGCCTGCATGATGACTTTGCGGGGCTTTCCGTCGATGGTGAGGTCGGCGAGCGTCAGCTGCCCGACCGCGTCGTAGTCCCATTCCTCGCCGGGATTGACCTGGAAGTGCCAGACGTAGGTACCCGTATCGGCGTTGAGCGCGACGATGGAGGACAGGAACAGGTTGTCGCCCTTGTTCGCGCTGCGGTAACTGCGCGCCCACTCCAGACCGTTGCCGACGCCGAAGTACACGAGATTCAGCTCCGGGTCGTAGGAGATGGCGTCCCATACGACGCCGCCGCCCCCGAGCTTCCACCATTCGCCGCTCCAGGTTTTGGCGGCGTTCACCATCGCCTTGTTCTCGAACGGCTTCGAAGGATCGCCCGGTACCGTGTAGAAGCGCCAATCGAGCTTACCGGTCTCCGCGTCGTACGCCGAGATGTAACCGCGTATGCCGTACTCGCCGCCGCTCATGCCGATCACGACGCGTCCCTTGATGACGCGCGGGGCTTGAGTGATCGTGAGGTGCTTCTGGTCGCCGGTCTTGACGCTCCACACGGGCTTGCCCGTGCCTGCATCCAGCGCGACCAGACGGGCGTCGAAGGTGCCAATGTAGATCTTGCCGTTCCAGGCCGCCACGCCGCGGTTGACGACGTCGCAGCAGCCCTCGACGCCGAGCTCGCGTGGCACTTCGGGATCGTACGACCAGAGCGGCTTGCCGGTGGCGGCGTCGTAGGCCTTGACCATGCTCCACGCGGTCGACACGTACATCACGCCGTCGATGACCAGCGGCGTTGCCTCCTGTCCGCGATTGGTATCGAGGTCCGCAAACCACGCAAGGCCGAGCTGCTTCGCGTTGTCCGGCGTTATCTTTGTCAACGGGCTGAAGCGCTGCTCGCTGTAGGTCCGCCCGTAGCTCAGCCAGTTCGCGGCATCGCGGTCGGCGTTATTCATGCGCGCGGCATCGACCTTGACGGGTGCTTCCGCTGCCCGTGCCTGTTCGACACCGCCTGTACAAAGAAGGAGTGCGGTCGTGGCGATAACTGTCTTAAGCATCAACAAATCTCCGTCATTGATGGGTCGGCGATCGCGAGACCCTCCGGGCATCGGCGCTCGGGTGCGTGGACAGATCCTAGGAGCTGCGGCGAACGACGTCTTCGACAATGCTGCAGCGATTTAACAGGGCTGCACAGGCCGCGACAAATGCAGCTACGTCTGCAGCCCGAATGTGACGCCGGCGTCCTCGAGAGGAAGCGAACGGATCCGCTTGCCGGTGAGACCGAACACGGCGTTGGCGATCGCTGGAGCGACTAGCGGGACGCCGGCCTCGCCTATGCCTCCGGGTCTTACATCGCTTGGAATCAGCGTGACCTCGATAGGTGGCACTTCCGGCATGCGGGGAATCGGGAAGCTGTCGAAGTTCGATTGCTCGACGCGCCCGTTCCGGACGGTCACCTTGCTGCGCAACGCGTTAATCAGGCCGGTGACCGCGCCGCCTTCGATCTGAGCGATCACCTGGTCCGGATGGACGGCGATCCCGCAGTCGACCGCGTAAGTGAGCTTCTCGAGCTTCGCGTGATCCGCGGTACCGGAGAGCTCGGCGACCAGTGCGACA
>DATMNH010000308.1:0-9467 GCA_035568975.1 Casimicrobiaceae bacterium
GGCCGAGCCGGCGTGGGCAGCGCTGACCTTCACGTTCGCCGGCTTTTGGGAAATCCAGCCGGACGGGCTGGAGGAATCCGCCCCGCGATTGCAGATTGTCGACGTGCGAGAGCGCGACGAGTTCGACGGGCCGTTCGGGCGCATTCGCGGCGCAAAGCTTATCCCACTCTCCGAGTTACCGAAACGCAGCGACGAACTCTCGCGCGATCGTCCGGTGGTCACGGTGTGCCGCTCGGGCGCGCGCTCGGCGCAGGCCGCGGTGCTGCTGCAAAAGGCCGGTTTTGGCGACGTGGCGAACCTCGCGGGCGGCATGATCCGATGGCGCGCCGAAGGACATCCGGTCGAAGGCGCGACGGCCTAGACCGAGCGGCAAGGTACGCGCTGATTACCCGCCGCGTGCCACCTGCCCGGAGAGCAGATAACCCCGGCTGTCCTCAAGAAAATGCGGCCCCATGTCGGAGCGCACCGCGGTGCCGACACCTTGCGCGGTCAGCACTTCGAGCAGCAATGCGCTGGGCACGCCGCCATCGATGATATGCACCGAGCGCACACCTTCGCGCACCGCCTGCAGCGCTGCTGTGACTCGCGGGCGCATGCCGGCGGCGACGGTTCCGTCTTTCAATAGCGATTCCGCCTCGCTCGCGGTCAGGACATAGGCCAGCCTGCCTGCGCGGTCGAGAACGCCCGGCACATTGGTCATCAGGATCAGCTTTTCGGCCTCGAGCGCACGGGCGAGCCGTCCGGCAAGCAGGTCGGAATTAATGTGATACGCGGTGCCGTCGGCCCCCACGCCGATAGGCATGATGACCGGCACAAACCCGCGTCCGACCAGCAGTTGAATGAGATCGACGTCCACGCTCTCGACATCACCGACGTAACCCAGATCGACGGATTCCTCGCCGTCGCCCGGAGGGACGGTCATGCGATGCGCATGGATGAATCGTCCGTCCTGACCGTCGAGTCCGACCGCCTTGGCGCCGTGCTTGTTGATGAGCCCGGCGAGCTCCTGATTGAGCTCGGCAAGCGCCATCTCGACGACTGTCAGGGTGCGCTCGTCGGTCACCCGCATACCGCGATGCCTGCGGCTTTCGATGCCCATCTGGCGCATCAACTCATCGATGCGCCAGCCGCCTCCGTGAACGATGATCGGCTTCATTCCCACCAGCCACAGCAGCGCCACATCGCGAGCGAAGCCGGACATGAGCGCGGCATCGGCCATCGCGTGTCCGCCGAAGCGGATGACGAGTGTCTTCCCGTGGTACGCGTGGATGTAAGGAAGCGCTTCGGCCAGAACACGGCCCTTGGGATTGGCGGCCACTGAATGGGGACCTCATGAAGGCAATCCTAATTGTATAGGAGAGGAGCCGACTTTCGTCCGACCCTCGCGTACGCCATAAAGGGACGGACCATGGCGCGCTCGTTGTCAACGGTGCCACCAAGATCGTGGCCGCTTCGGATTAACATCAATACTTCGGCGTCACACCCATGTTCGTCCAGATGAACGAATAGATGTCGGCGGCCTCTTCCAGACCCTTCGATAGATTGCTCGAGCCGTGTCCCGAGTTGGTGTCGATGCGGATAAGATGCGGCGCCGGTCCCCCACCCTTTTCCTGCAGGGTGGCGATGTATTTGAACGAATGCGCCGGCACGACGCGGTCGTCGTGATCGGACGTCAGCACAAGCGTCGCGGGATAGTTCACGTTCGCCTTGATGTTGTGCAGCGGCGAATAGGCCAGCAGGTAACGGAACTGCGTTTCGTTGTCGCTCGAGCCGTAGTCGGCGACCCAGCCGTTGCCGGAGGAAAATTTCTGGAAGCGAAGCATATCCATGACGCCGAATTCGGGGATCGCAACCTTGAACAAATCGGGCCGCTGATTGACGACCGCGCCGACAAGAAGGCCACCGTTGCTCCCACCCTGCAGCGCGAGATACTGCGGCGAGGTGTAGCGCTGATCGATCAGGTATTGGGCGGCGGCGATGCAGTCGTCGAAGACATTCTGCTTCTTGAGCCGCATCCCGGCCTCGTGCCACTTTTCGCCATACTCGCCGCCGCCTCGAAGATTGGCCATGGCAAACACGCCGCCTTGCTCCAGCCACTCGAGCCGCGACGCGCTGAAGGTGGGATTGAGCGTGACGTCGAAGCCACCGTAGCCGTACAGGATCGTCGGATTCTTGCCGTCGAGCTTCAGCCCTGTCTTGTAGACCAGGAACATCGGCACGCGCGTGCCATCCTTGCTGGAAAAGAAGACTTGCTTGCTCTCGAACGCGCCTTCCTTGAAGCCGGGAATTTCCGGGATGCGAAACACCGACGTCTTGCGTGGCGCGATGTCGTAGCGAAAGATGGTCGGCGGATAATTCATCGAGGTGAAGACGTAGAAGACCTCGCGATCATCTTTCCGTCCTTCGAACCCGGAGGCGGTGCCCGGGCCCGGCAAGGCGATCTCGTTCTCCAGCTTGCCCGCGCGGTCGTAAACGTAGGTGTGCGCCGCGACATCCTTCAGATAGGTGACGAAGAGCTTGCCTGCCGCAGGCGAGACGAACTCCAGCCGATCGCTTTTCTCCGGCAAGAAAGTCGTCCAATCCTTTTCGTCCGGCTTCTTGGGGTCGTACAACATGACCTTGCGGTTCGGCGCGGCACGATTGGTCGAGATCAATATCTTGTCGCCGATGTTGTCGACCGGGCCGAAGCTGTCGTCGGAAAACTCCGCGATGATGGGACGAAACGTCTTCTCGCCTTTGCTATCGTCGCGCACGGCCAGCGTGTTGCCGCGCTTGCTGGGATCCTGCACCTCGAGGAAGGCGAAGCGCTCGTCCTCGGTCGTGTCGACGCTGGCGTAGAAGGTCGGATGCGCCGGATTTTCGTAGACGAGCGTGTCCTCGCCCTGTGGCGTTCCGAGCCTGTGGTAGTAGACTTTTTGATTCGCGTCGCGTGTCGTCAGCAGCTTCGACGCCTCCAGTTGCGGAAAGCGGCTGTAGTAAAAGCCGTTGCCACGCCACGACACACCGGAATACTTCACCCAGTGGATCACGTCCGGCAACGTCTCGCGCGTGGCCATGTCCATGACGTACAAGTCGAGCCAGTCCGAGCCCGGAATCGCCGTTTTGCCGTAAGCGGCATATTTGCCATTCTTGCTCAGCGAAAACGAGGTGAGTCGGACCGTTCCGTCCGATGAAAAGGTGTTGGGATCGAGCAGCACCTCGGGCGCGCCATCGAAGCCCCTTTGTATGTAGAGCACCGACTGGTTCTGCAGCCCGTCGTTCTTGAGGAAATAGATGTTGCCGTTTCTCTGGAACGGCGCGCTGTAGCGCGCGTAGTTCACGAGTTGCTTGATCCGGCTTAAGGTCTGCGCCCGGTAGGGGATCTTGTCCAGATAGGCAAAGGTCACCTTGTTTTGTTCCGTGACCCACGCCTTGGTGTCGGCCGCGTTGTCGTCCTCGAGCCAGCGATAAGGGTCGGCCACCGAGGTTCCGAAATAGACGTCGATCTGATCGCCTTTCTTCGTGGTCGGATAGGTCATGGCTTGAGAAAATGCAGTTGCGTTGCTGAACATGATAATGCCGAGCGCGAACGCGCCGCAGAATGGTCGTGCGAGACGCAGGGTCAAATGGCCTCCGGTTCTTTTCGGCCGCCGCAGCGCGCGCGGTCGCCACCCCGATTATGATCGAAAAGCCGTGAGGGACGCCGCCTGCGAGCGAGTGCTGGTGACACACCAGGGCGCGCCGTGGTTGTTGGATCACGCCGTCTCGGCGCAGGCACGCTGTTGGTGTCGATGTAACGCCGCGCGGATAAGCCGGCGCGTGAAGCCGGCATGTCCGTCTGGATCGTGCGCGAGACACAGGTCGGCGCTGCCGGCGTCTTTGGGAGGGTAGTAAACGCCGCAGTTGGGGTTGATTTCCAGCATGAAGGGCGCGCCGCTGCGGTCGACGCGCAGATCGCATCGCCCAAAGCTCGCACCCTTGAGAGCCACGAAAAACCGGGCGCAAACATCGCGCAGGCGAGCATCGAGAATCGGATCGTCGATCGGAGAGGCCGACATCTGGTCGTAATTCACCCACTTCATGTCCGAGTGCTTGAACGTCTCGCCTTCGGGAAAGCGGTATTGAATCGGCGTGTAGGTCTTGGGCCGCGCTGGATCATCCGGATTCTCCGCCACGAGGACCGTACACTCCGTTCCCTCGACGAACTCCTCGATCAGCGCCGCACCGTGGCGCCGCATAATCTTGCGTGCCTGCTGCCGCAGACCGGCTGGCGAGCAGACGCGGGAGCGCCGGGAAAGATCGACACTGGAATAACTGCTGTAGTGTTTCACAAAGAGGGGAAAGTGCAGGACTTCGGCGGCTCGCTCGAGATCTGCTTCGCAGCGTGCCATGACGTAATCAGGGGTGTCGATGTGCTCGGCCCTGCAAGCGAGCTTCATTGCCTCACGCGAGGGCTCGTAGAATTCCGACGTGGCGCCGGTGAAGGCGACACCGTGTTCTTCCAAGGTCTTCACGACCTCGATGCCCGGAATACTCTGGTCCGCCGCCCCATCGCAGAGATTGAAAAATAGATCGAAGCCCTGCTGGATACGTCGAGTGACCTGTTCGACCGAAGTCGACTTCTTGAGGCACTCCACTTCCCAGTGCGCGTCCGGATAAAAAGGCCTTGGATCGCACGGCCAGTCATCGGAAGCGAAGGGGTCGGCGAGAAGATCCTGATTGGTCAGGAGGCAGATGCGCATCGATGAATTTCAGCGGGCTCGATTCGACTCAGCGAACGCCGAACGGCGCCGAATAAGGCCGGCCGAACGCGATGCCTGCTGCGACTGTCTGCACCGGCTTCACGTACACCTTGCCTGTACGCTTGTTGTTGCGCGTGTCGACGAACTCGACCGGGCCTTCGACGACATCCAGCATTGTCACGTCGCCCGGTGCGCCGACCTGCAAGGTCCCGAGCTTCGGCAGCCTGTTGATCGCGCGCGCGGGATTGGCGGTCGCCATGGTCACCACCTCGTCGATGCTGAAGCCCATGTTGAGGAACTTGCTCATCACCCAGGTGAGGAAGGGCATACCGGGTGTGTTGCCGGAGAAAACGTGCATGTCGGACGAGATCGAATCGGGAAGCGCTCCCTGCGCGATCGCCGCCTCGGCCACCGTGTAGTCGAAGCTGCCGCCGCCGTGGCCGACGTCGAAATGTACGCCTCGCTTCTTGGCTTCCAGCGCCGCCGGCAGCAGCTTGCCATCCTGCACAATGTTGGTGAACTTGCCGGCGATGTTGGGCGCGCCGGAGTAGCAATGCGTCAGGATGTCGCGTGGCCGCAGCAGGTCCAGGATCTGCGACATCAGCTGCGGCGTCTCGACGCCGCCGATATGGCACATGATCTTGGCGCCGGTGCCCGACAATTCGCAGGCCTTGATCGCGCGCTTGAGCGGCTCGATTCCATGCTGTGCGATCACGTTCTCCGACATGCGCACCTTGATACCCAAAGCGATGTCGGCGTTCTCGGCGACCGTCCGCGCCGCGGGCTCGATCTGCGCGAAATCGATGTTGTACAGCTCGCCGACAGGAAATCCGGCGAGGCCCATGTTGGCGATGTGCACGAAGGCGTAGAGCCGGGTGCGGGTCGACGCGACGATGAAGCGCCGATAGCCCGCGAAGTTGTTCGCGCCCGCATCGCCTGCCGACACGGCGGTGGTCGTGCCCTGGAACGGGACCAGCTCATCGGCAGGAATGCCTATCGCCGAGCCGTAGGGAAAGGTATGCGCGTGCAGATCGACCAGGCCCGGTGTCACCAGCCGGCCCGACGCGTTGATGACCCTCAGCGCCCGCTCGGCGGGAATATCGGCCTGCACGGCCTCGATTACGCCGTTGCGAATCCCGATATCGCGCACAGCGCGCAGACGCTGGCTCGGGTCGAGGACGTCGCCACCTTTGATCAGCAGGTCGAACTTGTCATCGGGGCCCATCGCCGCTCGGACCGCTGACGACAACGATTGCGTCGCACCCAAAGCACCGAGGTTGAGCAAGAAACGGCGGCGGTCGATCGTGTTGCGCATGGTGGCTCCTCCTGGCACTTTTGTGGACAGACCGGCGCCATCGTGATCGTACGAGCGGCGCCGGTCAAGACGCGGCGCCAAGCCGATCGGGGTGAGCGTGCATCGAACCGCACGGGCCCGTCGCGTCTTGTAAACGGCGCGGCACGAACGTCAACTTTGGAAGCGCAATGTCCGGCTAGCTATTCAACCGGCAGGAACCCTTCGACCGACAGATACCGCTCGCCGGTATCATAGTTGAAGCCCAGCACGCGGCTGCCCGAGCCAAGCTCCGGCAATTTTTGCGCGATCGCAGCCAGCGTCGCGCCGGAGGAAATGCCGATCAGCATGCCCTCCTCACGCGCGGCGCGGCGGGCCATCTCCTTGGCGGCTTCGGCGTCCACCAGGATGGTGCCATCGAGCAGCGACGTGTCGAGAATCTTGGGGATGAAGCCCGCGCCGATGCCCTGGATCGGGTGCGGCGTATGCTTCCCGCCCGAGATCACCGGCGACGCGCTCGGTTCGACCGCAAACACTTTGAGCTTCGGCCATTTCTGCTTCAGCACGCGCGCGCAGCCGGTGATGTGGCCGCCGGTGCCCACGCCGGTAATGAGCGCATCGAGACCACCGGGAAAGTCGGAGAGGATTTCCGGCGCCGTGGTGCGCGCATGCACTTCCGTGTTTGCCGGGTTCTCGAATTGCTGCGGCATCCACGCGCCGGGCGTCGAGGCGACGAGCTGCATCGCCTTGGCGATCGAGCCCTTCATGCCTTCGGCGCGCGGCGTCAGCACGAACGTCGCGCCGAACGCCAGCATCAGGCGGCGACGCTCGACCGACATGCTGTCGGGCATCACCAGCACGATCTTGTAGCCCTTGACCGCGGCGACCATGGCCAGGCCGATGCCGGTGTTGCCCGACGTCGGTTCGATGATCGTCCCGCCGGGTTTAAGCTTGCCCGTGGCTTCGGCGTCCTCGACCATCGAGAGCCCGATGCGATCCTTGATCGACCCGCCGGGGTTCGACCGTTCCGATTTTATCCAGACATTGTGGCCGGGTCCGAACAGGCGGTTGATGCGGATGTGCGGGGTGTTGCCGATCGTTTCGAGAATGTTGGCGGCAGGCATGGAATCCTCGTGGCGGGTTAGTTCGATGAGACCGGAGAGTTGCTTTGCGGCGGCGCGAAACCCGCAAGGCATCCGCGCCGATCCATCGCTGAATCTGTACCGACGACAGAAGGCCCAACCATAACACGGAGCCGACGGACGCACTCCTGCGCGAGCGCATGTCTGAAAGACTCATCCGTTTAGCCACCCGGCCATTGCCGCGTGGTTAAATTGCGGACGCTGTGCCGCAACGCCCCCGGAAGCATCATGCACCTCGTTCATCTCAGTATGCCGACAAGCAGCGTGACATCGGGACTGCGCAAGTGCGGACTTGCCGTCGCGACCATTGTCGTTTGCTTCGGGGGCAGCACCGTTGCGCGGGCACAGGATGAAAGCCCCGCGGTCGTGCCCTATCGCCCTTCCGTCGCCACTCCCGCTGACCTGCCCGCACCGGGCTGGCCCGAGCTCGAGGCAGGGCTTTCGTGGGCCGAGGGTGGCGGCACCGCACGCAGCCTGGCGTCACCGGTGACGTTCAAGCTGGCGTGGAACGAAAGCTGGGCCGTTCTGATCGGGACCGATGCCTACGACTGGCAGCGCGCGTACGACGGCAGCACCGCGCACAGCGGCGGCGATACCGCCCTGACCCTCAAATACAAATTGCCCGTCAATGAAAATCTCGCGCTCGGGGCGCAGTTCGGAGTTGCATTGCCTACCGCGCGCCCGCCGATCGGCACCGGCCGCACCGACTGGGGAATCAACACCATCGCCAGTCTCGATTACCCGGGCGTCCATGTCGATATCAATGTCGCGGGCGTTCGTCTCGGCGCAGTCGATGCGGGACAGGGAACATGGCAGGGCGGGTGGGCGGTCGCTGCATCGCATCCGCTCGACGAGCGATTCGGCATCACCGGAGAAGTGTCCGGACTCGTGCAGCGGGGAACGTCAGCACAGGCGCAAGGCCTGCTGGCATTGAACTACAACGTAAGCCGCGCTTTGGTGCTGGATGTCGCCGTAGCTGCGCGTCTATCCGGCGGTGCGCCCGACTGGCAATTGATGGCCGGCATGACCGTGCGACTCGGCCACTGGTTTTGAGCGGACACTATCTTCCCGTGCGCTCGAGAGGCCCAGAATGCTCGCAGCAGGGTTACTCCTACCCGTGGTCACCCCTTGTATTCGAGCACGTGCATGCCGGCATTCCAGTCGCTGACGAACATCAACCCTTCGGTGGTGACAAACAGGTCGGCCGTCTTCGCGTCGAGCGCGATGTTGGGGCGCGGATCGATCAGTTTCGCCGGGATCGGCGGCACCCAGTAGGCGATTTCCTTCGGCGTGAATTGATCCCTGATGTCGAACACGCGCACGCCGGCATTGTTGTAGGTGGCGAAGATGGTTTCCTCGCTTTGCATCGAGCCCGGGCGATTTTCGTGCAGGTTGTGCGGCCCGAACGTGCCAAGCGAACAGTAGTCGCGGTCGCGGGGCGTGGGGAGGGTGGAAATCGGCACCGGGTTCTCGGGCGCACGCACATCGAGCACGAAAGTATGGAAGGTGCCCTTGGCGCATTGCTGCGCGTTGGCCTCGTCGGCGATCACCGCGAGCTTGCGGCCGGGAAGCGGCAGCGGCGTGTGCGTGCCGCCGGGGAACGGCGGCGACCAGTTGAGGTGCGACAGCAGCTTCGGTTTGGCCGCATCGCCGATGTCGAGAATGGTGAACCCGCCATCGCGCCATGCGCCGTAACCGAAATTGCCGGCGGTGATCATGTGGTGAAGCGCTGCCCGCTTGCCTTTCGGCAGCGTTGGAGTCTCGCCGGCCGCGCGATTCATACCGGGCAGCGCCCAGCGGGAAACGATTTCCGGCTTGGTAATGTCTTTCAAGTCGACGATGGCGAGGATATGGTCGGTGTAACCGTCAAAATGCGCGGCCAGCGTGGCGTAGCGCCCACCCGGCCACCAGACCCGGTTGATGCCGAAGCCGGGAATCTCGAGAAACGCGATTTCCCTCATCTCGCCGGGCTTGGAAATGTCGTGAATCGACAGGCCGGAGCGGAACTTTTTCCGGTTGGTGATGCTGTCGACCAGATTGTTCTCGAAGTAGCCGCGCATGCCGTCGTAGGATTGCATCGCAACAATGTTCGCGCCATTGGCAAGCAGCAGCAGGTCCTCCGCGGTTTGCAGCTGGTGCGTGCGAGTGCCCGTCCCGGCCGTGAAAAATCCGACCGGCTTCAGCTTGCGCGGATCGGTGGCGTCGAGAATCGTCACGCCGTCGCTGAACATGTGGCCGACGTAAACGTGTTTGCGATTGACCATCACCTGCACGCCGTCCGGCCGGCCGCCCTGATCGCTGTACGAGATGTGC
>DATMNH010000309.1:0-11010 GCA_035568975.1 Casimicrobiaceae bacterium
AGGAACTCCCAGGCCTTCTCCGCGCATTCTCCGCTGCCCTCGAATACTTTACGCACCACATCGCTGAAGGGCAGCGTGTCGAGCATGTAATTGAGCCCCATGCCGCAGCTGGGAACCTGATCCGGCGGCAGCGATTGCAGCCATACTTGCCGCCCCGCGATGGCTATGCCGGCGCCTCCGATCAGCAGTTGCAGCACCGCATAGGCTGTCGCCCCGCTTCGGCCCGGATGGTGAAAGCCTGCGATCAGGAACACGATACCCATACCGATCACGCAGATGCGCTGGAACACGCACAATGGACAGGGCTCGAGGCCCTCGATGTATTGCAGGTAGAGCGCGAACAGGATCAGGGTCGCGCACACGAAGAACGCGAGAAAATAGGCGATCCGCCGCGGGGGCAGCAGCACCAGCGCGACCGAAGTCACGCCGACCGACATCAATACGATGCGGTAGACCGTCAGCGGCGCATTGGGACCGGCCGCCTGAAGCAGGTATTCCTGGCCCAGGAGCGCGAGGCAGAGGAGCACGCCAACCCACGGCCAGGTCAGCGCGGGATAACGCGAGGCGGTCATATCGTAGCCAATGCTTCAGCATTGTCGCGGATTTCCATCACCTCCCTGCCTCCAGCGCCTGATCGATGTCCCAGAGGATATCATCGAGTGTTTCCAGTCCGATCGACAGCCGCACCATTTCCGGCGCGACGCCGGCGGCACGCTGCTCTTCTTCATCGAGTTGACGATGCGTCGTCGATGCCGGATGAATGACCAGTGTCTTGGCATCGCCGACATTGGCCAGATGCGACAGGAACTTCACCGACTCGATGAAGCGAACCCCGGCCGCGGCTCCTCCTTTGACACCAAAGGTCAGGATGCCCCCGGCGCCGCGCGGGAGGTAGCGTTGCGCCAGCGCCTGGTACCGGTTTCCCTCCAGCAGCGGATAGCTCACCCATTCGACACGTGGATGCGCGGCGAGATGCCGGGCGACGGCCAGCGCCGACTCGCTGTGGCGCGGCATGCGCAAGTGCAGCGTCTCGATCCCCTGCAGCAGCAGGAACGCGCTGAACGGAGCGAGCGTCGGCCCGAGCGTTCGCATGGTCTCCATGCGGGCTTTCATGGTGAAGCCAAAATCGCCGAAGGTTTCGTGGAAGATGACTCCGTGATAGCCGCGCGACGGTGTGGTCATCTGAGGGAACTTGCCGTTGCCCCAGTCAAACTTGCCGGATTCGACCGTTATTCCGCCCATGGTGGTGCCGTGACCGCCCAGATATTTGGTCGCCGAATGGATCACGATGTCGGCGCCGTGCTCGAGCGGTCGGCACAGAAACGGCGAGGCAAGCGTATTGTCGATGACCAGGGGCACCCCGGCTTCGTGGGCGATCGATGCGACTGCCGCGATATCGAGCACGTTCAATTGCGGGTTGCCGATCGTTTCCGCGTACACCGCCTTGGTTTCGGGGCGGATCGCGCGGCGAAACGCTTCCGGGTCGTCGGGATCGACGAAGCTGGTGGCGATCCCGAACTGGGCGAACGTGACCGCAAGCTGCGAATAGGTCCCGCCGTAGAGCGTGCGCGAGGCGACGATGTGATCGCCGTTTTGCGCCAGCGTCAGCAGCGTGGTCATCTGTGCCGCCATTCCCGTTGCCGCCGCCAGCGCCGCACGGCCGCCCTCGAGCGCGGCGACGCGCTCCTCGAATGCCGCAACCGTTGGATTCGAAATTCGCGAATAGACATTGCCGAATGTCTGCAGATTGAACAGGCTCGCGGCGTGATCGGCGCTGTCGAAGACGAACGACGTCGTCTGATAGATCGGTAGCGCACGAGCGCCGGTCGCGCTGTCCGGAATGTGCCCGGCGTGAAGGCACAAGGTGTCGAAACCGTATTTGCGGTCGGCCATGTGTCTAAGCCCTAGATGCCGCGTCGGGCCGAGACGACCCCTGTGTTCACGCCGGCCCAATTGAGGCCACCCATGATGCGTGCGTGTTCGATTTTCACGCAGCGATCGAAGACTACATCGAGCCCTGCGCCGGCGGCAATGCTGGCGGCTTCGTCGTTGCGGATGCCAAGCTGCATCCAAAGGACTTTGGCGCCGATGGCCACCGCGTCGCGCGCGATGGGCACCATCTCGCTCGCCCTGCGAAAGCAATCGACGATGCCGACCGGTTCGGCGATGTCGGTGATGCTCGCATAGCATCTATGGCCGAGAACTTCGGTGTAATTCGGGTTCACGGGAATGATGCGATAGCCATGGTCCTGCATGTACTTGGCTGCGAAATAGCTCGGCCTGTGCCATTGCGCGGAAAGACCGACGACGGCGATGGTTCGTTGTTGCGTCAGGATTCGACGCAGGCCGACCGTGTCGTCGACGATCGGCATCCGCTTACCTTGTCCCGAAGGAGGGCGGCGTGCCGGAGTTGCGTTGCGCCGGCCGGCGCCCGGCGACCGGCAGTCGATACCGATTGACCATCTCGTCCTCGATCCTCGTCCTCGATCCTTGTGGCGCCTGCACTTAAGGCAGGCACGGCGTGGCCTCTCAAGTCTAATGGAAATCGGGTCCTGCGATCGTCCCTAAGCCGAGAGCCGGCCGGTCCGCCGCCCCGCCAGGAGGTGTAAGGCCCACCCCGCCCTCGACGACTCAAAATCGTGGCAATCTTCACGCTCTTGGGCGGTCCAAGCAGCAACCAGTCAAGAAGGAGATGGCGATGAAACGACGCAACGTGCTCGCGGCAATGGCGGCTGTGCCACTGGGCGTAGCTGCCCTGGGGTGGACCCGCCTGGGAATGGCGGCCGGTACAAAGCAGGCTCCGGCGCTCGCCGAAATCCAGCAGAATTGGCAAATCTTGCTTGCCAAGGGCGCTGACGTGGCCCAATCCACGGCGCCGATTCAGCGGACGGAAGCGGAATGGAAACAGTCGCTTCCCGAGCCTCAGTTTGCGGTGCTCCGCAAAGAAGCCACCGAGCGGCCTTTTTCGAGCGCGCTGAACGGCGAAAAGCGCTCCGGTGTATTCGTCTGCGCAGGTTGCACGTTGCCGCTGTTTACTTCGCAGATGAAATTCGAGAGCGGTACTGGCTGGCCGAGCTTTTTTACCAGCATCCCAGGTCATCTCGCGACCAAGCAGGACCTCCAGCTCATATTGCCGCGGACGGAATATCACTGCACGCGCTGCGGCGGGCATCAGGGACATGTCTTTGATGATGGGCCGCCGCCAACCGGCCAGCGCTGGTGCAACAACGGTCTTGCGCTCAAGTTCATCCCAATGACCGGCAAGGAGGCCTGACGCGGACGCAAGGCCCTGAAGGGAACGCGGGAACACGGAACCAATCGCGGCCGGAAAACTCTATCGGGCATACAGGCACGGCGGCTAGCAAGTTGAGCCGCCGGTATATGGCGCAATCGTTACCCGGATGGAGGCGGTGATGCCGGCAACTCGACGCTTCTTGCTTGGTTTGGTTGTCATCAGTCTTACGGCTGCGGCACACGCCGACGAGGGCTCGCTGCCACCGGAACGCAGTCAAGGCTCGGTGACCTACGTCAGCGGGGGTATCGGGAAGGACGAGGCCGACGCGATGAAGCAGGCAGCGTCGCGCTACTCGCTTGCAATCGAGATGGCTTCGCCGGCGAGCCCGCGCGCCGAATACGTCGCCGACGTAAAAATCGATATCCGCGATCAGCGGGGGGCGACGGTTCTCAGCACCACCAGCGACGGTCCGATGCTGCTCGCGAAACTGCCGCCGGGCCGCTATACCATCAACGCCTCCAAGAACGGCACGTCGCAGCAACGCAATATCGTCGTCGGTTCCAGCGGACCTGTGCGGGCGATGTTCTCGTTCCCGGAGTGAATAGCGCCCGTTGACGTCAGCCGCGCGCTTCCTTGGCGCGCTTCTTCTGATCGCTGAGCTCCTCGCGCACCGCGCGGAGCCTGCTTTCGGCGACTGAAGCCTGGTAGAAATCCCCGTCTTTCGCCTTCACGGCCAGCTCGAACTGCACGACTGCCGCCGGAAGGTTCCCTTGCCAGGCGTAGTACTCGGCTTGATGCTGATGCTCGAGCATCTGCTTGCCGAGCGCGGCATACGAGCGCGCCGCGAGGAGATGCAGAAGACCGTCGTTCGGATAGTGCTGCAACTGCTCTGCGACGAAGCGTGCCGCCTTCTCCGGCTGCTTGTTTTTCAACAGCGCCTCGGGATAGTCGTACACCAATTGCATCTTGGCCGGGTAGCGCGCCAGCGCACGCTCATAGCGCGCGATGGCGGCAGGAAGCAGTCCCGATTGCATGAGGACCTGCCCCGCCATGGCTTCGATCATGGGGTGCTGAGGCGCGGTTCGTTCCAGCGTCGCCAGCTCGGTCTGCGCGCGCTTGAAATTCTCCGCGCGCAACAACGACGCCACCAAGCCGTAGCGCGCGGCGTTCGGGTCGTTGTATTTTTTCTCGGCAATCGCGTCTTCAAAAAACAATATCGCGTCCTGGGGCGTTCCCTGGTAGCTCCGGACCAGCGCTCGCACCATATTGAAGTCGAGCGAATCCTTGACCTGCCGGAACGGCTTGTCTTGTGCGCGCGCCTGCGCGTCCGCGATTCGCTCGTAGGTCACCGGGTGATCGCGCAGATAGGACGGCGCGTTGCCTTCGACGAAGCGCGTCGCGCGCTGCAGCCGCTCCATCAACGTCGCCATTCCCGTGACGTCGAAGCCTGCGGCGTCGAGTCGCTGAAAGCCGATGCGGTCCGCTTCCTGTTCGTTCTGGCGGGTGAAGTTGATCTGCATCTGCAACGCGATGCCCTGTGCCGAAGCCATCGCCGCCTGAGTCATCTGGCCGCTGTTCGAGCTGCTGCTGCGCGCCGCGACGACTGCCGCGGCGAGCGCAGCAAGCGTGGCCAGCATCGCGTCCTTCTGCTTGGCGACCGAGCGCGCGATGTGATGCTGCGTCACGTGTGAAATTTCGTGCGCCAGCACCGACGCCAGCTCGGATTCGGATTGACAGAGAAGAATCAAGCCGGTGTTGACACCGATGAATCCACCGGGAAGCGCAAAGGCGTTGATCGATGGATCGCCGACCGCGAAGAATTCGAAATCGAATGGCGCACCCGGAATTGCCGTTACGAGGCGATTTCCGAGCTCGTTCAAGTAGCCGTTGACCTCGGGATCGCTCAAATACCCGCCTGAAAGACGGATTTGCTTCATGATCGACTCGCCGAACTTGCGCTCCTGCGGCGCCGACATGTCCGCCCCCGACGGGTCCCCCAATTCGGGCAGACTTTGCTGGGCCAGCGCAATCGGAGAAATCGCTAGCGCGACCGCGAGCGCGGCGCTGATCCAGCGATTTACCGAGGGAAAGAGTCGATCAGGCATGGTGCTATGATTGCCGCAGACAGCGCAAAGTTTCAGGGGCGGCGCGATGGCGGGGCAAGGTTCGCATTTTACCCATTTTGACGTCGACGGTCAGGCGCACATGGTCGACGTCGCAGCCAAGGATGTAACCAAACGTATTGCGCGGGCCGGCGGAAGGATCGCCATGCGGCCGGAGACATTGGCTGGTGTCCGAGAAGGGTCCGCCAGCAAGGGCGATGTGCTCGGGGTTGCCCGAATCGCTGCGATTCAAGCGGCCAAGCGCACCAGCGAATTGATACCGCTGGCACATCCGCTGCCGTTGACCCGTGTCACGGTCGACTTCCACATCGACGAGGCCGAGTCGGCGATCGCGATTTCGGTCACCGCGGAAACGCTGGACCGTACCGGTGTCGAAATGGAGGCATTGACCGGCGCGGCCATCGGATTGCTGACCATCTACGATATGTGTAAAGCAGTCGATCGTGGCATGCGCATCGAAAACGTGAGGCTGCTCGAAAAATCCGGTGGGAAGTCGGGCCATTTCGTCGCGCCGTAATACCGCTTTGGACGACGTTCGGGGACGAAATCGGCGCTGCGACAATCACCAATTCCACATGCTGCCGTCCTCGAGCCGATTGACGGGCAATGCGGCTGGGCGATACGGATATTTGGCAGCGAGCTTTTCATCGATGTCGACTCCGTGTCCCGGCGCCTCGCCGGCGTGCAGGTACCCGTTCTCGAAGCGATAGGCGTGCGGGAACACGAGGTCGGTGTCGGACGTGTGGCGCATGTATTCCTGAATCCCGAAGTTGTGCACCCAGGTGTCGAAGTGAAGTGCCGCGCCCATGCACACGGGCGACAGATCGGTCGCGCCGTGCGACCCGGTTCGGACCTGATAGAGCTCCGCCAGATTGGCGATTCGCCGCAGATGGGTGATACCTCCCGCATGGACGACGGTGGCGCGAATGAAATCGATCAACTGCTCGGTTATCAAGGTCTGGCAGTCGTAGATCGTGTTGAATACTTCGCCGACCGCAATCGGAGTCACGGTGTGCTGGCGGATGAGCCGGAAGCCTTCCTGGTTCTCCGCCGGCGTCGGATCCTCCATCCAGAACAGCCGGTACGGTTCAAGGGCCTTGCCCAGCCTCCCGGCCTCGATCGGCGTGAGGCGGTGGTGCACGTCGTGGAGAAGGTGGTGATCGAATCCGAAGCGCGCGCGGATCGCCTCGAAAAGCCGCGGCGCATGATCGATATACTTCGCGGTCGACCAGATGTTCTCGGTCGGAATCGCGGCGTCCGCCGGCTCGTAATACAGCCGGTCCTTCGACACGCCGTAGGTCGACGACAGCCCGGGAATGCCGGACTGCGCGCGGATGGCCTTGTATCCCAGATCGATGTAGCGCGCCACTTCGTCGAGCGTTTCGGCGATGTCCCTGCCATTGGCGTGACCGTAGACCATTACGCCGTCGCGGCTCTTCCCGCCGAGTAATTCGTACAGCGGCATTTCCGCCATCTTGCCCTTGAGGTCCCACAGGGCCGTGTCGACGGCGGCGATTGCGGTCATGGTCACCGGCCCGCGGCGCCAGTACGCGCCGCGATAGAGGTATTGCCAGATATCCTCGATCCGTGCCGGATCGCGGCCGATGATGGCCGGGACGATGTGCTCGGTGAGATAGGACGCGACTGCGAGCTCGCGCCCGTTGAGCGTAGCGTCCCCGATACCATAAACGCCCTGGTCGGTTTCGATTTTCAGGGTGACAAAATTCCGGCCCGGGCAACAGACGATGATCCGGCAGTTGGTTATTTTCACGCTTGCACCGTGGAAAGGGACCTTGAACGTCGAAGCGAGGCAATTCGGCCGCCGCGCCTCCGAGTCGTTGCCTGAAATGACCCGCTCGTGGTGGTACGGTGGTTCGACCACTTGACCACATTATAGCCGGACGCTAAGATAGGTTCAACGCGACGCGTTTATCCAATCCAGTCGCGAAAGAGACTTAGGCTGTTTTCATCGCTGAGGAGACCCCGTTGCCTTTGCAGCATGTCGAGCCGCGCCGCCTGTATCGGCAGATCGCAGACCAGATTGCGGGTCTCATCGCCGCCGGGGAGTTCAAGCCGGGATCCCGTCTCCCGGCAGAGCGGGAGCTGGCGACCAAGCTCGGCGTCAGCCGCGCGTCGGTGCGCGAGGCGATCATTTCGCTCGAAATCGGCGGGCTGGTCGAGGTGAAGATCGGCACCGGCATCTTCGTGACCGTGCCCGCCGCTTCGGCGGGCACGCGCGATCGCGACGTCGGCCCTGGTCCGTTCGAGCTCTTAAGCGCGCGCAAGCTGATCGAGGGTGAAATTGCCGCGCTGGCAGCCGCGAATGCCAGCGAGCACGATATCGAAGGCCTGCGACAGACCGTCAAGCGCATGGAGTCCAATGTCGATGATTTCGGCGTCCGTGAGGACAGCGATCGCGATTTTCATCTGCGACTGGCCAAGGCTTCCGGTAACGGCTCCCTCGAACTGGTGGTCGAGGGATTGTGGGCGCAACGCGCGGAGCTCTGGGGACGAATGCAGAAGCATTTTCACACCTCCGCTCTGGCGCAACAGACCATCCGCGATCACGCCGCGATCGTCAAGGCGGTTGCCGCCCGCGATCCGCCTGGAGCGCGCGCCGCAATGCGGCGCCACATCGCGCGCGTCGTACACGAATTCGAGCGGGGCCTCGAAGGAGCGGCGCAGACTCAAAAAGCGACAGCACCATCGGGTCCGCAGCGCGGCAGGCGGGCGATAGAGCCGACGGCGTAGCGCGTCGAAGACAAGGAACGATTTGCAAAGCGCGTGGTGCTACCGCCGCGCATACTCAGACGGGCATCCACGTCGTACCCGAATCAAAAATCGATCTCTAGAGGAGGAGCAATGAGTACAGTCAAGTCGAATCCCAGTAGCGCACGCCGGTCGCTGCTTTGCGCGGCCGCGGGAGCCCTTTGCGCGGCACTGTTCAGCGTCGCGAGCCCAGTTTCCGCGGCGCCGGTCACCATCAACATCGTCGATGTCGCCGGCAACCTCGCGCTGACGCAGGACGCGATCGAGGCTTACCAGAAGAAGCATCCGGAGCAGATCTCCAAGATCAGCTTCACCAAGGCGCCTGCGCCGGAGCTCCCGGGCAAGCTGAAGGCGATGCAGGGCGCGGGTCGCAGCGACATCGACATGGTGTTGACCGGAACCGATTTTCTTGCCGCCGGCATCGAGCAGGGCGTGCTGATGAAAATGCTGCCCGAACACGCCGGCAAATTCCCGAACCTGATGGCGAACTATCAGCCGGCAGCCGCCAAGATGCAGGAGCTGGCGCACGATTACGGCGTGGCGGTGGTGTTCATGCCGGCGGGGCCCCTGGTCGAGTACAACCCGGACAAGGTCAAGCAGGTTCCGACGACGCCGGCCGAATTGCTGGCGTGGTGCAAGGCCAACCCGAACCGCCTCATCTACGCCCGTCCGGCCAACTCGGGCCCGGGCCGAACCTTCATCATGGGCCTGCCGTACATCCTCGGCGACAAGGACCCCAAGGACCCGGTGAACGGGTGGGATAAAACCTGGGCGTATCTTAAGGACCTCAACAGCTGCATCGAGTATTACCCGACCGGAACCGGTGCGGTGATGAAGGAACTCGGTGAGGGTTCGCGCGACATCACCCTGACCATGACCGGATGGGACATCAACCCGCGCGTGCTCGGCATCGTTCCCAAGTCGTACAAGGTCGCCCCGTTCAAGGGGATGACCTGGATCAACGACGCGCACTACATGGTGATTCCAAAGGGCGTGCCTCCGGAGAAGGTCGCAGCGGTGCTCGATCTCATGGCGTATTTGCTGACACCGGAAGCGCAAGCCTATACCTACGACAAGGGATATTTTTATCCGGGCCCGGCGGTCAAGAACGTGACCTTGTCGATGGCGCCGAAAGAGAGCCAGGACGCGATCAAGGAATACGGTCGTCCCGAGTATGAGGGCTGGCTCGCGCAGTTTCCGCATACGCAGTCGCTCGAGCCGAAGGCGCAGGTCGAGGCGTTCAGGATCTGGGACAGCCAAGTCGGAGCGCAAAAAACGAAGTGACGCGGCTGCTGCCGACGCATCCTCACAACGCATTCGCGTCGCCGGCAGGAGGAGGCAGCCGCGTCTTCCCCGCGAAAGCGGGGATCCAGTGTCGTTTGCGCCGCTTGAGTCTTGCGACGGACGCCACTGGGTTCCCGCTTTCGCGGGAACGACGAGACTATCGGAACAAAACGCAGTCCACGATAACTCCGCCATGAAGCACGATTTCAGCGATCTCAGGCTCGACCGCGTCACTCGCCGGTTCGCAGGCGCCGGCGGTCATGCATTCGCGGCCCTGAATGAGTTGACGCTGACGGTCAAGCGCGGCGAGTTCATCTGCTTGCTGGGCCCGTCCGGCTGCGGCAAGTCCACGGCGCTCAATTGCATCGCCGGCCTGATGCAGCTTTCCGGCGGGAGCATCTGGCTCGATGAGCAGCGCATCGACACCCTGCCGCCGGAAAGGCGCGGCTTCGGCATGGTGTTTCAGAATTACGCCCTCTTTCCGCACATGACGGTAGCCAAGAACATCGGCTTTGGATTGCGCATGCGCGGCGTACGCGCCGCCGAGATCGCACCTCGAGTGGCGCACGCGCTCAAGCTCGTTCAGCTTACCGGTCAGGAACATAAGCTGCCAGGCCAACTTTCCGGCGGCCAGCAGCAGCGCGTTGCGATCGCCCGGGCCATCGTCATAGAGCCGCCGCTTGTCCTGATGGACGAGCCGTTGTCGAACCTCGACGCCAAGCTGCGCATCGAGACGCGTGCCGAGATC
The DNA here is from genome assembly GCA_035568975.1 of Casimicrobiaceae bacterium. Taxonomy (GTDB): domain Bacteria; phylum Pseudomonadota; class Gammaproteobacteria; order Burkholderiales; family Casimicrobiaceae; genus PALSA-1003. The sequence continues at coordinate 10,160 of DATMNH010000309.1, forward strand.
CGCCGCATCCACAAAGAACTCGACCGCGCTACGATCTACGTCACGCACGACCAGGACGAGGCGCTGTCGCTGGCCGACCGCATCGTGGTGATGAAGGACGGCGTCGTGCAGCAGATCGCTCCTCCGCATCAGGTCTATGCGCAGCCGGCCAATCTCCATGTGGCGCGCTTCATGGGCTATCGCAATGTGCTGGAGCTCGACGTCGTGCGCGAGGAAGGCGACCGTGTCGAGCTCAAGGGTTCCGACATCGTGCTGACCGGCGTGCGCATGCAACCGCTCAACGGCGCCCGCGCTGCGCTGGCCATCCGTCCCGACGAGATCGTCGTTGGCGAGGGCCCCGGAGGCCTCAACACGGTCAGCGCCCGGGTAGAGAATGTCGAATACGGCGGCCGCGACTCGCTGCTCGACGTGGTCACGCAGTCGGGCATGCTGCTGCACGTGCGTGGGCCGGTCACGACCGCGCTCGGCGATACCGTTCGCGTGCACGTTCCCATCGAGCGCGCACTTGTCTATCCTCTGGATTGAGGCGCCGCGATGACGACTAGGACTGACGCCTCTCCCCGCGCGAAGTTCGACCCGGCGCTGCTGCTGGTGGTGCCTGCCGCGGCATTCATGTTGCTCGTTTTCGTCTATCCATTCCTCAACGGGCTGGTAGATTCATTCAATCCAAAGAAGGGTGGCTGGCTCGCCAACTATTCGCATTTCTTCAGCACCGACAACCTGTGGCCGACGATCTGGACGACGCTCAAGCTCGCGCTGCCGGCGACGCTGATCAACGTCGGCTTCGCTCTGCCCATCGCCTACAAGATGCGCGTCAAGTCGCGCTATCAGCGCTGGATTACGACCATCCT
>DATMNH010000310.1:0-3889 GCA_035568975.1 Casimicrobiaceae bacterium
TCGCTTCTACCGTATGCTTTCCTTGAAGGGTTGTTCCAGACGCATTCATTTCGCTCTCCTTCCGTTAAATCGAGTTGGTCGAACTCTCGTTTTAACTCAAGGGGGCAAATCACGAACAGCCCTTCATAGTATCTTTCGGCCGTTCGCAAATTCTTCCCATACCGGTCATTCGGGGCCGGAGGTTGGTGTTGCAGAAACAGCCGACACAGTGCGCGGCGTATGATTGCGACTAGCAGACTCCGGGGGAGTTAGCCCCATTAGGCAGCGCCGCCGACCCGAATAATGCACCTAGGAGAGTATGTGGAAGTAAGCGACGGCATCTGCCGGTTCCGTCCGCACGGTGACTGCTCTCTAATTGGAGCAGTAGATCTCATCACACGTGCTATCGCATATTGCCGAGAGAGGAGCGTGAATAGGCTCCTGGTCAATGTGACAGGGCTCACCGGGGTCCCCATCCCTTCCATTGTTGACCGCTACTTGATGATCGAAGAATGGGCACAAGAAGCGAAAGGCATGGTTCTTGTCGTGCTGGTCGCCCACGCTGAATACATTCACCCCGAGAAGTTTGGCGTGAGGGCAGCTGCGGACTTCGGTTTGGTCGCCGACATCTACACTTCCGAGGCAGATGCATTCAAGCGGCTTTTGAGCGGCGTTGATCCACGCTAACGCCCAAATGTGCGTCCGCCCTCAGGGGCTCGGTGTCGTACCGCAGGTGAATCACAGACCGAGTTCGGCCAACGCCGGCCGTTCGTGGTCGCCGCGGAATCGTCCGGCAAGCCGCCATTTATCCCTAAAGCCGATCACTGCCACTTAGGACTTCTGCGCGCGCGAGCAACGCCGGCGAGCCCCAGCATCACGCCAGCGACGCTCTTGACGAATGCTCGCCGATCCGTCATCGGATCATTTGGCCGCAAGAAACGGCCGAGCTTGACCGCCACGCATGTTGGCGCCGCCGGCATCAGTTGGCCGCGCGTTTCTTCACCGGATCCATCCCGTGCTGCTCGATGGCGCTCGACGTGCGTTCGGAGGCTAGGAACTCGATCAGCCGCCGGCCCGAGTCGGACTGCTTCGACCCGATGACGATCGCGGCTGCGAATGTCTGGATGAGCTGCACATCATTCGGAATTCGACCGACGACCTCGATCCCCGGGACGTTCATGAGCTCGCTGACAGGTTGGATGACGATGCCGGCGTTCCCTGCGGCTACCATGGCGGCCGATTGCGAACCGCGTTCCGAAACCTTGACGGTGATCCGGTCGGCGATTCCGAGCTGCGGGAACACCTTTGTGGTAAGGTAAATGCCGCTGGTGCTTCCGGGAACCGCGATGGTCCTCGCGCTCAGCAGTGTCTGTCTGAGGGCATCGATTGTACTGACGTCCGGCTTCGGAGCCCCTGCACGTACGGCCGCGGCAAGCGGCACACGCGCCAAATCTACGTCCGTGCCGGCGGCGATGCGGCCCGACGCAGCCAGTTCAGCGAGGCCCTCCCTCGAAAGGATCACCACATCGGCAGGTACGCCGCGCTGCAGCTGGGCGGCGATCGTTTGCGGCCCGGTGCCCTGCGATGCGCCGGATCCGGTGACGACGGTGATGCCGGTCGACCTTTCGAACTCGGGCAGCACCTGTCGATACGCACCGGAGAAGCCGCCGGAAATCATCACGTTGAGTTGCGCGAGTGAAGGGCTTGAGAATGCGAGCGATGTTGCGGCCATTGCCGTTAGTCGAGTAATCAGGAAGAGGCGACCGAATGAGCGAGTATTCTTCATAACTGTCTCCCGACACAAAGTTACACGATTCGAGGAGAGTCCATGTCCGAAGCGCCATTCTAACGAAAGCGATCCCTCGACCAAGTTCAAGCCAACAACGGGCCATCACGTTCTCAAAATTGAAAGCGAAAGTGTTGCGCACGAGTGACGAAAAGGGTCGTCACTTCGCTGCCAGCCCTTCTACGTCCGCTCTTGCTCGCGCGTGCAGTGGAGAGCTCTCCACGAGGAAATAGATCATGATGCCCACATCCGCCACGAGCATGCCGGCCATCGCCGCTGCCCAGAACCCTGGCACGCCCAATGGCGCGACGAGTCCCGCGGCGGACAGATCGAGGGCATCGGTCAAGCCGATCACATAGCCGCCCGCAAGTCCCACGCCCCACAATCCCCCGGCGTTGATGAGCAACGGCACGACGGCTCGTTTGTATCCGCGCAGGGCACTCACTGTCACCGCCTGCAGCGCATCGACCGTGTGATACCCCGCCACCAACACGAGCAACGTCGCGGCAACCGCCTGCACGCTCGCATCGGAGGTGTAGAAGGCCGCTACGGCGCTGGCGCCTAGCATGAGTGTCGCTCCTGAGAGGGCGGCGAGCACCAGCGCAAGCACGATGCCCGTTACGGCTGTCGATCTCGCGAGGGTAAATTTTCTCGCACCAATGGCTTGGCCCACCAGCACGCCGACCGCGTTCCCCATCGCCAAGGGCAGCATGTACATGATCGACGCCACGTTGGCCGCAATCTGATGTGCGGCCGAGTTGACCGCCCCCAATCGCGCGATGAACAGCGCCATGAATGTGAACGCGGTCACATCCACGAGAAAAGTCATCCCGATCGGGACGCCGAGTGCCGTCAATCGCCACTGGTCGCCCCATCGCGGCCAGGACCAGCGCGAGAAGACGCGATGACGACGGTAGGCCGGCGATAGTCCGCACCAGAACCAGGCAAGGATACAGATGATCCAGTTCACGAGTGTGGTCGACAGCGCGCAACCCGCCGCTCCCATGGCCGGTGCTCCCAGGTGCCCGAATGTGAATACCCACGTGAGGGGCACTTTCAGCGTCAAACCCAAAAGATTCAGCGCCATCATCACTCGCGGAAGCGATACTGCGGTGGTGTAGCTAACAAACAGACGAAACGCCAGCCCCGCCGGCGCGCCCCACGCGACGATCGCGAGGTAAGCCCGCACCTTGTCAGCGACCACGGGCGGCGCCTTGCTCATGGCCAGCAGCGGCTCCGGGTAACGGAAGAACAGGATCGATACGAGAGCGAGCGTAAGTGTCAGCCACATCGCCTGGCGTACCTGTTCTCCGATCTCGTCGTAACGTCCAGCGCCCAGGAGTTGCGCCACCGTGGGTGAAACCGCTAGCAGCACACCCATGAGCGCCACGAAGACGCTGAAATAGATCGATGCTCCGATACCCACCGCCGCGAGATCGTCGGTGGCGAAGCGGCCCGCCATCATGGTGTCGATGACCGAATAGGCCATCACCGCCAGTTGCGCGATCAGTACGGGCCACGCTAGGCGACAGATTTCGTATGCGAGTTTCCGTGACACCAACGGGTCGACCGCGTTATTAGATAGAGTGGCAGATGAAAAACGCGCGGTTCCGGACGCGTGCGCATCGGGAACCGCAGAAGGCATTGTAGCGTGAGAGTACGAGGACCGCGGTTATGACCGCGTTCAAGGGTCAGCGTGTGGAGGTGGATGTCCGCTTGGGCTGAACTGCGACCGACGACGATTTGGCCGAGATCGGCCCAACACCGGAAGTTCGCACACCAAAGTTCTCGCCTCGGCAATGGCCGGTCTCAAGGTGGAGCAGCCTTTCGGGTATGAAGGGCTGGTGTCGGTCTGCGGATTCAACCGGTGGACGCAACAGATTGGTGAAATCGTTCAGCGGGTGTTTGGTAGTTTAGCGTTTTCCTTGGGCGGGTATTTAGTTGCCTCGCTACTGCATTTAGCTTGGCTTGCGAGTAGGTAGAAATATCTGTTCCCTTGGGGAAATACTGCCGCAATAGCCCATTTGTATTTTCATTGGTCCCGCGCTGCCAAGGACTCTGAGGATCACAGAAATAGACCTTGATGTCGGTCGCCAATGTGAAGCGCTGGTGACCGGTCATCTC
>DATMNH010000311.1:0-6796 GCA_035568975.1 Casimicrobiaceae bacterium
CGGCGGGAACGGTGGTGGTATCTATCTCAACGTCTCGACCGCGACGCTCACCAACAATAACTTGAGCGGCAACCATGCGGCCCTCGGGCGAGCAGTGTATGCGTCGCAATCGACGCTGAACGGCAGCAACGTCACGCTGTAGACGTACAGCAGCCGGTCGTGCGTCAAGGGCCGTTATGGATCGTGGAGCCGCCACTCAGCACCGGCGAGCAGATGAGCGTGAACGACCCGTTGCAGACCTTGGATCTGCCGAAAGCAGTCGCTCGGCGGCGACAGAACTCCTCAGACCACTGTGTAAGCGCGACTCGTTGCCAAGGCGCTCCAACTTCGCCGCCGGATTGCTTCGTTGGTCTTACGGCCTTGTCTGCGAGCGTCCTCGCGTCCGTGCCGAGCAGGCTCGAAACGGTTGATGCGACCATTTGCCATCGCCTTTGTTGAACAGAACGGCTGCAGGTCGCGATCTTCGAAACCACCTTCAACGCTTCGAAGGTTTCGTCTATATTCGAGGCTTGGGCGAAGGCTTTGGAGGGATACATGGCAGCAGCACCTGATAGTCGGTGCCCACGCACCCAAAGCACGGCGCGCCGACGCTCACCTTGACAATACTCAGCGCCGCAGATCGCCGGCAACTGGACGAGCTCGGTTACCTCGCGCTTTCGGACTTCGTGCCCGCGACCATGCTCGAAGAGATGCGCGAGCGCGTCGAAGCGCTGTGGGCCGAGGAAGGAGACGATGCCGGCAGCGAGTTCCGTCTCGAGCCTGGCACGCGGCGGTTGGCCAATCTCGTCGACAAGGGGAACGTTTTCGCGCGGATGATTGTGATGCCCGAGATCCTGGAGTGCATCGAGGCGGTCATCGGTCGCGACTATAAACTCTCCAGTCTGAACGCCCGCTCGACCAATCCGCACAATCCGGAGGCGCAGCCGTGGCACGTGGACGCCGGTGCGATCGCCGACGAGCGCGGCTACTGGGTGTGCAACACGATCTGGATGCTCGACGACTTTACGCCCGACAACGGCGCTACTCGGATGATTCCGCGTTCCCACACCTGGAGGCGATTGCCCGCGCCCGGGAACCGGGACACGCTGCCCGACGAGCAGCTCGTCACCGGAGGCGCCGGAACCGTCGTTGTGATGAACACGCACATGTGGCATGCCGGCACCGGCAACCACACAGACCAGTGCCGCCGGGCGCTGCACGGCTTCTACACGCGCGGCGACAAGCCGCAGCAGCAGTACCAGAAGGCGCTGCTGCGGACGCAGACGATCGCGGCGCTCTCGTTAATGCAGCGCAAGGTCCTCGCCCTCGACGATCCCGAGAACGACCGCCTCAGCTCGGAAACGACCCGGATGAGTGGATTCCTGAAGGATTAGAGACAGCTCGCTGCTCAAAATCCGGCGGCGGCCCTGCATGGGAATGTGCAGATAGGGACCGCCATGTAGTGGGTTATTTTTCTAGACGGGGCACAGGCGACGTGGTGGATGTCAACGAATGGCTACCAAAGCTCGGGCTCCTCTCGGCTTTGTCGGATGCATGCACCTGAACTTCTGAAGAATTGTTAGCAGGGCCTCTCTACCCTTTGCTAGATTCCGTCGTACATGGATCACACAGCAGCAGATAACATGCGCATCGCTTTTGCTGCTATCGGCGCGTTGGTGAGTTTCGTAGGAAGCGCCGCATCGGTCCGGGCGGCGCCGCCTTGCAACGTGGAGGCGCTCAGCGCGCTGCACGTCCCGAATGTTACCGTGACCGACGCGAAGCCGGTACCGGCCGCCGGAACGGCTCCTGCTTACTGTGACGTGCAAGGCACGGTTGTCACGAAGGGCGCGGGCGTAGCCGAAGGACTCGCGCGCTTCGCCATGCAACTGCCCGAGGCCTGGCAACAGCGCTTCCTATTCCTCGGCGTCGGCGGCAACGCGGGTAACCTGGTGCCCTCGGCGAACGAAACAGACCGCAGCTCGGCGCTGGGCAAGGGCTACACGACGATCCTGACCGACACGGGCCATATCGGCGACGGCGTCAGTGCCAAGTGGACGCGCCTGCCGGACGGGAGCCCGGACACGGTGAAGAGGACCGATTTCAACTATCGAGCTGCGCACGACGTTACCGTCGCTGGAAAGGTCTTCGCCGAGGCCTACTACGCCGCGAAAGTGGAGCACGCCTATTTCGACGGCTGCTCGACCGGCGGACGCATGGCGATGATGGAGGCCGCGCGCTACCCCGAGGATTATGAAGGGGTGATCGCCGGCGATCCGTTGATGAGTTCCCTTACCACCGCGGCGCGCGCTGTGGTGCAGAATGCGGCGCTCTCATCCCCCGCCGCCTACATCCCCGAAGCCACGCTAGCGGCGCTCGACGCGCGGGTGAGACGGCGCTGCGATGCGATCGATGGCGCGAAGGACGGCCTCGTTCAGGACCCCTCGTCCTGCCCGATCCATGCCGAGGACCTGCTCTGCCGCGCTGGTGAGACGGATGCCTGCCTAAACGCGGAACAGATGCGGGTGCTGAAGAGCTTCACCTCGACGTTCCGCGATTCGCAGGGACATGCCTTGTTCGGCCCGTGGGCGATCACCGACCTGGCGGGGGCTCAAGGTTTTGCGTTCAACGTCACCGGGCTTACAGCGCCGGACCTGTCCTATTCGGTCTCGCCGTGGAAAGATTCCAAGGCGGCGCCGCGGTCTTGGGTAATCGTGAAGGAGATGTTGACCTACTGGCTCGGCCTTGGTGCCAGCGCGACGGTCGCTGACGTGGATGTCGATCCGGACACCAACACGATGGGCGACAAGTTGCTCGCGATGATGGATGCGACCTATGCCGAGGGGAACACACGTAATCCGGCGCAGCTGAAGCGGTTCATCGTGCAGGGGCGCAAGATGATTCTCTATCATGGCGCGAGTGACCCCTCGATCCCGGCGTCGCAATCTATCGCGTTCTACCGGGAACTTGCCGCGCAGCAGCAGGGCATCGATCGCACGCAGCAGAACGTGCGGTTGTTCCTCGTGCCGGGAATGTACCATTGCGACGGTGGACCCGGACCGGACCGGTTCGACACGCTGTCCGCCATCGAGGCGTGGGTCGAGCACGGCAAGGTTCCGGATGCGATCCAGGCGAGCACTAGGCCAGAAAGTCCTGTGCAGCACCGGCTGCCGCTGTGCCCTTACCCGCAGCAGGCGCGCTATCGCGGCACGGGAGAAATCACCGATCCCTCGAACTGGAGCTGCGCGGCACGGACAGTCGAGTAGGAGGCGACCCGGCCGAAACGGCGCCCTCGGCATTTCTCTCTGTGACGGTAAGGCGCGACGGTAGACCGTTCCTGCCTGCCTCCGGTAGCGGCACTTTCAGATCACGGGACATTCCCGTCGTCGAGTATTCCTTTGCGGCACATGCCAGCCGCGAAGCGCCGGGGTCCGCGCTCGACTTGCGTGCCGAGGTCGAGCGCTTCTCTCCTCATAACTTGGCCGCGAATAGGTCGGTTGTTGATCTGCTGCAACGGTTTGCAGACGAGAACAGCTCAACACCTTCTCAAGTTGCCCTCGCGTGGCTGCTGGCGCAAAAGCCATGGATTGTTCCCATCCCAGGCACACGCAACATCGATCACCTGAACGAGAACTTGGAAGCAATCAATGTTCGGCTGACGCAGGCAAATCGTCGTGAGATCGATGCTGCTTTCTCCAAGATCAAAGTGCACAGTGGCCGCATGTCTGAAAAGTTCATGCGAGACGTTGACCCGAGCGTGTGACCACACGTACCTCGGCGCCCGAGCGACAATCACCGACTGATCACAGAGCGTCGGCCCGAGGAGTTGGTACGAGCGTGGTGCACTCGCACCTGACAAGGAGCAACCCATGACTGACAAAAAGGTATGGCTCATCACCGGCGCAGGCCGTGGCCTGGGCGTTCACATCGCACGGGCCGCTCTGGCCGCGGGCCACGCTGTCGTGGCCACCGGCCGGAACCCCACGAAGGTCGCGGCGGCGGTCGGCGACCACCCTGATCTGATCGCCATCAAACTCGATGTGAACCGTCCCGAGGACGCCCAGGCCGCGGTCGGGGCCGCCGTCGGGAAGCTTGGCCGGATTGACATCCTGGTGAACAACGCAGGCAACTTCTACGCCGGCTTCTTCGAGGAACTCAGCTCCGAACAGGTCCGCAACCAGATTGAGACGTTGCTGTTCGGTCCGATGAACGTAACTCGTGCCGTGCTGCCGGTGATGCGCAAACAGCGCTCCGGCCTGCTGCTCACCATTTCCTCCACCGCTGGCATCGCCGGCGGAATGTTCTGCACGGCGTATGCGGCCGCGAAGTTCGGCATCGAGGGCTGGATGGAGTCGCTCGCCCCGGAGATCGCGCCCTTCGGCGTCCGCACGATGCTGGTGGAGCCAGGTTTCTTCCGCACGGAGTTGCTCACCCCGGAGTCCACCACCTACGCTCAGCCTTCTATCGACGATTACGTCGAGCGCACGAAGGAAACCGTCGCCGCATGGAGCAGCATGGATGGCAAGCAGGGCGGCGACCCCGCCAAGCTCGGCGACGCCATCGTGCAGCTCGCAGGGCTCGCGGAGCCCCCGGTCCGCTTCGCTGCCGGCGGCGACGCCGTGCAGACCTTCGAGGCGAAGGCCAAGACATTGCTTGCGCAAGCCAACGCGCACCGCGACCTGTCGTTCTCTCTCGCCTACGACGTAACCTGATCAGTCCGGCCCGGCGCTGCGTCTCCGCGCCTCAGATCGCAGTGGAGGTTGCGCTTAGCGCCGGGCCGGCGGGGCGACGAGATCGGGCGACTGGTTTCGGGCGGACGAGCGGATGTCGCCTTCTGGCCGGTCACGGCCGAAGCGTTGACGACCCCCTTCGGCAGAGAACGACCCTGAGCAGCCCATCAAGCCTTCAAGTGGAGTCCCATACAGCGGTCATTCAGTTCACTGACTTCTCCAGGTGGCGTGGTGCCATGGCTCCAAGGCGTCTTCCTATCGAGCACCACATGCCCTGCCGCGCTGCCACTGCACGCGCTCGTCGTTCAGCGCCGGGCGAGTGATGGTCCTATGCAATATCGCCCGCAGCACGCCCGGACGGCGTGAAGACTCCTGCAATAGCTGAGGGACGAGCCCCTGCGAGCGCACTCCGATCGTGGCCCCTGGGCTCCTATAGGCTCGAGTCTGGCGCAGCGACACGCCAAATTAGCGGCAGCTATCCCGCCCGAGATGCAACCGTCGCAGTGACGTCTACTTCGCCGGCTTCCATTGATTGACCGGGGTCATCATGCCTTCAGGCGTCTTCAACTCAGATCCCGTCAACGTCATGACGTCTCCGTTGAACGATATCTTCTGCGTGCGAACGGAACCATTGAAAAGGGGTGAAGCTGCATGGTCGACTTTGAACGAGAGCACCTTCTCGGCTTCGTTGACCGTGTACGTTCCACAGTAGGCGACAAATGGTCCGACCGGAGTGCGAACGCTCGGGCTCGTATTGGGTTGGTCACGCCCGACCAGGAACAACGCCACATGACCGTTTGCGTCGATCATCAGGTTTCCGGTCGCCCAGGACACGATGCGTTTTCCGTCCGCGTAGTTCTCGGATCCGGATTCGAGCGTCCAAGTCCCCACGATCTTTTGTTGGAGGCTCTGCGCGATCGCAGAGATGGAAAAACCAAGGCACAAGAATGCAAGTGCCGTGGTCGCAGCCACGTTACGCGTACTCCTGAGGTTACTGACGGCGAAGACCTATTTGTTCACGGGCCGCTTACAAAAGCCTTGTCATGGAAGCCGGAAGATGAGTACCGCTTGGTTGCGACTGACGAAAATGAAGAGGGCTTCATCCATTCAGTGGCTGGGAGAGCAACCTTCCCACGGGACGAGCTGACGGCGATATACGTCGGATGCAATATGCCCTTAGCTTGCATTCGTGCAGTCGTGAACGAGGCGGCAAATCGAGACAAACCGGTTCCGGTCCCGCAGATGGTCAAGGTTCCGCACAGACTTGCGCTAACGGCGCAGCAGATTTTTCCCGAAGGTTAAAAACGGCCGCGAATTTCACCAACGCCTGCCCGGTCTAAAAAGTGAACGTATTCACGATTTGAAAGCCGCAGATTGCTTGCATTGCCGCTGCAGCTCATCGCACCGCGCGAGCAGATCAAGTGGCAGCGTCGCGCGCACGTCTTCGGGGCTAGACCAGCGCTCGGCATGCCTGAGCAATGCGAGCTGCTCGCGAACATCGGTGAAGCTGAAGCCGGTTAAATTTTGCGATGATGGTTGACGAGAAGTGCGTCGAGTGGAGCTCGACGAAAACGTCACAGGCGTTTGGCGCGTTTTTGTGACCTGACTTGCCCACGGCTGTTAACAGAATTGGCAGAGTGATCGCGGCTTTTCGTCGCTAACTATCTGATTTTATGGTGCTGTTGAGTGGAGTCGAACCACCGACCTACTGATTACGAATCAGTTGCTCAAAAAAGTGACCGAAGGATCGAGTTGCGGGAAGCCCGTGACGCCGTTTCGACGCGCATTTCGTAGTTCCTATTCTCGCGAGTTTTCACACTTTGCTCGGAGTTTTCACACTTGTTAGTGGTCGCTATCAGGGTGTTAAAATGCTGGCCTGCGGAGAGGTGGCCGAGTGGTCGAAGGCGCCTGACTCGAAATCAGGTATCCGGCAACGTATTGTGGGTTCGAATCCCACCCTCTCCGCCATCAAACCGCGCATTTGCGCGGATCGCCTCACGGAGAGGTGGATGAGCGGTTTAAGTCGCACGCCTGGAAAGCGTGTTTAGGGTAACACCCTAACGCGGGTTCGAATCCCGCCCTCTCCGCCA
>DATMNH010000312.1:0-16214 GCA_035568975.1 Casimicrobiaceae bacterium
TATCCAGCTCCGGCTCGGCGTGCAGAAGCAGGAATGCCTTTGCAGGAAGGCCGTCTCCGGCGCCCAGCATCGCCGCGGCATTCAGACCGCTTGCGTTCGGCAACGCGGAGGCGAGGTAACCGCCGAGCGTATTCGCTGCCTCGGTCAGGAAGCCCAAGCGCGCGCCGGTCAGTTCGGCGAGTGCCTGCGCCAGTGCATGCAGCTGCGCTGCCTGCGGGTGCTGCTGCGCGAAGTTGCCGAGGAAAATACCTTTGCCGCCGCCTTTGCCGCCGCTTTCGCCACCTGCGCCAATCCCTTCCATCAAACTCGCGGCGATCGCCTTCGCGACGTCGGAGGCCTCGATTCCGGCGAGCGCCGCGGGCGCTTGCGTGCCTCTCGCGGCTGCGGCGGCAACGACCATCTCGGCCAGTGCTCGCGGGAGCCGCGAAGGCGCGACCACGGACTCGTGCGCCAGCGTGATCAGCAGCTCGTCGGCTGCGGAATGCAGGATCGAGACCTTGGCACCATGCTTCGCCGACTGACGCAAGCGCTCTGCAAGCAGCGGATGATCCTTGCGCAAGAAGCTGCCGACGACCAGCACCCGGTCGAGCGCGGCAAATTCAGCGATCGACATGCCGAGCCAGGGTACGGGCCGCGTTTCATTCCCGGATGCCGGATCGGCGGTGAAATCGGACTGCCGGAGTCGGAAATCGATGTTGTCGCTGCCGAAGCCCCGCGTCAGCTTCTGCGCGAGGTACAGCTCCTCGAGTGTCGAGTGCGGCGAGAGAAGTGTGCCGATTCCCGAGCCGCCATGCTCCTCGCTTACGCGCTTGAGTCTGCCCACTACATATTCAAGCGCGTTCTGCCAGTCGGTCTCGCGCCACGTGCCCTCGTGCTTGACCATCGGCTTCGACAGTCGGCTCTCGGCGTTCAGGCCTTCATACGAAAATCGGTCGCGATCGGAAAGCCAGCAATCGTTGATCGCCTCGTTTTCCTCCGGCACCACACGCATCACGCGATCGTTCTTGACCTGCACGATCAGATTGCTGCCGAGGCCGTCGTGCGGGGCGATCGATCGGCGGCGGGCGAGCTCCCAGGTCCGCGCCAGGTATCGGAAGGGCTTCGACGTCAGCGCGCCGACAGGACACAGATCGATCATGTTGCCGGACAGTTCCGAGTCGACGGTGTTGCCGACGAAGGTCAGGATCTCGACGTGCTCGCCGCGATTTGCGAGCCCGAGCTCCATGACGCCTGCGATTTCTTGACCGAAGCGCACGCAGCGCGTGCAGTGGATGCAGCGGGTCATGTCGGTGGCGATCAACGGACCCAGGTTCTTGTTGAACACAACCCGCTTCGCCTCGGTGTATCGCGAGCTCGACGCACCGTAGCCGACCGCGAGATCCTGCAGCTGGCATTCGCCGCCCTGGTCGCAAATCGGGCAGTCAAGAGGGTGGTTGATGAGCAAAAATTCCATCACCCCTTTTTGCGCAATGATCGCCGGGTCGGAATGGGTCCAGACTTTCATGCCCTCCGTCGCGGGAGTGGCACACGCAGGCAAGGGCTTGGGCGCTTTCTCGACCTGCACCAGGCACATCCGGCAATTGGCGGCAATGGTCAGCTTCTTGTGCCAGCAGAAATGCGGCACATAGATGTCGAGCTTGTGCGCGGCATCCATCACCGTGCTGCCGTTGGCCACCACGACCGGCTTGCCGTCGACTTCCAGATTCAGCATTTTGGTCTCAGACATAGCTGGGAACCAGACACTGCTTGTGATCGATGTGATACTGGAACTCGTCGCGAAAATGCTTGATGAAGCTCTTGACCGGCAGCGCGGCGGCGTCTCCCAGCGCGCATATGGTGCGGCCGGCGATGTTGTCGGACACGGAGATCAGCAAGTCGAGGTCTTCGTTTCTGCCCTGCCCGTGCTCGATGCGGTCGACCACGCGCCACAGCCATCCGGTTCCCTCGCGGCATGGTGTGCACTGACCGCACGACTCCTCGAAATAAAAATAGGACAGCCGCAAGAGCGATCGCACCATGCAGCGCGTCTCGTCCATGATGATCACCGCGCCCGAGCCGAGCATCGATCCGGCTTTGGCAATCGAGTCATAGTCCATGTCGGTCGCCATCATGATGTTCGCGGGCAGCACCGGCATCGACGAGCCGCCGGGAATGCACGCCTTGAGCTTGCGTCCACCACGCATGCCGCCCGCCATGTCGAGGAGCGACGCAAACGGAAACCCCAGATTGACCTCGAAGTTGCCCGGCCGCTCGACGTCGCCGGTGACCGAAAAGATCTTGGTGCCGCCGTTGTTGGGACGCCCCAGATTCAGAAACGCTTCCCCTCCTTTGCGAATGATCCACGGGACTGCCGCGAAGGTCTCGGTGTTGTTGATCGTGGTTGGCTTCCCGTACATGCCGAAGCTCGCCGGGAATGGCGGCTTGAATCGCGGCATGCCCTTCTTGCCTTCGAGCGATTCCAGCAACGCCGTCTCCTCGCCGCAAATGTAGGCGCCGTAGCCGTGGCAGTTGTACAAATGGAAGCTGAAGCCGCTGCCGAGAATGTTGTCGCCCAGCAACCCCGCCTGGTAGGCCTCCTCGAGGGCTACTTCGCAGCGCTCATACGCGTCCCAGATTTCGCCATGGACGTAGTTGTAGCCACGCTTGCAGCCCATCGCGTAAGCGGCGATGGCCATGCCCTCGATCAGGATATGCGGGTTGTAACGCAGGATATCGCGATCCTTGAAGGTTCCGGGCTCGCCTTCGTCGGAGTTGCACACCAGGTATTTGTCACCGCTGTATTGCTGCGGCATGAAGCTCCACTTGAGACCGGTCGGGAAGCCTGCGCCGCCACGCCCGCGCAACCCGGATTTTTTGACTTCCGCGATTACGTTCGCGGGTGTGATTTTTTCGGCGAGGATCTTTTTCAACGCCTCGTAGCCGCCGCGCGCGATGTAGTCGTTAAGCCCCCAGTTGCGGCCATTGAGGCCGGCGAGGATGAGCGCGTCGGGCCCGTAATCCAGAAATTCGGACGGCGCGTTCAACGATTCGCCTCAGCGGAAAGCTCGGCGATCAAGCCGTCGAGCTGTTCGGGCTTCATCCAGCTGCACATGCGCTTGTTGTTGACCAGCACCACCGGCGCGTCGCCGCAGGCCCCGAAGCACTCGCCTTCCTTGAGCGTGAACAGGCCATCGGCGGTCGTTTCACCGAAGCCGATGCCAAGCTTCTGCTTCAGATGCGCGGCCGCCTGGGCTGCGCTCGAGAGCGCGCAGGGAAGATTCGTGCAGATCGTGAGTTTGTATTTCCCCGTCGGCTCGGTGTCGAACATTTCGTAGAAAGTCGCCACTTCGTAGACCGCGATCGGCGGCATGCCGAGGTAGTGGGCAACAAAATCCATCGTCTCGGTGGACAGCCATGCGTGCTCGTCCTGCGCGATGGCGAGCGCCGCGATGACCGCCGACTGGCGATGCGCCGGCGGATACTTCGCGATCTCGCGATCGATGCGTTTCAGGGCGTCTGGGCTCAACATGATCAGTCGATCAACGAACGAACGGGTGAGGGACGCGCGACGCCTGCCTCTTCGATGTCGAGGATGCGCGCGTTCACGCCTCATCCGTCCAGTAATCCGTATGGTCGCCCACGCGCGTCATGTGGCGCAGGCCGCCGCCGAAAGCGCCGATCTTTTTCGAATCCGGGTATTCGCAAACTTCGGCAGGCATCATGGTGCTGACGGAAAGGTAGGCGAGCTCGGCGTCCGAGTCGTTGACGATCTGGTGCGCCGTTTCCGGCCCGCCGATCGGGCAGCAGATCACGTCGCCCGCCCGGATCTTTCGCGTCTCGCTACCGTAGCGCAGCGTTCCTGTGCCCTTTACGATGAAGAACATCTCCTCTTCGCCGCGGTGGCTGTGGAAAGGACAGGAGCGCTTGCCCGGCGGGACGATATCGTATGAATAGCCGAGGTCCTTGGCGCCGAGCAACGGTCCGATACGCCCCGAGTCGCTCTCGAACGTGTCGCCTTTCGAGAAATGCTCGAGCTTCAATTCATCGATGTTAATGACTCGGAAATCGATCATGCCATTGGCGCCACGTTCTGGTCCATCGCTCAACACGCTCATGCGCGTCTATTCCCCGTGCCAGTAGTCGAGACCGGCGTCGTCCAGCGTGAACTTGCCGAAGGTCGCCTCCGCGGCGGGCTGGCCCGCCTTGCGGCCGCCGACAGCGCCGAACTTCCCCGAGTCAGGGTACTGAAAGATGTCGGTGTCGATGGTGGTGCTGACCGCAATGTAACGGAGCTCGGTCGGCCCGGTATTGATGATCTGGTGCGCGACGTCGGGGCCGCCACACGGAGCGCCCACGAAGTCGCCTTTGCGCAACGGATATTCCGCGGTCCCGAAACGCAGCTTCCCTTCGCCTTCGAGCACGAAGAACATCTCCTCGTTGGCGTGGTGATTGTGGAACGGGAAAGCACGCTTGCCGGGCGGAACCGCGGTGACGTTGTATCCAAGCTTCAGCGCGCCGAGCGTCGTGCCGATAGGCGCGATCCTGGCCTCGAACTTGTCGCCGTGGCTCAAGTCTCGCGTGAACTCGAGCTGATCGAGATTGATCACGGGTCCCTTCACCGGTCGATCTCCCCGAAGACGATGTCCTGCGTGCCAATGATCGCGACAACGTCGGCGATCATGTGCCCGCGCGACATTTCGTCGAGCGCCGCGAGATGCGGAAAGCCCGCCGCCCGAATCTTGAGCCGATAGGGCTTGTTAGCTCCATCGGAAATGATGTAGATGCCGAACTCGCCCTTCGGATGCTCGACCGCGGCGTACGCTTCGCCCGGCGGAACGTGGATGCCTTCGGTGAAGAGCTTGAAGTGATGGATAAGCTCCTCCATGTTCGTTTTCATTACCTCGCGTGAAGGAGGCGCAATCTTGTGGCTCGCGGTGATAACCGGACCGGGATTGGTGCGCAGCCAGGCTATGCATTGCTTGATGATCTTGTTCGCCTCGCGCATCTCCTGCACGCGAACGAGATAGCGGTCGTAGCAGTCGCCGGTAGTTCCCAGCGGAATGTCGAACAGCATCCGATCGTAGACTGCGTACGGCTGCTTTTTGCGCAGGTCCCACGCCACGCCCGAGCCGCGCAGCATCGGTCCGGTGAATCCCAGCGCCATCGCGCGCTCCGGCGTAACCACGCCGATGCCGACGGTCCGCTGCTTCCATATGCGGTTGTCGGTCAGCAGCGTTTCGTATTCGTCGACGTAGCCCGGAAAGCGGCGAGTGAAGTCCTCGATGAAGTCGAGTACGCTGCCGTGGCGGTTCACGTTCATGCGCGCGATCGCCTTGGCATTGTGAATCTTCGACACCTGATACTGCGGCATGCGCTCAGGCAGATCGCGGTAGACGCCGCCCGGCCGATAATAGGCGGCGTGCAGGCGAGCGCCCGATACCGCCTCGTACACGTCCATCAGGTCTTCGCGCTCGCGGAAGCAATAGAGGAACGTAGTCATCGCTCCGACGTCCAGCGAGTGCGCACCCAACCACAGCAGATGGTTCAGAATGCGCGTGATCTCGTCGAACATCACGCGTATGTATTGCGCTCGGATGGGAACGTCGATACCGAGCAGCTTCTCGATCGCGAGACAGTAGGCATGCTCGTTGGACATCATCGACACGTAGTCCAGCCGGTCCATGTACGGCAGGGATTGCAGGTAGGTCTTGTATTCGGCCAGCTTCTCGGTCGCCCGATGCAGCAAGCCGATGTGCGGATCCGCGCGCTGGATCACCTCGCCGTCGAGCTCAAGCACCAGGCGCAACACGCCGTGCGCCGCCGGATGCTGGGGACCGAAGTTCATGGTGTAGTTGCGGATCTCGGACACGGTCAACCCTTGCGGAAGCCTTCGCTCTCGGCAAAGTTCTCCTCGCGTATGATGCGCGGCGTCACTTCGCGCGGCTCGATGGTCACCGGCTGGTAGATGACGCGGCCCTGTTCCGGGTCGTAGCGCATTTCGACGTGCCCCGAGAGCGGGAAATCCTTCCGGAAGGGATGGCCGACGAAGCCATAGTCGGTCAGGATCCGTCGCAGATCCGGATGTCCCGCGAACATGATCCCGAAAAAGTCGAAGGCTTCGCGCTCGTACCAGTTGGCGCCCGGCCACACATCGATCACCGACGGCAGAACCGGAAAATCGTCGTCGGCCGCGAAGGCGCGCACTCGAAGGCGGGTGTTATGCGTCAGCGACAGCAGGTGGTAGACGACCGCGAAACGGCAGGGGTGTATTCGTACGACGGGCTCGGGCGGAGTGGCAACGGAGCTCGAATAAAGGATGTCGACTTTCTCCCCGCCGTATGCGGAATAGTCGACGCCGCAGAGATCGATCAGCGTCTCGAAAGAAAGCTCCGGCCGATCGCGCAGTCCGCGCATGGTCTCGACCAGGTCCGCAACATGGACCACCGCGGTAAGCTCATCCAGCGCGACGGTAACGCTGCCAAGCCGCCCGCCGAACGCGGCGGTGAGTGACGCCGCGAGGGTCTCCGTTTTCATCAGCGCGCGATGGTATTGGTGCGCCAGATCTTGTTTTGAAGCTGCAGGATGCCGTATAGCAGCGCTTCCGCCGTCGGCGGGCAACCCGGAACGTAGATGTCCACAGGAACGATGCGATCGCAGCCGCGCACGACGGAGTACGAATAGTGGTAGTAGCCGCCGCCGTTGGCGCATGAGCCCATGGAGATCACCCATCGCGGCTCGGCCATTTGATCGTAGACCTTGCGCAGCGCCGGCGCCATCTTGTTGCAGAGCGTTCCGGCAACGATCATCACGTCCGACTGGCGCGGACTCGGCCGAAAGACCACGCCGAAACGGTCGAGATCGTAACGAGCCGCGCCGGCATGCATCATCTCGACCGCGCAGCATGCCAATCCGAACGTCATCGGCCACATCGATCCGTTGCGCGACCAGTTGATCAGCGCATCGAGCGTCGTAGTGGCGAAGCCCTTTTCGAGGATGCCCTCAATGGCCATTGAATGTACCCGACCCCATAACACTCACTCCCATTCCAATGCCCCTTTTTTCCATTCGTAGATGAATCCGACGATCAGGATGGCCAGGAAAATCATCATCGACCAGAAACCGAAGACGCCGATCTCGGGCAGCACGACGGCCCACGGAAAGAGGAACGCGATTTCGAGGTCGAAAAGAATGAACAGGATCGCGATCAGATAGTAGCGGACGTCGAACTTCATTCGCGCGTCCTCGAAAGCCTCGAAGCCGCATTCGTAGGGGGACAGTTTTTCGGGGTCGGGATGGCTCGGCGACACCAGCGAGCCGAGCGCAAGCATGATCAGGCCGAGGCCGATGCCGACAAGGATGAAGAGCAGGACCGGAAAGTACAGTTGCAGCATGATCGGATGAAGCCAATCCTCGTCAATCGTTGACGGGCCACGCTAACCAGCACGGCCTCCCACTGCTCTCCTGTCGCGCGAGAGCGCATCCGGCGCGTCCCTGTCCTTTGGTGCCGACGGGGAGACTCGAACTCCCACGGCTTACGCCACTGCCCCCTCAAGACAGCGTGTCTACCAATTTCACCACGTCGGCGTCATTTCGGTACATCTGCCGCTTTGGAGGACGAATCCTTGGCCGGCGCTGGCGCCGCCGGCTGCACCGTCGGTGCTGCTCCTGCCGGCACCTCCCCGGCTTTCGTTGCCGGCTCAGGCGCCTTCGACGCAGGCGCGTTTTGCATCACGCCCTGCTTCATGACGTCACCGGGCCCGGCCGAAACCCGATTGCTCGCCAGATACGTCAACCCGAGGCTCGACAGAAAAAATATCGTCGCCAGTATGGCGGTCGTTCGCGACAGGAAATTCGCCGATCCGGCCGCGCCGAAAAGACTTCCCGAGGAACCGCTGCCGAACGCTGCGCCCATGTCAGCGCCCTTGCCATGCTGGAGCAGCACGAAGCCGATCAGCGCCGCCGCAACGACGACGTGCAAGCCCAACAATAAGGTTTCCCAGATCATTCTTTCATCCTCGTTGCGCCTTTGGACCGCTTTTCGGCACTCAAGCGAAGCTTAGGCACCGGCAATAGCCAAAAATTCATCAACATTCAGGGACGCGCCGCCGATCAAGCCGCCATCGATATCGGCGCACGCAAAAAGCGCCTTCGCATTGCCTACCTTGACGCTCCCGCCGTAAAGCAAGGGAACGCTTTCGGCCGCTTCATGCTTGCGCAGCCGCCTGCGCAAAACCTCATGCACGGCTTGCGCCTGCTCCGGCGTCGCCGATCGGCCCGTACCGATCGCCCAAACCGGCTCATATGCAATCACCGTCTCCGCGATCCGCCGGCCAATTCGCGACACGACCGCATCGAACTGACGCAGCACCACGGCTTCTCCGGCGCCTGACTCGCGCTCGGCCCATGACTCGCCTACACAAACGATAGGCGTCACGCCGGCATCCAGCGCCGCACTCGACTTTGCCGCCACCATCTCGTCGGTCTCGCCGTACAACGTTCGTCGCTCTGAATGCCCGACGATGACGTACCTGCAACCAAATTCGGCGATCATGCCGGCCGCGACTTCGCCTGTATGAGCGCCAGGCGCAAATCCGCTCACATTCTGTGCCCCCCAGCCGATCGTCGAACCCGACAACGCCGCCTGGGCTTGCCACAGATAAGGAAACGGAACGCACACCGCGATTTCCCGCGTCGCCTGGACCGGCCAGCCAAGCCGCAGATCCGCCAGCAGCGCGTCGTTTCGGCGCAAATCGCCGTTCATCTTCCAGTTACCGACGACGAGCTTGCCAGGCATGGGGGATCGCAATCCACGGAGGACGCCGGCGGGACCCGGTTGAAACCCTCGGATTTTAACCTGCCACGTGCAGTGGGGTCAACGCGCTGCGGCGCAACATTGGGGCCAAAGCCCCCTATGGGAAACGCGATCCCGGAAGGCGTCGCTTGAGCAGCAACAAGAACCGGATGCGAGGGCGGCCCAGGTTTCGCCCTCGAATTCAGGTTCGATCGATGACAAATTCCCGCAGCGCTTCCAGCAGGCTTTGAAGATTCGACTGCAAGGTCGCGAACCCGGAGTGTCTGGCGAGCGTCGATTCGTCCATGTACAGCCTGCGATTGATTTCGATTTGCAGACTGTGGCGCCGCTCTGCCGGACGACCGTGCATGCGCACCAGCTCGACGCCTTTGTACGGATCGTTTACCGCGACGTCGTAGCCCAGGCCTGTGAGCGTTTGTGCCACGAACGCGGTGAATTCCGGCGCGCACGTGGAGCCGTCGCGGTCCCCAAGCACGAAATCGGCGCGCGCACGGCCCGGATCCTCGGACATTACGTCACCGACCGCGGGCATCGAGTGGCAGTTGATGTGCCATACCGCGCCGAAGGTGGCGTGCCGCTCTTCGAGCGCGGCCGCGACGCAGGCATGATAGGGCTCGTAGAAATCGATGATCCGTCGCCGCACCTCGGCCGCCGAGAGCTTGCGCGCGTACATGGGCACGCCGCCGTGCGCGAGGCGCCACACCAGTCCGATGCCGAGCTCGGTCTTGCGCGACGGCGTGATCGGCTCCGTCCACGCGTCGGCAAGCAATGCCGGATCGATATCCGAGCGCTGACGGTTGGGATCGATGTAGGCGCGCGGAAAAAGCGCCTCGACCAGCGTCGCACCGATGGAGGGTGCCGCGGCGTAGAGCGCTTCGACATGCGTGTCCTCGGCCTGCCTGACGACATCGCGCGGCGGGAGATGATCGAAATCGTCCGGGTACGCCGTACCGCTATGCGGCGAGTCGAGCACCAGGGCGATCGGCTGGCGTGCGGGTTCGTGTCGCCTGACGACGTCGGTCATGACAAGGCTGCTTCGTTGAGATAACAAGCCGACCAATGCTCCGGCGCGATCTCCTCCAGCGGCGGCGCGGTCTCCTTGCATTTCGCCATCGCATACGGACATCGGGGATGAAAATGACATCCTGACGGAGGTGTGAGCGGCGAAGGAATCTCGCCCTTGATAGGCACGAAAACCCGTTTCCTGGGCTCGACCTTCCCGACCTCGGCAAGCAACGCCCGGGTGTACGGATGATTGGGCGCGGCGAAAAGCTCCGCGGTCGGGCCCGATTCGACGACGCGTCCCAGATACATGATGACCACGCGGTCGCTGATGTGCTGCACGACGCCGAGGTCATGGCTGATGAACAGATAGGTGAGGCTCAGCGCCGACTGCAGATCCATGAACAGGTTGAGCACCTGCGCCTGGATGGAAACATCGAGCGCGGCAACCGATTCGTCGCACACCAGGAACTCCGGCTTGACCGCCAACGCGCGCGCGATGCCGATGCGCGCACGCTGCCCGCCTGAAAACTGATGCGGAAATCGGCGCATCAGCGTCGGGTCCAGGCCGACGCGGTTGAGCTGCAGACCGACATACTCGATCTGCTGCCGCGTGCCGATCAATCCGTGAACCACCGGCGCCTCGCCGACGATGTCGACCACGCGCATGCGCGGATTCAAGGCCGCGTAGGGATCCTGGAAAATCATCTGCATTTTGAGCTGCTGCGCGCGCGCCGCCGCCGGGGCAACATCGCCGAGCGGCTTTCCTTGCCAAAAACGCTCGCCTGCCGACAATGGAAGCAGCCCGACCGCGAGCCTTCCGAGAGTCGATTTTCCGCAGCCGGACTCGCCGACCAGACCGACGACCTCGCGGGCGCGGATCGCCAGGTCGACACCATCGACGGCGCGCACGATTTCCTCGCGCATTCCGGCGCCGAACAGATTCGCGATGCGCATCGAGGTGTCCAGCGCTTTCACGAACCGCTTCGAGACTCCTCGCAGCTCGACCAGCGGCGGCACGCCGGCTCGCGCGCTCTGCATTTCGCGCAGTCCCTCGCTATGGGTCTCGCTCAATCCGCCTCCAGCGGATGGAAGCATCGCACCGCCTGACCGATGGCGCCATACGGGCGCATTTCGGGGTCTTGCTCGCAATCGGCTTGCGCGCGCGCGCAGCGCGACCTGAATGCGCAGCCGGTGCCAATCTCGAGGAGCGTCGGCGTCATGCCCGGAATCTGACGCAGCCGCTCGTGCGGCAGGGTGTTGGCCGGGACCGAGTCGAGCAGGCCTCGCGTATACGGATGTCGCGGCATCGTCAGCACGTCGGCGGTGGTGCCCTCTTCGACGATGCGGCCAGCGTACATGACGCAAATGCGATCGGCGAGCCCGGCGATCACTGACAGATCGTGCGTGATCCAGATCAGCGCGGCGCCGGTCTCGCGCGAGAGCTTTTGCATCTCGAACAGGATCTGTCCCTGAACTGTGACGTCGAGCGCGGTGGTCGGTTCGTCGGCGATGATCAGCGCCGGCCCGTTCAGGAGCGCGATGGCGATAGCCACGCGCTGCCGCATGCCTCCGGAAAACTGATGCGGGTAACTCTTGAGCCGCTCGTCCGGCGACGGGATGCCGACCTTGACCAGCGCCTCGCGCGAGCGCTCCAGCGCCGCCGAATGCGATACCCTGCCGTGCGCCCGTATCGTCTCGACCATCTGCGCGTCGATGCGCAGCACCGGGTTGAGCGTCATCATCGGGTCCTGAAATATCATCGCGATTCGGTTGCCGCGCAGCCGCCGCATCGCTTCCGGCGACAAGGAGGACAGATCGCGCCCATCGAACAGAATGCGGCCGGCAACCACTCTTCCGGGCGGATCGATGAGGCCCATGATCGAATAGCCGGTCATGGATTTCCCCGAGCCGGACTCTCCGACCAGCCCGAGGACCTCGCCGCGACCGACGCTGAAGCTCACATCCTCCACCGCTTTCACCACGCCCGCCTTGGTAAAGAAGCGGGTGCAAAGTCCCTCGACGTCGAGCAGCGGATCCGCTGCCGATGTCATCGTTGCAGCCTCGGATTGAGGACATCGCGCATCTGGTCGGCCACCAGGTTGATGCTGACGATCGTCAGCAACAACGCGACACCGGGGAAAAAGCTGATCCAGTATTTGCCGGAAAGAAGATATTGATACCCGTTGGCGATCAAGAGGCCGAGCGAAGGCTCGGTGATCGGCAGTCCCAGGCCGAGGAACGACAGGGTCGCTTCCAGCGCGATGGCGGCGGCGACCTGGACCGTTGCGACCACGATCAGCGGCGGCAGGCAGTTCGGCAGCAGATGGCGAAAGACGATGCGCGGCGGTGCGAGTGCCAAGCAGCGCGCGGCTTCGATGTACTCCTTGCGCTTCTCCACCAGCGCGGCGCTGCGCACCGTCCGCGCGTAGTACGCCCATTGCACCGTCACCAGCGCAGCGATGATCTTGAACATACCCTGTCCGAGCACAGCGAGCAGAATCAACGCGATCAGGATCGCCGGAAACGAAAGCTGGATGTCGGCGATGCGCATGATGATGGTCTCGGTCTTGCCGCCTAGATAGGCGGCGATCAGGCCCAGCGCGAGCCCGATCGCCAGCGCGATCACCGTCGCGATCACGCCGACCGAGAGGCTGATCCGCAAGCCGTAAAAAATCGCCGACAGCATGTCGCGTCCCTGGTCGTCGGTTCCCAGCCAGAAGGTGCCGCCGGTCGGCGACGACGAGCCCGGCGGCAGACGGCTGTCCATGACGTCGAGCTGCGCCAGGTCATACGGGTCTTGCGGCGAAATCAGCGGGGCAAAGATCGCGATGAGCATGATCACGGTCAACAGCACCAGGCCGAATACCGCGACCGGATCGGCGACGAAGTCGCCGACAATGCGCTGGAATGGCGTCTCTTCGTTTGCCATCAGCCTTTGCTCTCGGTCAGCCGAACGCGCGGGTCGAGCGCCGAATAGAGAACGTCGACGAGCAGGTTGATCAAGATGAACATGAACACGATCACCAGCAGATAGGCGACGATGATCGGCCGGTCCAGAAGGTTGATGGAATCGATCAATAGCTTGCCCATGCCGGGCCACGCGAAGACGCTTTCGGTGACGATGGCAAAGGCGATCACCGAGCCGAACTCGAGACCGATCACGGTGACGATGGGAATCAGGATATTGCGGAGCACGTGTACGCCGATGACACGCGCGTTGCTAAGACCCTTGGCACGCGCGAATTTCACGTAATCCTGAAGCAGCGCCTCCCGCGTTCCCGCGCGAGTCAACCGAATCAGCAACGCCAGCTTGAACAACGCAAGGTTGGTCGCCGGCAGGATCAGATGCCGCCAGCCCTCGACCGAAGTGAAGCTCACCGGAATGCCGAACAGCAGCTTGGTCGGCCCGCGGCCATTCGACGGCAGCCATCCGAGCATCACCGAAAAGACCATGATCAACATCAAGCCGACCCAGAACGTCGGCAACGAGAATCCAAGGATGGACCCGGCCATGATCGACCGGCCCGCCAGCGACTTCGGCTTGAGCCCGGCCCACAGCCCGAGCGGGACCCCGAGCACGATCGCGATCAGCATGGCGACGACGGCCAACTCCAGAGTCGCCGGCATGCGCTCCAGAATCAATCCGAGCGCCGAAGTGCTGTGAACGAACGAGCGGCCAAGGTCCCCATGTAGCGCGCCGACCAGGAACTTTGCGTATTGCGTCCAGAGCGGCTGATCGAGCCCCAACGCGACGATGGCGTGCTCGCGCTCATTCTGGTCGGCCTGCGGGTTGATGAGGATGTCGATCGGATTGCCGATCGCGTACACGCCGACAAACACCAGCACCGACATCACGAACATCACCAGTATGGCCTGGAGGCTGCGGCGAATGATGTAGACGAGCATGGCTGGAACGTTTCTGCCATCGAGGCGGCTGAGGCCAAGAGAGTACCTTAAGGGGGCAATCCAGCGCGAGCGGCCTGGATTTCGCGCGAAGCGCAAGTCATGCCTCGGAACGCGCGCGTCGTCTGTCCTCCTGCTGTCGATCGCTCGGCGAGGTCGGCGTCGGGCCGACCTGTCATTTCCTACAGTTGACGTCCCCAGGCATGCGCATAGAGTGGCCTGATGCGACCGGCGTTGCCGAGTACGCTCTTCACGTCTCAAGGGGAAGAACGATGAAGATTTTGGTGATCGACGATCATCCGCTGATCCAGGAGGCGTTGAAGCACGTGCTGATCGAGCTCGATGCATCGCTCGAGCTCATTCAGGCGCAAGACGCGTCTTCCGCGCACGCGGCGCTTTCGCGAACGTCCGGTATCGATCTCTTGGTGCTCGATCTGGCCCTTCCCGGCTGCGATGGCTTCGATCTGCTCGCGGACTTGCGCCGTGACTGGCCCGATATCCCGGTGCTGGTGCTGTCGGCGACATACGACAGGGCCACCGTTGAATTGGCGCTCGATCTGGGCGCCATGGGCTTCATTCCCAAGACCGCCAACGCGCACATCCTGATCGATGCGTTGCGTCTGGTTTTGTCCGGAGGCGTCTTTGTGCCGGTGGAATGTTCCGTCGGCGGCGGCGGCGCTTTCCGGCCACGAACCGGGACCCGGTCACAGGAGCTCGGGCTGACACCGCGACAGGGCGACGTGCTCAAGCTGCTGGTGCAGGGCAAACCGAACAAACTCATCTGCCGGGATTTGAGTCTTTCGGAAGGGACGATCAAGGTTCACGTCAGTGCGATATTACGAGCGCTCAAGGTTCACAACCGGACGCAGGTCGTAATCGAGCTCGCGCGCCGTGGCGTGCGCCTCGATACGACCGCCGTCCGCGCACGTTAGCGCGCCGCCTTCGCACCTGAGTTACACGTATGCCGTCTCTGACCGCGCTCGCGCCGCGGCTCGTGCAGCGCGCACGTGCCGACCAGATCGCGACCCTGTTCACGCAATGGCCGGTCGCAACGGGGTCGATGATCCTCGGCGCAACCATCCTCAGCACCGTGATGTGGGGCACCGTCGCGCCGCGGCTGTTCGCGGCGTGGATGGGCGCCATCATCCTCAACCAGACGTGGCGCCTGTGGCTGGTGCGTCGCTATCGCGCTGCCGCTCCGGAGCCCGCGCGTCGAGCGCAATGGGGCCGCGTCTGGGTGGTTGGTTCGATGCTCGCCGGCGCGCTCTGGGGTGTCGCCGGCGTCGTGCTGTTCGTTCCCGGCGATCCGGGACATCAGGCGCTGCTCATCGTTTGCCTCTTCGGCGTGATTCTCGGAGGCATCAATCTCATTGCAGTTTACAAGGCTTCCTTTTACGGCTTCGTGCTGCCGGCGCTGGTGCCGCTCATCGTGCGGGTTGCCATGGAAGGCGATCAGCTTCACGCGTTCATCGCCGCGGTCATGCTGGTGGTGCTGGCGTTCATTCTCGGATTCGGTCACAACCTGAACAACGTGCTCACCCAATCGCTGGCGATCCGCTACGAGAACGTTCGCTGCGGGGCGTAGAGTGCCGTTCGTCGGAAATGTTTCCCTTTTGTGTCCCTTGGGGCGTGCGCCTTCGTGGGACACTCTCGCGATGGTAAAGAAAAGCACGCCGTCAGACGCGCGCCCGATGGCGTTCGTAAACATGGCACGCGAATATCAGACCGCAGCAAACGCACTGTTGGCGTTGTCGGAACAGCGGCCAAAGAAGGTTAATCGTCAATCTGAATTCAGCAACCCAATCTATTTTTTGTACTTCCATGCGATGGAGTTGGCCCTAAAGGCGTATCTCGTAGCTCACAAGGTTCCAATCACGTATTGGCGAAGCGGCCACCGAGTAAAGGACCTTTACGAAGAGTGTCGAAAGCTAGGGTTGATCGTGGGGCCAGATGATCGCGTCGAGATCGGCAACATCGTCGGTCTACTGGGGGACGAATTCCAAAGCTTTCGTTACTTCTCCATCCAGTCGCGAGGACTTCCGGCTTTGGCTTGGACGCGTACGGTTGTCGGGGCTTTATTGGACGTGGTTGCGGCTTGTGTCGAACAGCGGTTTCCGGGGTCGAGTATCCCCGGTCCCGCAGTAAAATTTGACATGATAATTAGCCCGCAGGTAAAACCGAAATAGTATCGCGCTAGTCGAGTTAGGTGCCTCGTTTTTCCAGACCAAAACCGGGTACCGGGGTGGGGTCGTCGATCAGGTCGCGGCGGTCAAGAATTTGCAGTTTCCCACCCGCCGAGTGCGCCTCGGCTTGTGGCCTAGTGAGCAGGGAACTAAAAGGGAAACTATCCCGGTGGGGCGATTAATCGCTCGCAAGCCATTGATCTATAACGATTAACGCGCCGCCTGCCCTTCCGCTGCGAAACGACCGGAAGACTCGCCCCACAATGCGCCGCCTGCGGCGATGTTTTCCCACATCGGTTTTGTTTCGACCATCCGGTGTGCTACAACCCTAT
>DATMNH010000313.1:0-20463 GCA_035568975.1 Casimicrobiaceae bacterium
AAATACTCGCGATCGGCAATACTGAACGCCTTGAAGGGCTGGTTGCGAGCAATGATATTGCCTCCGGCATCGGCTATGCTCAGCACCACGAGGTTGCGGCCTTCGACGAGCAGGCCCTCCTGAATGAGTCGGGGCAGATCGATCGAGTGGTGCTGCTCGAATTCGTGCTTGACCAGAAGCGCCATGAGATCGACATCTTTGATCCCGCGCCGCGTGTACTGCTCGAACTCCGCAGCCAGGCTTTCGGTCGTTCGCGTCTCAGCGCCGATCAACGCCCGTTCGGTCGCCTGCAATTGCAGCCATGTCGCCACCCACACGCCAGCGATCAGTAACAGACCGAATGCGGGCAGCGCCCATAGCGAAAGCTGGTGGCGAGTGAGCGACAATCGGCGATGGCGAGGCTGATTCAATGGGTTCCGACGGGATGGCGGTTTGCGGTCTTTCGACGAGTAGGGACCTTGCGTTCATACACACTAGCCGCATCTGTCGCTGCCATCGGTGCGGTAACCCACGTACCCCGGATTTCAGCGAATCCGGGCAGATTCGCGTGAGTGCCGTGTCCGCCGGCCGTCTTCCCGCGGTTCCGCGCGGCGCTTGACACCGCCGGAGGCCCTCGCTAGGTTAGGCATCGGCGGGGCCGAATTCATCCGGCTGCAGCGAAGCGTGACGAAGCAAGTGTGGGAATGAATCCCCACCTGCGAAATCAGGAGGACCCGATGGATATCAAGCGCATCGACCACTACTCGATCCGCACCCTCGACGTCGAGGCGTCGCGCAAGTTCTACACCGAAGTGATCGGGCTCAACGTCGGGCCGCGCCCGGCGTTCACGTTTCCCGGGCTGTGGCTCTACAACGGCAACCCGCCCGCCGATCTCGAGCACGCGCAAGGCAACTACGGCATCGTCCACGTCATGGGCGTCGATCCCAACGATCCGCAGGGTTTGATCGACACGATGGGCTACGTCGATCCCGAGACACTGAAAGGCAGCACGGGAGCGCTGGACCACATCGCGCTCTCGGTCACCGGGCGCGCGAGCATGGTCGAACGCTGCAAGAGCGCGAGCGTCGGCTATTTCGAACGCAGCGTCCCGACGCTCGGACTGCATCAGATGTTCCTCAAGGATCCGAACGGAGTCGTCATCGAGCTCAACTTCCCCGCTTCGGAGGCTCCGAAGGAGAAGGACGCCGCGACGACCGAGGCTTTCCGCTGAAGGTGCGCTTGGCGGTGTTGCCCCAGGCCGCTCCTACGGCGCCGGTCATCACCTACGAGCAGGCGCTGGCGAACGTTCGCGCGCTGGCGCCCAAGCTCAAGGCGCGCGCGGCGCTCGCCGAGAGCTCGCGTCGGATTCCGGCTGAAACTCTGCAGGAGCTGCACGCATCGGGCCTGATGCGCGTGCTGCAACCGCGCCGCGTCGGCGGATCCGAGTTGCCGTGGGTAGCGCTGGTAGACATCGGTTCGGGGCTCGCCGCTGCGTGCGCCTCGACCGCGTGGAACTGGGCCAACTACGCGGTCCATCACTGGATGCTCGCGTTCTGGCCCGTCGCCTGCCAGGACGAGATCTGGGGCGCGGACCCCGACATGCTGATCGCCTCGTCGGTCGTGTTCCCCGCGGGCAAGGCGACGCGTGTGAGCGGCGGCTATCGGCTCTCGGGGCGCTGGCAGTTTTCGAGCGGCGTCGATCCGAGCGCATGGAACATGCTCGGCGGCATCGTGACCGATGGCGAGAACCCGGGCGAGTATCGGATCTTCCTCTTGCCGCGCGAGGACTATCGCATCATCGACAATTGGCATGTGATGGGCTTGCGCGGCACCGGGAGCAACGACGTCGAGGCGAAGGACGTCTTCGTGCCCGAAGCGCGCACCCTTGCAGTCGATGCGACCCGCGGCGGCGCGAATCACCCCGGGGCAGAGCTCAACACCGGAGCGCTGTTCCGGATTCCGATTTTCGCCACGTTTCCCTACATGCTGACCGGCATCGCGCTCGGCATCGCCCAGGGCGCTTACGAGAGCGTCGTCGACGGATTGCGCGAACGCGTCGCACGCTACTCCGGCAAGAGTCTCGCCGACATGACCGCGGTGCAGATCAGGATCGCCGAGGCGGGCGCATGTATTGACACCGCGCGACGGGTGATGCGCGATCACTGCCACACGGCGCAGACGCTTGCAGAGCAGGGCGATGTGCCCGATCTCCTGCTCAAGGCGACCTGGCGGCGCGACGGTGCGTTCTCGGCGGGGTTGTGCGAACGCGCCGTCGACGTGCTTTTCAAGCTTGGCGGCGGTGGGGCATTGTTCGACGACCATCCGCTGCAGCGCGCGTTTCGCGACGTGCACGCCGCGACCGCACACATCTCGATGATCTGGGAAGCACAGGCGACGACCTTCGGCCGCGTCGCACTCGGACTGCCTTGCGACAACCCGACGCTCTAGTGCATAGCTGCTGGGCGCAAGCGGCTTTCCTGTACAGACGAGAACTGTGGGACAATGGCAAGAATGCGCCTTCGCCGGCTGCGGATTCATAAAAACAAATCGTGGCGAGGGTGCATCAACCTCGATACGAACTCGGGCCCACCGAGTCGCGCTCTACGAACTGCAAAGGGGGATCAGCCGTGTTCACCGTTCAAACGCTTGCTTTCCGCTCGCATCTCAGTCTGCTCGTCGGCGGCCTGCTGGCCATCCATGCCGCGCTTCTCGCGGCGCCCGCGATTGCCGCGGTACCCAATCCGATTGTAACCGGGCCGATTCCCCAGACCGTCGCGCCCGGCAATCCTTCTCACGACTACCCTTTCTTCGCGACCAACCTCGATCTCGCAAGCAAAGGCTATGTCGAGCAGGAATTTTTCGTCGCTGGTACCGCAAATCGCTATAACACTCCAACCTTGACGCTGACCAACGGCATCGATCCCACTGGGACGATCATCGACAGCGATCATCCCTACAAGACTCGGATCGTCGTGCGTCGACCCATCTCGGCGAACCAGTTCAACGGGACCGTCCTGGTCGAATGGTTCAACGTGACGAACGGATACGATGTAGAAGCCGACTGGTTCCAGTCGTCCGAGCACTTCATGCGATCGGGCTACGCCTGGGTCGGCGTATCGGCGCAGCGAGCCGGAGTCGACTTCATGCGCGCGTGGAGCGCCCGCTATGCGAGCCTCGATGTAACGCAGGGAGGCTCGATCACCAACGACGCATTGTCGTACGACATCTATTCTCAAGTCGCGCAGGCAATCCGCACGCCTGGCGCTGTCGATCCCCTGGGTGGTTTACCGCGGCAGCGCATCATCTCCGCGGGTCACTCGCAATCCGGCGGCCGACTCACCACGTATTTCAACTCGATCCAAAAGCTCGCCGGCGTTTACCAAGCGTTCGTCATGCACGGTCCGATCACCGGCAGTCCGACGCGGACCGATCTCGGTCTCAAGGTGTTCAAGATTCTCTCCGAGACGGATGTACCGGGGCAGGTGCGCCAGCCTGACACGAACGAATACCGGACCTGGGAGATCGCGGGAACGTCGCACGTCGATTATCAACGGACGCTGGCCGGCGGACCCATCGAGGCTCGGGACCTACCCTCACCGCCCGTGCTCAACTGCCAGCTGCCTCCGTGGAGTCGCATCCCCTTCCACTACGCTCTCAACTCGGTGTACGACCATATCGTCCAGTGGATGACGGTGGGAACATCGCCGCCGACTGCGGTTCCTCTTACGATCCTGCCCGGAGGGCCGCCCTTCGTCATCGCCCGCGATAGCTTCGGCAATGCGCTTGGCGGAATTCGACTGTCGCAGCATGCTGTGGCGACGGCTACGAATCAGGGGGTCAATCCCGGGCCCGCTTTTCCCGGCGCGAATTGTCCGTCGAATCGAGGCTTCTCGGTGCCGTTCGACGCGGCCACGCTTCACGCGCTTTATCCCAGCCATGACGCGTATTTCAACATGGTCATAAGAGCGTCCAAGCTGAACGCCATAAACGGATATATGTTGCTGCCCGATCTGGTGCAGGACATGGTCGACGCACTCATTTCAAATGTCGGCAATTAGTGGCCTATAACGTCCAATTCGGCGCAGATCGCCGCGCCGTACCGCTGCGCTCAGTACGGAATCAGACGTTACAAGCCATTAACATCAACCTCAATACGAACTCGGGGCCCACCGAGTCGCGCTCCACTACCCGCAAAGGAGGATCAGACGTGTTCACCTTTCAAACGCTTGCTTTCCGTTCCCATCTCAGTCTGCTCGTCGGCGGCCTGCTGGCCATCCATGCCGCGCTTCTCGCGGCGCCCGCGACGGCCGCGGTACCCAATCCGATTGTAAGCGGGCCGATTTCCCAGACCGTCGCGCCGGGAGATCCGTCGCATAACTATATCTTCTTCAGCTCTAACCACGATCTAGCTGGTCACGGCTACGTCGAAGAGGAATTTTTCATTCAGGGAACCGCCAACCGGTACAACACGCCGAACCAAACCAATCCCGATGCCACGTCCACGGGGACCATCATCTCGAGCGGCAACCCTTACAAGACGCGGATCGTCGTCCGGCGCCCCGCTGACCCGAACAAGTTCAACGGAGTCGTTCTGGTCGAGTGGTACAACGTGACCAACAACTTCGACGCGGAGAACGTCTGGTTCTTCAATTGGGAAAACATCATGCGCTCCGGCTACGTCTGGGTCGGCGTTTCGGCGCAGCGGGTCGGGGTCAATGCACTGAAGGCGTGGAGCTCCCGCTACAGCACGCTGGACGTAACGGTGGGCAACACCGTAAACGACGATTCGCTCTCCTACGATATCTTCTCGCAGGCCGGAAGGGCACTCGACTCGCCCGTCGGCGTCGATCCGTTGCATGGCCTGGTGCCGACGACGATCGTCGGAACCAGCGAGTCGCAATCTTCGCAGCGCCTCGCCATCTACCTGAATTCGATTCATACGCTGACCAACCTGTACGATGGATTCCTGTTGCTTTCGACGATCGGCCAGAGAATCCGGCAGGACCTTTCGACGCCCGTATTCAAAGTGCTCACCGAATTCGATATCACAGGATTCAACGAGGCCAACGTTCGTCAGAACGACACCGCCAAGTTCCGAACCTGGGAAGTCGCGGGGACGTCTCATGTCGATCAGCATCTGCGCGACAGCCGCGAGCCGCTCGAGCTTCGCGACAACGGCGTTTCCACCGAAGCAACCAATCTGGATCCGGCGCCTCCCGCGGGATGCGGGATCAAGCCCGTCGGGACCCGCGTTCCGACGACCTACGTATTGGCGTCCGCCTACGATAAATTGGTGCAATGGGTGCAGAACGGCACTCTCCCCCCGACCGCGCCTCGCATCCAGATCGCAACGTTTGGAAACCCTTCCATCCCGGTACGGAATGGCTTAGGCCTGGCGCAAGGCGGCATCCAACTCTCGCAGATGGTCGCGCCGACCCGCATCAACAGTGGGACGAACACCGGTCCAGGCGCTTGCAACCGCTGGGGCTACTCGATACCCATCGATCCGACCGTGCTTCACACGCTTTATCCGAGCCATGACGTGTATTTCAACATGGTCATAAGAGCGTCCAAGCTAAACGCCATAAACGGATATATTTTGCTGCCCGATCTGGTGCAAGACATGATCGACGCACTCATTTCAAATGTTGGTAACTAGAACGCACTGATACACCAAACGCTTAAAAGCGATCTCGAATCAGGGTAGACGATCCCTTGCCGGTACCGGTGCATCGGGGCAACGTCGATCAAATCAGAAGGGGAGAAATTCGAAATGTTCAATTACACCGTTAACAAGCGGTCAACGTTACGCAGCCTGGCATTGCTAGCGCTTGCGGTCGTCTCGGGCAGCGCCTTGGCGCAATTCAGCATCCAGGTCCTGTCTTCCCGGCCCGACACGATCACGGGCGGCGATGCGCTGGTTCAGGTGAATGTGCCGAGCGATGCGTCTCCCTTGAGCACTTATTACGTGAAGCTCAACAATGTCGATGTCACCGGCATGTTCCGGGTCGTCGACTCGCCCGCCAATAAAACGCTGCAAGGCCTGGTCAGCGGCATGAACATGGGCGCCAATGCGCTGGTCGCCGGCACCAGGGCCAATGGAGCGGTGCTCGCCAAGCTCGTCGCGAGCAACTTTTCGATCAATGGGCCGATTTTCACCGGGCAACAGGCACAGCCCTACATCTGTCAGACCCAGAGCTTCGCGCTACCGGCTCCCCAGGGGGGCAATCTCGGTCCGGCGATCGACGCATTCTGCAATGCGCCGACGGTCATCCGCTATGTGTATCGGACCACGACCAACACCACTGCCGCTCTGACGGATTTCAGCACTCTTCCGGCGAATGTGGCGATGACGACGACCGTTACAGGGCAGACGGTACCCTTTATCGTGCGCGTCGAGACCGGCACGATGAATCGCGGCATCTACCAGAGCGCGATCCTGCACAATCCAACCCCCGGTGGCGATCCTTCACCGACCCCGTTCACTCCACCACTCGGTTGGAACAAGCGTCTGATCGCGGTGCACGGTGTGGGCTGCCCGGGCGGCTGGTACATTCAAGGTTCCGCACTCGGTGTCAGCCCTCTGAATTTCACCCGGCTTGGCGAAGGCTACGCGCTGTTCAACAATACGCTCAACCATCCGTCGAATAGCTGCAATCCCTACGTGGCGGGCGAAACCACGTCGATGGGCAAGGAGCACTTCATCGAGACTTTCGGCGTGCCCTCGTACACGATCAGCATGGGCAATTCCGGCGGCGCGTATACGAGCCTTCAGGTTGGCGACGCCTTTCCCGGATTGTTCGACGGCGTTTACATCAACCAGCTGTTCCCGGACGCACTCATCATCGCGACGACCGCGATGCACGAGCATCTTATGACGCACTACTTTGCGGTCACCAATCCGGTTGGATTCACAACGGCCGATCAGCTGGCGGTCACGGGGTACCGAGGTCCTACGACTACTGCGTTCGTCGACGCCGCAAATCAGGCACAACGGACCGATTCCATCGTTGGCAGAGTCGACATTCCGGGCTACCAGGCCGCGCAGTGGCTTGCCCCCGTCCCAGTTGGCCTTCGCTATGACCCGACGACGAATCCGACGGGAGCGCGCCCGACGGTGTTCGACTGGTCGAAGAATGTCTACGGCACCGACCCCGCTACTGGATTTGGCTTACGGACATTCGACAATACCGGTGTGCAATACGCATTGCTGGCGCTCAATTCCGGAGCCATCACGAAAACGCAGTTCCTCGACTTGAACGAGCGTATCGGAGGGTATGACAACGACCTCAATTATGTGTCCTCACGATCCGTGGGCGCCGCCGGCGCAATCAAGCGGGCCCACCAAACCGGCGTTTCCTTCAGCGGTGCGGGCGGGGTCGCCTCGATCCCGGTGTTCGACCACGGCACCTACAACGACACCAGCGGCTACCATTATCAGTGGTATCACTTCGCGCTGCGCGAGCGGCTGAAGTACTGGAACGGCGGCAACGCCGACAACATGGTCATGCAGCGCGGCAGCGCGCCGGATACGACAACCTGGTCGACATTCATCGCGTGGATGGACGCAATCAAAGCCGATACTTCCGCCACTCCCGCGCGGCAGAAGACGATCAACAATAAGCCTGCCGCCGCGGTCGACGGATGCTGGCAAAATGCCACGACTTTCATCGCCCAGGCGCAGACTCTCAGCAATCAACCGGATACAACTTGCAATACGCTGTTTCCGTCCTGGACCAACTCGTATTACCAAGCAGGAGGCCCGCTGGCTGCCAACATTATGAGGTGCCAGTTGAAGCCGATTTCGCTGGCCGACTACACCGTTGCGTTCACTCCCGCCGAGCAGGCGCGCTTGAACGCGATCTTTCCGGCTGGCGTATGCGACTGGTCCCAGGTCGGGGTTGGCCAGGTTGCCGTTGTGCCTTGGTCGTCTGTAGGCCCGAAAGTACCGCGACTCGATTTCGCGCACGACGCTGACATCCATTGACGGCTACAGGGAGTATCTCCCCGCGAGGCGCGAGCCTTGCGGGGCTCCCTGCGTCTACGGGTCATCCTTATGATGTCGATCTTTGGGTCGATTCTGCGCTTGCGATGAGCTCAAGCCACTTTTCCTCGCAGCGCCGCAAATCGCAGCGCTTCTCCATGCCTCGTGCGATTGCGGTTTTTGCAATCCTGTTCGTCATCGCCTACTACGCAGCAATGCTTCTGCTCTTGCGCTTCCCGGGATTTCCTGAGGACCCACCATCACGGCCATCCACGAACGACTTGACCCTGCAATCGCGCGCGAACGAACCGATGCCGCCCGTTGAAGAACGTGCGCGTGCTCCGCGGGACCCAGCTACGCCGCGCGGCCCGAGTGCAGAAATCGACGTCGCTCTTAAGCCACCGATCGCGCTGCCGCCGGCGCTCTCTCCCGCAGCGGGCCGACCGATCCCGGTGATATTGACAGCTCCAACTCAGGTTGCGGGTGGAAACACTTTTGAGGTTTCCGTCGGCGTCCCACCCGGAAGCGGTGTCCATTCTGCTCATTTTCGGCTTAGCTACGACGACGAGGCGCTGGAAATACTAGACGGGATAGATGCGACCGGTACAACGGTACCGGTGATTCCCCTGGGACCTGGCATCGCCGACCTCAATCTCGACGCCGAACGCGGAGGAAGACAAGCGCCTGCGATCCGGTTCCTCGCGAGGACAGGCGGCTCTCGCTTTGTCGAAATCGCAGTCGCCGTGGACCTCTGGGATAGGGCTGGAAACGCGCTCCCCAGCGCTGAACTCGCGCCACACTCGATCACGGTGGGACCATAAGGCCCCGCGCCCGGCTCGCGTTACAGCCCCATGTACAGCTTACGGATCAGCTCGTTGTTGGAGAGCTCTTCGCGCGAGCTGCCTTCATACTCGATCCTGCCGTGGACGATCACATAGCCACGGTCGGCGATGCGGATCGCCTGGTGCAAATTCTGCTCCGCCATGAGCACCGTCAGACGATAGCGCTCCTTGAGCTCGCGGATCTGGTTGATGATGTGGATCACCAGGAGCGGCGAAAGTCCGACCGAAGGCTCGTCGATCAGCAGGATCTTGGGGGCGGTCATCAGCGCGCGCGCGAGCGTCAGCATCTGTTGTTCACCGCCGCTCATACTGCCGGCGAGCTGCGTGCGGCGCTCGGCCAGGATCGGGAAGGTTTCGAAGCAGAACGCAAGATTGCGCGCGATCGCGACGCGCGCCGTGCGCCGATACGCCCCAAGCAACAGGTTCTCCTCGACGGTCAGGCGCGGAAACAGGCGCCGCCCCTCGGGGACGAGCACGATGCCGAGATCGACGATGTCCTCGGGGGCCTGGCCGGCAAGATCGTGCTCGACGCCGTCGACCACCGCGGTGATGCGTCCTGCGCTCACGGGCACGATGCCCATGATGCACTTCATGAGCGTGCTCTTGCCGTTGCCGTTGGTGCCGAGCAGCGTGACGGTCTCGCCATCGTTGACGTTAAGCGAGATGCCCTCGAGCACCTGCACCGCGCCATAGCCGGCGCGCAGCCCTTCGACGCGCAGGCTATTCGCCAAGGTAGGCCTTGATGACTTCGTCGTGGCTGACCACCGACTGCGGATCGCCGTCGGCGATCTTCCGACCTGCGACGAGCACCGCGACACGCTCGGAGAACTTCATCACCGCCCGCATCACGTGCTCGATCATGATGACGGCAACGCCTTGCTGCTTGAGCCCGGAAAGCAAGACGAGAATGTCGTCGACCTCGGACGCCGAGAGCCCCGCCATCGCCTCGTCCGAGATCAGCAGCTTCGGTTTCGCCGCCATCGCGCGCGCAAGCTCGAGCTTCCTCATGTCCACCTGGGTGAGCCCCCGGGACATCGCGTGCGATTTGTCGGCCAGGCCCACTTGTTCGAGGATGTGCATCGCCTCGTCGGAGATCTCTCGCTTGCCGAGCTTCACGTGCTGCCTGGCCGCGTATTCCAGCGGGATGCACAGATTGTCGAGCACCGACATGCTGACGAACGGTCTGGGAATCTGGAAGCTGCGCGCGAGTCCGAGTCGGACTCGGCGGTGCGGAGGTTCCCTGCCGAGGTCGCGGCCCTCGAAGCGGACGCTGCCCGACTCGGGGCGCAGCGTTCCGGCGATGCAGTTCACCAAAGTGCTCTTGCCCGAACCATTCGGGCCGATCAGACCGAGTCGCTCGCCCGGCTGAACGAGAAGATCGACGCTCTCGAGCGCGACGAAGCCGCCGAAGCGCTTTGTGACGCCGGAGACTTGCAGAAGCGGCTCGCTCATGGGTGACTGAACCATCTGCGGCGTCAATTCGTCATTCCCGCGAAGGCGGGAATCCATTGTCTTTGGCCGGAGCACTCAAAGACGCTGGGTCCCCGCTTGCGCGGGGACGACGGGTTTGTGTTGCGCACGTCCGCAAGTCGAAATGTGCGCGGGCCGCCCATAGCGCGTCCACCATCATTGCTTCCTCCTCCGCCGCCATGCGTCGACCCACCCCATGATGCCGTTCGGAGCGAGAGTCACGAACAGCACTAGCAACACGCCAACGATGAGCAGGTTCCAGGCCGAGGAGATCGTTACCTGGACGACTTGTTGCACCGTTCCGAGAAGCACGGCGCCGATCAGCGGGCCGACCCAGCTCATCATGCCCCCGATCAGCGGCATTGCGATACTGTTGACGGCATACGAGAGATTGAATGCCGCGCTCGGCTCGACGTAGGACAGGTAATACGGAAACGTGGTCCCAGCCATCCCCATCAGTGCGCCGCTCACCGTGGCGGACAAGAGCTTGAGACGCAACGTCGGAACGCCGGCGCATTCCGCGGCAAGCTCGTCGTCGCGTATTGCGGCGAGGCCGCGTCCGATGAACGATCTCTCGATCGCGCGGGCGACGACGAGCGCCAGCGCCGTCATCAGCACCATCACGCAGTAGAGCAGGTGTATGTAGCGGCGCAGCCCGAACGGTATTTCGCGCGGCTGCAGGATATATGCGCCACGCGCGCCGCCCACGTAATCCCAATTCACGACGAAGGTATACAGCACGACCGAAAGGGCGAGCGTGGCGATCGCGAAGAACACCCCGCGCATGCGCAACGTAAGATAGCCGACCGCGAGTCCGAGAACGCCGGCGGCAAGCGTGCCTGCCAGGATCATGACCGGAAGCGGCGGTTGCAGCGCTTTGTAGAGGAATACCGTGCTGTAGGCTCCGACCGCGAAGAACGCTGCCGAGCCGAAGTTGACGTAGCCGGTGTAGCCCCCGAGGATGTTCCATGCCGTGGCGAGGATGACGAACTGCAGCACCGTGTACGCCGCGGAGAAGAAGTAATCGTTGGCGATGAATTGGCTCGCCCCGGCGAGCACGAGAGCGCTCGCGAATGCGATGACGGCGAAGATCCGGTTGCTCATCGGCCGAGCAACCCGGCGGGCCTGAAAGCGAGCGTGGCAAGCAGCAATCCGAACGAGACGGCGGGTGCCCACGACGGACCGAAGAAGGTGGATGTAAAAGACTCCGCGAGTCCCAGCACGAAGGCGCCGAGCAAGGTGCCCCAGATCGAGCCCATGCCGCCCAGCACGCAGACCGCGAACACCAGGCCAATGTACTCGCGCCCGAGGGCAGGCTGCACCGGCTGGATCACGATCAGGAATGCGCCCGCCACGCCGGCGGTCGCAATCGACAGCGCGAACGCGAGCTCCTTCACGCGAGTCGGGTTGACGCCCATCAGGCGCAGCGCGAGCTGGTCCTGCGCCACCGCCAACACGGCGCGGCCGAAGAAGGTGTGCGTGAGGAAGAGCTGCACACCGATGACCATCGTCATCGACACCAAAAAAGGCACGACCAGACGCATGGGGAAGTCGACCGGGCCGAGCCTCCAGGTCGTCTCCGAGTAGGCGGTCTGCACCATGCGGTAATCGACGCCGAAGATCAGTACAAGCGCAACTTCGGTGATGAACAGAATGCCGAAGAAGAAGGCGAGTCCACGCAGCGACTCCTGGCCGCGTTTTTCGAAGCACAGGTAATAGATACGGTAGAGCAGCATCCCGAGCGCGAAAAAGAGCGGCGACAGCACGACCGAGACCGCGATGGGATCGAAACCCATCCGGTCGTTCACGATGTAGGCGATGTACGAGCCGAGGATGATGAATGCCGGGTGGGCGATGTTGACCACGTCGAGCATCCCGAACGAGATCGAGATGCCGACGCTCACGGCCGCGTAGAAACCGCCGAGCAACAGCCCGGCGATGATGGCGTTGAGGACCAACGCCGTCGGAAAATCCATCACGCGCCGATTACGCTAGACGTCATTCCCGCTCATTTTGGTAACTGAGCGGGAAACCAGTGTCGTTGTGAGAAAAGACACTACCGAGGATTACCGAATTGGGTGACAGATTCCACAAGACTCGTCGTCCCCGCGAAAGCGGGGACCCATTTTGATTTTGCGTACCGGGCAAAATGGATTCCCGCTTGCGCGGGAATGACGATATCTGGGATCCGAGCGTCACGCATTTTCGTAAGGCTCAATAGGTCCCCGCTCATTTTGGTAACTGAGCGGGAACGACGGCCACTGGTTCACACGCGATCACGCATGTCGACAAACGAAGCTCCCGAGCTCCGGCGGCGGTTTCGCGGCTCTATTTCTTGTTGTCCTGATACGGCGCCATCACCGCGCCGGTCTTGTAGCTCGCCGGTGCCAGCACGGTGACGTGACCCGGTTTCATCCACTGCTCGAGGTCGTTGCCGCTGATGCCGTGGTACTGCACCGTCAACATGCGCGGCACGGCCCACTCACCGTTCTTGGCGAAGCGGACCTTGCCGACAAATGTGTCGAACTCGTACGTATGCATGTAATCGGCGAGCTTCGCCTGGTCGAGTCCGCCAACCGCCTTGATCGATTGCTCCAGCACCTGCATCATCGCGTAGGCATACGGCGGCAGATAGAACCCGAGCGGGTCGACGCCTTCCTTGACGGCGCGTCCCTGGTATTTCGCGAGAAATTGTTCCAGGAACGGAAACTTGCCGGCGACATCGGGCGCGAATGTCTCGTAATTGACAATACCGTTCAGCAATGGTCCCAGTTGCGTCTTGAGCGCCGCGAATTGCGGGCCGACCATCCCGCCGCCGAACATTCGCGTCTTGAGTCCGACCTCGTTCGCCGCGCGCACCATCCCGGCCGAGTCGGGCGGGTAGGAGGCGACAAAGACCAGATCGGGATTAGTCGCCTGAATCGCGCGCAGGATCGGCGAGAAGTCGACCGTGTTGGGCGGATAGGTCTTGTCGTAGACCACCTTAAGCCCCGTCCGTTTGGCCTGCGCGCGCGCCCCTTCCAGCGCCAGCGCCGGATACTCGGCGTCCGCGCCCACGAGAGCAATCGATTGCGGCTTGGGTGCCAGAGCCATGGCGATATCGAAGAAACCTTGCGTCCAGCCGATGGCCGGTTCGGGCCCCGCGGGCATGATCTGGAAGTAGCGGTCGTAATTGAATTTCGAATTGACGTTGAGGCCGAACAGGCCCATGAAGGCCATGTTCCGCTGCATCACGATCGGCATCGCGGGCGCGATGACGTTCGTGCCGTAGCCCGACACCAGCAGATCAACCTTGTCGACGTCGAGCAGCTTGCTGTAGATGCTCGGCACCGTCGAGGGGTTGGTCTGGTCGTCGTAGTAGACGAGCTCGACCTTGCGGCCGAGAACCCCGCCCTTCGTATTGACGTCCTCGGCCCAGATCTGCATCGCGATCAGCGCCGCCTTGCCGTTGCCGGCAAGCGGCCCGGTGAGGCTCATGCCGAAGCCGATCTTCAAAGGCTGTTGCGCGTGCACGGGAGCAACGAGTGCGAGCGAGAGGGCCAAGAGCCCCGTCGAGAACCAGGTCATGAGTTTGTTCATTCCAATCACCTCCTCCTAAGGCAGAACGATGCTTACACAGCGTTTTCCGCGCTGTCAATTATTGGAATCTTACCTAAATGGGTGACAGACTCCGAAAAACTCGCGTCATCCCCGCCCCCGACTCAAGCATTCGAGGGCAGGCTTCGGCGGGGATCCATTTTCGCCGTCAACAGCCAATGGATTCCCGCTCAGTAACCAAAATGAGCGGGAATGACGAGCGTAAGCATCCGAGCGTCACGCACTTTTGTAAAGCTCAATAACTTCGGCGCTCGCTTTCGCTCGTCGTGGGGGGCGACACTTGGGCGCGATACCAATCCAGAATCTGCTCGCCGGTCCAGTGCAGCACGCCGGGCTTAGCCAGGACGTAGCGATAGAGTTGCTCGAGGTAGCCGATACGGTGCGGAACCCCCGACACATAAGGGTGCACGCTGATCGCCATGATCCGGCGCGACACGGCACTCTCTTCGTACAGGCGATCGAATTGGGCGCTGCCGCGGCGGAGCATCTCGTCGGCCGAATGATGTTGAACGACCATCATCGCAATGTCGTTGATCTCGACGGTATAGGGAACAGAGAGCACCGGGCCGTGCGCGGTTGCGATATAGACCGGCTGGTCGTCGAGCACCCAGTCGGCGACGTATTCGATGCCGGCTTGCGCAAGGTAGTCGATGGTGTCAAAGGTCTCGGCCAAACCGGGGCTTTCCCAGCCGCGTGGCGGCTTCCCCGTGAAGGCGCGAATCGCGTCCACCGTTTCCCGAATCGCCGCGCGCTGATCCTCGACCTGGTGCATCGGCTGCTGCAGCCAGCCGTGGCCCATGAATTCCCAGCCCGCGTCCTTGGCCGCCTTGGCGATGCGCGGATAGTTGCGGCACACCACGCCGTTGATCGCGAGCGTCGGCGTCACACCGAATTTCTGCATGCATTCGAAGAGCCGCCAGAAACCAACGCGCATGCCGTACTCGTGCCAGGCCCAGTTCGGCAGGTCGGGCAAGAGCGGCTGCCCCATCGGCGGCGACAGAACGGTGCGCGGCATCGGCCGCTCGATACCCCAGTCCTCGACGTTGACGATCGTCCACACGACCATGCGCGCGTCGCCCGGAAGAACGAGCGCCGGCCGATCGACGATCGCCGAGTAGGGGACGCGGTCGCGCGGTGTACGTGGTCGTGTCATTTGTTGAATGCCACTGAATCGAGTCCTCGTCTAATTCCGAAGATCGTCATTCCCGCGAAAGCGGGAATCCATTGGCTTTGGCCAGGTCAAAATGGGTCCCCGCTTTCGC
The DNA here is from genome assembly GCA_035568975.1 of Casimicrobiaceae bacterium. GTDB lineage: Bacteria > Pseudomonadota > Gammaproteobacteria > Burkholderiales > Casimicrobiaceae > PALSA-1003. The sequence goes on from DATMNH010000313.1 coordinate 15,136, forward strand.
GGGGACGACGAAATTGGTCAGGCCTGCATGTTTGATTGCAACCCTCTAACGAACGTGCAACTCGATGTCGTGCAACACCGGATCGTTCTCGCGCGCGACTTCGTTTTCGATCAGCGATCCGCAGCCCGGGCAGAAGAACTGCCTGAACACCGGCCGATCGTCGATGTAGCGCCGGTAATCGCCGATGTTCGGGTTGGCAGCCGTGATATCGGCATCGCGCCGCACGCATTGGTCCTTGTAGTTGCCGCGCGCGAGGCCCAGGTCGACGGCGCATCGGCAGCAAGCGGCATGCACACCGTCCTCTTCGCGCCGCAGGTCGAGGCTGTCCGTCAGGCGTGCGAGCAAGGCGCCGCCGAGGCGAGCGACTCGGCCATCTTTCTTGCGGTTCGCTTCGCGCCGGCTGATGCGCAGCATGCGAGTGGCTGTCGCATCCACGACCCCGTCGGCGGAGATCACGACGCCGTAGATCTCGCGCGCCGCCGCGATGGAAACCGAGCGATGGTCGATCACGTCTTCGCGCACGCTCGAAGGGTCACGCTCCAGCGGGTCACCGAAGCCGCCCCCCGCGGACCAGATGACCGCGTAAACGTCGCGGGCTTGCTGCAGGAAGTTCTCCTGACGCAGCTGCAAGGTAACTTCCTCGCCTTTCACGTCGCTGATGTTCGCAGGCATCTCGCGCGCGGCCATGCGCTCGAGAATATCGGTGCCTCGCTTGAACTTGTAGGCATTGGTAGTCGCAGGGTAGCCGCCCATCAGCCCCGGCGACGTCGGAATCGCGTTACCCGAGGACAGCGTGTCCTGGGTGATCGAATCGGTGCGATGGGGAATGAAGCAGGATTCGGCGGAGAGCCCGCCGCGATAGCGTCCCGCGCCCCCGGAATCGACGACCTCCTTGCGATACAGAAACAAGAGCGGGAAGGTCTGCTCGGTATGTTCGACGTTGGGCAGCTTGCAGATCGGCGTGCGCGACTGGCCGCCGGTGGAGATCCCGTCGCCGGTGGCGAAAGCGCCGATCGCACCGCCTATCGGATCGACGAGCAGGTAGCCGTAAGGCTCGCCCCACTGGTCGGTGCCGCGAAAGATCGTCGCCGGCCATTGGCTGGTACCGCCGATGCACATGATGTCTTTGCGCATCTCTTCGTCGCTGTGGATCATCTTCGAGAGCACGTTGTAGGCGGGATAGAGCGATATCTCCATCGCCTGGATGGGCGCGGTGGAAACCGACGCGGGAAAATTCGCGCAGTTGAATGTGCCCGGAGTCGGGTCGAACTCGACATGGCGCAACGCGCCGCCGATGCAGAAGTACTGGTCCCAGCACAGGAGCTGGTTCAACGCCACCATGATCGAGCCGCGCCAGCCGGAATAGGTGGCGTTCATCGCGCCGCTCTGTGGCGCCGTGCCGTCGTTCTCGAAGACGAGCTTCGATCCTTTCTTGCGCAGCGTCAGTATCACGCGATAGGTGCCGCGGTCGCCCGGACGGCAGCACTCGACATACGAGCGCTCGCGCCAGACGCCGTCGGGCAGGCACTTGAGCTTTTTCAGGAAAGCTGCTTCGGCGTTATCGATGATGCGCTTCATCACGCCCTTGACCACCTCCGGTCCGTAGCGATGGATCAGCGCCAGAACCCGATCGCGGGCGGTGATGTTTCCCGCGAGCTGGGCGCGAAAATCGAGCGCGACCGCTTCCGGCTTGCGCGAGGAGCGCAGGTAGAGCTCCTCGATGTCGCGCCTGATCTCGTTGCCTTCCACGATTTTCACCGGCGGGATGCAAATGCCTTCCTCGAACGCGTCTTTCGCCGAGCCGCAGAATGACGAGGGGGTGATGCCGCCCAAGTCGTACTGGTGCAGGCAATTGGTCACCCAGCAGAAGAGCTCGCCCTTCCAGAACACGGGGCAGATCAGCATCACGTCCTGCTGGTGTGCTGCGCCGACCCATGGGTCGTTGGCGAGGAACATGTCGCCGTCGCGGATGCCTGGATTGTCGCTGCGATACTCGAGGACCCACTTTACCTGCGTGTCGGTGACGCCAGACATGTACTGCATGTAGGGTCCGAAGTAGACGAACTCGCCGTCCTCGGTGAGGATCGAGGGGTTGAGGTCGAGCGCATACATGGCGACCGGCGAGCCCGAGAGGCGCTGGATCGTCGCGCCGTGCTCCTCGTTCACATGCCAGAGCGCATGCCGGACGACCTCGTAGGTGATCGGGTCGATGCTTTTGACATGCTTGCTCTGCAGCTTGAGCTTGCGAGAGATCGAAAGCTTCTTCGGCGGCACGTAGCCCATTTTCCTGCCGTCGAAGGCGGTGCCTTTCATTTCGCTTATCTTAGGCATGTCGCCATCCTTCTCTCGTCATTCCCGCTCATTTTGACAACTATTGAATGCTACCAAAATGAGTGACTGCTATCCGAAAAACTCGCGTCATCCCCGCGAAGGCGGGGATCCATTTTTGCCGTCAATAGCCAATGGATTCCCGCCTTCGCGGGAATGACGATTCAAGGGACGCAGGTGTCATGTACTTTCGTCATTCTCAATGGGTGGAAACGACCTGCCACTCTGCGAAGCTTCACGCTGAAGTTGACCTTCACCGCCGAAACACAATCTCGAAATTGCCGAACGCGTCGACCTTGAGCGATCGGCGCGGATGCACGACGACGGTGGTGCCGGTGGTCTCGATCACCGCGGGACCGACGACGTGGTTGCCCGGCACGAGAAGAGCGCCATCGTAGACCGGGCTTCTCGCGGCGCGCTTCAGATCAGCCCAGTATATATCCCGCTTGCCGAGGCCCGCCTTGGCGCTGATCCTGGCGCTGAGTCTCCTGGCCGGAGAGAGTTTGGGACGCGGCGTCGCCGCGCTCGCGCGCAGGCGCAGCGTGACGATTTCCAACCGCGCTTCCTCGTAGGAGGAGCCTCGTCCGTAGAGCTGCTCGTAGCGGGCGTAGAAACGATGGCGCAACGCTTCCGCGAGCGCGCTCTTCAACCGCTTCTCCGGCAGCATGACCTCGACCTCGTTGATCTGGCCCCGGTGCCGCATGTCGAGCGAGAACTCGAAGCGCCGGCGCGCTATCGCAATACCGTCGCGGTCCATCTGAGCGTTAGCCTTCTTTTGCAGCGTGTCGAGCGCGCCGTTGACGCGAGCGGCATCGAACGGGCTCGGCTGAATGTCGACCTGCTCGTAGACGTGCAGGATGTCAGCGGACGCAGCGCCGAACGCGCACCAGGCGGAAGCGATCTGCTTTTGCGGGATGACCACCTTCCGCACGCCGAGCTCGTGGGCAAACACGCCCGCGTGCGCAGGGCCCGCGCCGCCGAACGCGAACAGCACGAAGTCCCTCGGATCGAGCCCCTTCTCGACAGTCACTTTGCGGATGATGTCCGCCATCTTGAACTCGGCGATCCTGGCGATGCCGCTCGCCGCCTCCATCAGCGAGAGCTTCAGTGGATCGGCGATTCGCTGCACCGCTTCTACGGCCTTCTCCCGGTCGAGCTTGATGCGTCCGCCGAGGAAGTTGTCCGGGTTGATCGTGCCGAGCACGACGTCGGCGTCGGTCACCGTCGGCGTGATGCCGCCCTTGCCATAGCACACCGGTCCCGGATCGGCGCCCGCCGATTCCGGGCCCACGCTCAAGGTTCTGGAGGCCTTGTCGACGCGCGCGAGCGAGCCGCCGCCCGAGCCGATCGCCTGGATGTCGACCCTGGGCAGAAAGTATTCGTACTGCGCCACGTGGGAGACGAACGAATACGCCGGTTGGCCGCCGGCAATGATGCCGACATCGAAGGAAGTCCCGCCCATGTCGGTGGTAATGATGTTCGAGCAGTCCATCAGTCGGCTTAAGTAAAGCGAGCCGGTCACGCCCGATACGGGGCCGGAGTCGAGCGTCAGCAGCGGCGATTCCATCGCCTTGTCCACCGAGATCGAGCCGCCCGCGCACTGCGTGATCTGCAGCGGTTGCGTATAACCGGACGCCTTGAGCTGCCGATCGAGGTTGCCGAGGTACTTGGCCATCACCGGCCCGATGTACGCATTCAGCGCGGTCGCGGTCATGCGCTCGTATTCGCCCCACTTCGGCGCGATGTCGACGGAGCAGGACACGAACACCTTGGGTGCCAGGTCGCGGATCATTTCCTTCACGCGCAATTCATGCTGCGTATGCTTGAACGACCAGAGGAAGCAGACCGCAATCGCCTCGACATCTTGCGCAATGAGGCGCTGTATTGCGTCCACAACGTTGGCTTCGTTGAGCGGCACGACCACCTCGCCGAAACAGTCGACGCGCTCCGACACGCCTTCGATCAGGCGCTTGGGCACGATTGGCACCGGCTTCTGGCTCTCGGGGAAGTGCACGACCTTGCGGATGTCGCGGGATGTCACGCCGCGCGAGCCGCGCATGATGTGGATGGCATCCTCGTGGCCGCGGGTCGTGATCAGCCCGACGCGGGCGCCCTTCCTCTGAATGAGCGTATTGGTGCCCACGGTGGTTCCGTGCGTGAGGACCGCCACATCGCGGCAGAAGCGCTCGAAGGACAGCCCCAGGCGCTCGGCCGCCATGCGCATCGCCGCGAGCATGCCTTCGGCGAAATTCTCAGGCGTCGACGGCGATTTGGTCGCGGTGATCCTGCCCCCGCGATCGAGCACCACGCAATCGGTGAACGTGCCACCGATATCGACGCCGACGAGAAGACTGGCCGTCACTTATCGCAGTCTCGGCAAAATGATCATGCAAATATCGGCCGGTAAATGGCGCTTGGCAAGTGACAGGAGCGACTCGTCATCCCCGCGAACGCGGGGATCCATTTTGCGGCCGTCAACACCCAATGGATTCCCGCTTGCGCGGGAATGACGGAGCTTTGTCACGGATAGTGGACTCCTGCTCAGTTACTAAATGCATGTTCGTAAGTACCATTAGTTGTCACCGTCGAACTCGTAGGCATCGTGCGAGTCGGTGTGCACCTGCACGCCAGTCCCCGCCGACTGCACGTCGCCGCTGACCATGTGCAGGCGCTTGCCGACGACGGCGCCCGCCAGTCCATGACGCGATACTGGCATCGACGGCAATATCGTCCATCGGTTGTTTGCCGGATCGTATGCTTCCAACGCGCGGAACGTGTACATCCTCTGGCTGTCCTGACCCTCTCCGCCGGTGACATAGATGCGCCCGCCATAGACTCCGGACGCCATTGCGCTGCGCGCCGAGGGCATCTTCGCGCGAGGGCTGCCCCAGACGTCCGCGGCCGGGTCGTATTCCTCGACAACGTCGACGTTGCTGCTGCCGCTGGTGATGAACGCGCCGCCGACGCGCCCGCCGATCACGTAGATCTTTCCGTTCACCA
>DATMNH010000314.1:0-3592 GCA_035568975.1 Casimicrobiaceae bacterium
CTGAAAGCGCTCGGCGCGGAAATCCGGATGACGCGCTCGGACGTGAACAAGGGACATCCCGAGTATTACCAGGATATGGCGGCGCGCTTGGCTGCGGATCTTCCCGGCGCGTTCTACGCCAACCAGTTCGGCAATCCGGCCAACCCGATGGCGCACGAGCGCACGACCGGACCCGAAATCTGGACGCAGATGGAGCACGATGTCGACGCGGTCGTCTGTGGGGTCGGATCGGGCGGTACTCTGACCGGGCTGTCGCGCTATTTTTCGCGTGTCAGCCCGCACACCGAGATCGTCCTTGCCGACCCGGTCGGCTCGGTGCTCGCGCCGTATGTCGAAACCGGGAAGATTGGAGCAGCCGGCTCCTGGGTCGTCGAAGGCATCGGCGAGGATTTCATTCCCCCGATCGCGGACCTGTCGAGGGTGAAGAAGGCATATCGTATTTCCGACAAGGAAAGTCTCGCCACCGCGCGCGAGCTCCTCCAATCCGAATTGATCCTCGGCGGCTCGTCCACCGGAACCCTGGTCGCCGCCGCATTGCATTACTGCCGCGAGCAAAGCGCGGCCAAGCGTGTCGTCACTTTCGTCCCCGACACCGGAAGCAAATATCTTTCCAAAATGTACAACGACTTCTGGATGGTCGACCAGGGCTTTCTCGAATTGCCGCGCTACGGCGACCTCCGCGACCTGGTGTCGCGCCGCTACCAGGACCACGCCGTGATCGCGGCAAGCACTGAGGACACGCTGCTCACCGCATTCCAGCGCATGCGCATCGCCGACGTGTCGCAATTGCCGGTGCTTGCCGACGATGTCGTCGTCGGTATCGTGGACGAATCCGACCTGCTGCTGCACGTCTACAAGCAGCCCGAGCGATTCCGGGACAGGGTCGCGACGGCGATGACGCAACGACTCGAGACCCTGGACCCCGGTGCGAGCTTCGCCGAATTATTGGCCGTGCTGAACCATGATCACGTTGCGATCATCGTGCAGGACGGCCGTTTCTTCGGTCTTATCACCCGCTATGATCTGCTGACGCACCTGAGGAGAAGCCTGCCGTGAACGATTCAACCGCCAAACCCACTGCCACGGCACAACAGGGGTTCTCGACGCGCGCGATTCATGCCGGGCAGGAGCCCGATCCCGCGACCGGCGCGATCATGACGCCGATCTATGCAACGTCGACCTACGTGCAGACGAGCCCCGGCATGCACAAGGGCTACGATTACGCGCGCACTGCCAATCCGACCCGCGCGGCGCTGGAGGCTTGCGTCGCCAGCCTCGAAAGTGGCGCGCGCGGATTCGGATTCGCCTCCGGGCTCGCCGGCATGGCGACCGTGCTCGATGCGCTCGATGCCGGCGCGCATGTCGTCGCGAGCGACGATCTCTACGGCGGGACGTACCGTCTGTTCGAAAACGTGCGCAAGCGCTCCGCCAATCTGAGCGTGAGTTTCGTCGACATGGCCGACCCGGCGCGCTTGCGTGCGGCGATTCGGCCCCAGACCAGGATGATCTGGGTCGAAACACCGAGCAATCCTCTGCTCAAGCTGATCGATCTCGCCGCGGTCGCCAGGATCGCCCGCGAGCACGATCTCATCGCGGTCGCCGACAACACCTTTGCCAGTCCTTGGATCCAGCGGCCGCTGGAGCTCGGCTTCGATATCGTCGTGCACTCGGCAACCAAGTACCTCAATGGCCACTCCGACATCATCGGCGGTGTCGTCGTGATCGGCGCCGAGCCGCGTCACGGTGCGCTGGCAGACCGCCTCGCTTATTTGCAGAACGCCGTCGGCGGAATCCTCGGGCCGTTCGACAGCTTTCTCGCGTTGCGTGGCTTGAAGACGCTCGCGCTGAGGATGGAGCGCCATTGCGCCAATGCGCTGGACCTGGCGCACTGGCTCGCCGAGCAGGCAGAAGTCGCGCGGGTTCACTACCCGGGGCTGCCCTCGCATCCGCAACATGCGCTCGCGCAACGCCAGATGCGCGCGTTTGGCGGCATGGTGACGATCGTCCTCAAAGCGGACCTCGCGGGAACCAAACGCTTCCTGGAGAACTGCCGCATCTTCGCGCTCGCCGAAAGCCTGGGCGGCGTGGAAAGCCTGATCGAGCATCCGGCGTTGATGACGCACGGCTCGATTCCGGAAGCGCAACGCGAGACGCTGGGGATCGGCGATTCGCTGGTGCGGCTATCGGTGGGTGTCGAAGACGTCGACGACCTGCGACGCGACCTGCGCGACGCGCTGGACGCGATTTAGCCGACTCAATCAGGGTGTTAAACTCTGCTGGCTTGGTTACGATGGGAGACCTGCTATGCCACACCGGTCGATCAGAACCATTATCAAGAATCAAGAGATCCTGACTGCCCCAAGCACAACGACAGTCAGCGACGCTGCGCGCTTAATGAGGGATCATAAAATCGGCGCACTCATGGTATGTGACAAGAAGCACCTTGTCGGCGTATTCACCGAGCGCGACGCCCTCTTCCGCGTGACGGCCGAGGAATGCGATCCGAAAACCACCTTGCTTGCCGACGTGATGACGCCAAATCCGCAGACCATCGCCCCCGACAAACCGCTCGGGCACGCGCTGCACATGATGTACGAGGGCGGGTTTCGCAACGTCCCGGTAGTCGAAAAGGGGCGGCCAATAGGTATGGTCTCGGCGCACGACGCGCTCGGCCCTGAGCTCAAGGAATTCGTGGCCGAACTGGATGAACGCGAGAACATCACCGAGATCCTGTAGCGCCGATGTCGCGATTATGCCGAGCGGAAACGCGAATGCCACGCTCCCTTCCGGTGCGTCAGCGCAGCGTGGGCTCGTAGATCAACACCATCCGATCCGATCAGGACACATCATTTCGGAAGACGCATTCCCGGTTGATGCCTGATGCAACGGCTGCGCGCCGTTGATGACCGAGCGACACGCAGGTTCCGGTGCTAGGCAAGAGTCTTGTACAGAGCGACCAGCTTGCTCCACGCGCGTTCGGCATCGGGCATGCTGTAGAGCGGAACGCCGTTGTCAGCCGGCATGTCCGGGACACACCAACCGTGCCTGGCTGGATAGAGTTCGATTTCCGCCGGAACCTTCGCCGTAGCAAATGCCTCTCTGAGCTTGTCTTTCGCGTCCGGTTGGCGCTGGTCGTCGTTCGAGGCGATAGCGAAGTACATCCTTGCCTTGATCTTCGGCGCGAGCAGATGCGGGCTGTCGGGCTTATCCGTGACCAGACCGCCTCCGTGGAAGGAGGCGCCTGCACCAACGCGATCTGGCAGTGCGGCGGCGGTCTTCACCACCAGCGGCCCGCCCATGCAATAGCCTTGGGTCCCGATCTTCTTCGCCTTGTTGATCTGTGATTGCGCATCGAGGAACGCGATATAGGCGAGGGCATCCTTCTCCGCCGCGCCCGGAGCGTTCACCGACGCCATAAGTGGCCGTATCTTGGCCATGTCAGCTTGATCCTGGAAGTTGAAAGCGGAGGCGCTTTCGAACACCGGCGCCTTGGCTACGCGATAGAAGGGGTTCGGCACGAGCACCGAGTAGCCCTCGGCAGCAATGCGCTTGCCGATGTCGCGCATCGCCGGGCGCAAGCCGAATGCATCCG
>DATMNH010000315.1:0-2374 GCA_035568975.1 Casimicrobiaceae bacterium
TTGCATGAAACTTGCCTCAGCCGTCGCCGCCGGCTGCACGGTGGTCATGAAGCCCAGCGAGATGAGCGCTCTGCAAACGCAGGTGTGGCTGGAGTGCGTGCACGCGGCAAACCTCCCGAAGGGTCTTTGCAACGTCGTCGCAGGCCGCGGTGATGTCGTCGGGGCCGAACTCGTGCGCAATCCCGACGTGGCCAAGATCTCCTTCACGGGTTCGGCTGCCGTCGGCCAGTCGATCATGCGCGACGGTGCCGCGACGATGAAGCGCGTCACGCTCGAGTTGGGCGGCAAGTCGCCCAACATCCTGCTCGACGACGTCGATCTCAAAAAGGCTATCCCGACGGCCCTCGTAATCGCATTTCTGAACAGCGGGCAGGCTTGCGTCGCGGGAACTCGGCTCCTCGTGCCGAAGAGCCGGTTCGACGAAGTCAAGCGAGCACTTGTGGACACCATGCCCGCCTTCCCAGTCGGCGATCCGGCCGATCCGAAGACCGCCGTCGGACCTATGGTAAGCCAGAAGCAGTACGAGCGCGTGCAATCATACATTCGCAAAGGTATCGAGGAAGGCGCCGAGGTGCTGGTCGGAGGCGAGGGCTGTCCGGAAGGTCTCGAAGCGGGTTACTTCGTGAAGCCCACGGTGTTCGTCAATGTGAAGAACGACATGACGATCGCCCGGGAAGAGATTTTCGGGCCTGTCCTCTCCGTCATCACCTACGAAAACGAGGAAGATGCAGTCAGGATCGCCAACGACACGGAGTACGGCCTCCACGCTTTCGTGAGCGGCACGGACGTTCAGAGCGCCCGCCGCGTGGCGTCTCAGATTCAAGCCGGCCGCGTCGCGATCAACGGCATGCTTGACGATCAGCAGGCGCCGTTCGGCGGATTCAAGCACTCCGGCGTTGGCCGCGAATTCGGCACGTACGGCATCGAAGCGTTTCTCGAAGCTCGCGCCATCCTCGAGGCCTGAGGAGAAGACCGATCAGCAAACACGTCGCCATCTCCCCCGAGGAAGCCGCGGATCGCGTCGCCATCCGAGAGCTCGTCGAGGCCTACGCCCACTGCGCCGATCGTCGCGATACGAAAGGCCAGATGGCTCTGTTCACCACAGACACCCATTTCGTGGTGTACATGAACGCCAAGGAGCCGAAGCCTTCGCAAGACCTGCACTCGCGCGAGGCGCTCGCTCCAGTCTTCGCAGACCTCAACCGATACGATGCCACGACGCATTTCGTCGGACAGAGCACCATCTTTACGCTCAACGGTGATCGCGCCACAGGGGAAGCTTACTGCCTCGCGCATCACGTCATGGCGGATGCCGGAAAGCGTCGCTTGATGATCGCCTCGCTCCGCTACCTTGATACTTTCGCGAAGATCGACGGAGTGTGGCTTTTTGCCGAGCGCTTCCTCTACGTAGACTGGCTGGAGGAACGAGCGCTGTCATAAACGCTCCGCCGCCGAGCCAGGCACGTCTTCTCAGCTTGGGCGCGGCGGGAACGGTCGGCCGAGACGCCCCGCGCTAGGTGCTTGACCGCCTCGCGGTCGGAAGGCGGAGGAATTCCGGGGCCGGGGACGATCGCGAAGTCACTGAAGGCCTTGGCTGTGGGGGGACATGTCAGCCTGATTGGCGCGAGCCTGTCCCCATCTGGGACGATGCTCGATCCCTTCTTGCTAACCGGCCGCGGCATTACGCTCGGCTCGATCAGCGTCGGGAGCCGCACCGATTTTGAGGCGATGAAACCGGGCCATCGCCCTGCATCGGTTGCGCCCCGTGATCGACCGGTCATTCCCGTTCGCCGGAGGCCAACGCAGCATATCGGCATTTCGACGGTCGCGGTCATTTTGGGAAAGTCGTGATCACACACGGCTGAGCGACCGATAGCGGATCCTTAAGACGCTGCCCACTAACCCACTTCCTGACAGAGCGTGTGCGTTGCCCGTAAGCTCGTGTACCGCAAACTGGTCTTGCGCCGACTCGGCATTGCGCGGGGAGGCTCTGTTCATCCGCGCGCCTCGATCCCCGCCCGTTGGGGGCGCATCCGCTCGTCATCCGCGTACCAAGGGTCATCGAACCGCATCGGCGCCACTCTGGAGGGAAGCGGATTCGAACCATCGGTCCCGCCGTAGAGGAACGGCCGTTCTGACGACCGACGTCTGTTTCCGCGCCAACGGCTCGGATCGACGAAATCCCCGAGAGGGACCGATGGTTCGAATCCGCTTCCCTCCAGCGCAGAGTCTGCGGAACCACCGGTTCCCAGCTCGCGCCAGGCGATCACGTGCGCCGGCACTTACCAGCGATTGCAGGGCCGCCGCGTAGCGGCGGACACCGCTATTTGGCATCGCAAGGTGCGAGATAACGGCCGGCGATATGGCCGGGAGC
>DATMNH010000316.1:0-32798 GCA_035568975.1 Casimicrobiaceae bacterium
GAATGCGCCCGCAATCAGTCGCTACCCGGTGCCAAGTTTGGAGGAATTGCCGGAAGACATTCGGGCTCGGATGCTGGAAGTGCAGGAAAAAGCCGGCTTCATCCCCAACGTTTTCCTGACGCTGGCGCACCGGCCGGACGAGTTTCGCGCTTTCTTCGCCTATCACGACGCGTTGATGCTGCGCGATTCGGGGCTTACCAAGGCCGAGCGCGAGATGATCGTCGTCGCGACCTCAGGCGCGAACGATTGCCTCTACTGCATCGTCGCGCACGGCGCGATCCTCCGGGTATATGCCAAGAACCCGCTGGTAGCCGACCAGGTCGCGGTCAACTTCCGCAAGGCGGACATTACCGAGCGGCAGAAGGCCATGCTCCACTTCGCGCTCAAGGTCGCGCTGCGATCGGTCGAGCTCGTTGACGCCGACTACGAGGCGCTCAAAGCACATGGCTTCACCGACGAGGACATCTGGGACATCGGCGCGATCGCCGCGTTCTTCGCGCTTTCGAATCGCATGGCCAACCTGATCGGCATGCGACCCAACGACGAGTTTCACCTCGTGGGACGCGTTACCAAACCGGGCGGCAAACCGGCTTGACTTAAACAGCGCCTCAAACGTCGCCGCGTCAAACCACTTCGTACACGGGCGCACCAGGATTGCTTGCACTTCCAGCGGTCTTCAGCCGCCTCCTCGCGGTAGCTCGAGCGATAGTCGGCGTTGAAGCCGTACGGCGTGGGTCATCACATTCATGATTCCTCCTCGATGTGAGGTAGTGGCAATCATGCCTCGTGCACGATCTGACCGCCGACGAGAGTGTAGCGAACCTTGCCTTGCAATTCGAGCCCGAGAAAGGGCGTGTTCTTGCCCTGGCTTTTCAGCGCGCCCGGCAGGACCGTCCAGCGTCGCTCCGGATCGAAGATGCAGACGTCCGCCGGCGCACCGACCGCGAGGTGACCCGCGTCGACGCCGAGAACGCGGGCGGGATCGGCAGTGACGCGCGCGAGCGCACTCACCAGCGACACGCGATCCTCGCGTGCCCATTTGAGTGTCAGCGGCAGCAGCAGCTCCAGTCCCGTCGCACCCGGCTCCGCCTCGGCGAACGGCAGCTGCTTGCCGTCCTCATCGACGGGCGTGTGGTCGGAGCAAAGCAGATCGATGGTTCCGTCGGCGAGCCCGGCGCGCAGCGCGTCGCGGTCGCGTACGCCGCGCAAGGGTGGGACCAGATGGCAATGCGCGTCGAACCAGCCGATGTCCGCGTCGCACAAATGCAGATGGTTGATGGCGACATCGCAGGTGACGGCCAGGCCCTCGCGCTTGGCTTCGCGCACGCAGGCGACGCCTTCGTGCGTCGACAGCCGGGCTAGATGCACAGGCGAGCCCGTAGCGCGAGCCAGGGCGAAGATGGTGCCGAGCGCGATCGTCTCGGCACAGGCCGGAATCGCCGGCAATCCCAGCCGCATAGCGACTTCGCCGTCGTGCGCAACGCCGCCCCTGGAGAGATGCGCGTCCTGCGGCCGCAACCAGACGTGATAGCCGAACGTCGCGGCGTACTGCATCGCGCGCAGCAACACCTGCGTGTCCGCAATCGGGGCGTCGGCATGCGAAAACGCAATGCAGCCGGCCTCGGCGAGCTCGCCCATTTCAGTGATGGTGTCGCCCTTGAGCCCGGCCGTAAGCGCGCCGATCGGATACACGTGCGCCAGGTTGAGCGAGCGCGCGCGGTGCTTCAGCATCTCGACCAGCCCCGGTTCATCCAGCGGAGGATCGGTGTCGGGCGGGCAGGCAAGACTCGTGACCCCGCCGGCGATCGCGGCTTGCAGCTCCGATTCGAGGGTCGCCTTGTATTCGAAGCCGGGCTCGCGCAGGCGCGCGGAAATATCGATCAGTCCGGGGCAGACGATCATGCCGGCGGCGTCGATCACCCGATTGGGGTGCCAGGCGGGGGGCGCGGCGCCGATGGCCGCGACCTTGCCCGCGGCAATGAAAAGCGACGTCTTCTTGTCGATGCCCTCGCGGGGATCGATCAGGCGGCCATTGCTGATCTCGATCTTCATCGCGCCGCTTCGCTAGCCGCCCGCCAGGATGCTCATCACCGCCATTCGCACGGCGATGCCGAAGGTCACCTGGGGAAGAATCACCGAGTGCTTGCCGTCGGCCACCGCGGAATCGATTTCGACGCCGCGATTCATCGGCCCGGGGTGCATAACGATCGCATCGGGTTTGGCCAGCGCGAGCTTGTCCGCGGTCAGTCCATAGTGCTTGAAGAATTCGCCGGCCGACGGCAGGAGCGAGCCTTTCATGCGCTCGGTTTGCAGGCGAAGCATGACGACGACGTCGCATCCCGCGAGGCCGGCCTTCATGTCGTGAAAAACGCGCACCCCCAGCTTTTCGACCGCGGTCGGCAACAGCGTCTGCGGGCCGATCGCCCGAACCTCTGGCACGCCCATCGTCGTCAGGCCGTGAATGAGTGAGCGAGCCACCCGCGAATGCAAAACGTCACCGACGATCGCCACCGTGAGCTTGCTGAACTCATGCTTGTAATGGCGGATCGTGAACAGATCCAGGAGTCCCTGCGTCGGGTGCGCGTGACGTCCGTCGCCGGCGTTGATGACATGGATATGCTCGCGCTGTCGCGCCGAAAGGTGCTGCGCGATAAGATGCGGCGCGCCGCTCTGGCCGTGGCGCACGACGAACATGTCGGCGTTCATCGCCACCAGGTTGTCGATGGTGTCGAGCAGCGTCTCTCCCTTGCTCGTCGACGAGATGCCGACGTTGAGATTGATGACGTCGGCCGACAGCCGCTTGGCGGCGATTTCGAACGTCGTGCGCGTCCGAGTGCTGTTCTCGAAAAAGAGATTGAATACCGTCTTGCCGCGCAACAGCGGTACTTTCTTGACGTCGCGCTCGGCGATCGACACGAACGGGACGGCTGTGTCGAGAACGCGTTCGATGATCTCCGCCGGCATGCCTTCCAGCGTCAGCAGATGCTGCAGCTCGCCGTCGGCATTGAGTTGCGGGTTAGGGTCTGTTCGCACTATGTGCCTGTACGCGGCGCGCTCGTCGCGGGCTCGACCGAAAGAACAAATCGATCGGCGGCACGATTGAGAACGACCGAGAGCTCGCGCGCCACGGTGACGCGCGCACCTACATAGGTGGCTTCGATCGGCAGCTCGCGGCCTCCGCGGTCGACCAGAACCGCGAGCTCGATCTTTTCCGGGCGCCCGTAGTCGAACAGCTCGTTGATCGCGGCGCGAACCGAGCGACCGGTGTAAAGAACATCGTCGATGAGCACGATGCGGCTTCCCTCGATCTCGAACGGCAGCGTCGTCGTCTCGACCTTCGCGCGCAAGCCTTTCCGTCCGTAATCGTCACGGTAGAAAGAAACGTCGATGAATCCGACCGGGTGCTCACCCGGCAGGAGTGCGGCAAGCCTCTCGGCGAGCCAGGCGCCGCCCGAATAGATACCGATCAGCTTGGCGTCCACCGCCACCGCGCCACGCATCTTGTCGAGCAACGCGGCGAGCGCCTGTTCGGCCTCAGGCAGTCCGTCAGTCGGCATCGCGCTGGTCAAAATAGGTTTGCAGAATGAGTTGCGCGGCAAGCTGATCGCGTACGCCTTTGTGCGAGCGCACTTTCAAGCCGGCATCGGACAGCGCGGCGGTGGCGGCGTGAGTGGTGAAGCGTTCGTCGACAAGCTCCGCCGTGACGCCGAAACGCCCTTCGAGCTGCTTCGCGAAGCGGCGCGCACGCGCGGTCAGGGCATGCGCCGTGCCGTCGGCGTGCAAGGGCAAGCCGACGATCAGCAGCGCGGGACGCCATTCGTCGATCAGGGTTTCGATGGCCGCGAACCGGCGCTCGTTGTGCTCGCTGGCGATGGTTGCCAGAGGATGCGCGAGCCCGATGGTGCTCTCGCCCACCGCGACGCCGATGCGCCGGGTGCCGAAATCGAACGCGAGAATGGTCCCCGCCCGAGAGGCGGGGGATGCTGCCGTCCCGGACACGCGTCACGCGTGTCCGACGGCGTCGGACAATCTCGAAAAATCGATGCCCAGCAGTTTCATGGCCGCGGGCAGGCGGGTCTCGGCGGGCTCGGCAAAAAGCACGTCGCTGTCCGCGGCGACCGTAAGCCAAGCATTCTGGCCGATTTCCTGCTCGAGCTGATCGGCCGACCATCCGGCGTATCCGAGCGAGATCAGCACATCTTCCGGGCCTTCGCCATGGCCCACCGCCTCGAGAATATCCTTCGACGTCGTCAGGCCGAGGTCGTCGCTGATCGCCAGCGTCGACTGCCAGCTGCCGAGCGGCCGATGCAGCACGAAGCCGCGGTCGATCTGCACCGGTCCGCCGTAATGGACTCGCGCCTCACGCAACTCGGAATCACCCAGCGGAACGTTGATCTGCTCGAACAGCGACGACAAGGTCATGTCGATCGGTTTGTTGATGACGATGCCGAGCGCGCCTTTGGCGTTGTGTTCGCAAATGTAGATCAGCGTGTGGGCAAAGTGCGGGTCCGCCATGCTGGGCATGGCAATCAGGAAGTGATGAGTCAGATTGACTCGGGAGTCGCCCATGAGCGCAATTGTAAACGCCAAGCGCAGCGGGCACAAATACCCGGGGCGTCGATCATGCCGCCCGCGTGGGGCGCGGGGACCCGAAGAGAGCCGGGCTGCGCAAGACGCCTAACCCCGATTCGGATCCGCCGGCGTTCATAGCGCTTGTCGTCCATCTTCCTGGAGTTCCCCATGCCCTACCCGACCATCCGCGCTGCCTGGCTTTTCGTCGCCGTCGCATTCTTGCTGTTCATCGCCTTCGCCTCGGCACCGGCGAGCGCATTTTGCGGATTCTATGTCGGCAAGGCGGACGCGAAGCTCTTCAACGAAGCCTCCCAGGTCATCCTGGTCCGCGACGCCAATCGCACCGTGATCAGCATGCGCAACGATTTTCAGGGTGATCTCTCCGAATTCGCGCTGGTCGTTCCGGTTCCGGCAGTGCTTCAGAAAAGCCAGATCCATATCGGCGACCCGAAGACCTTCGAGCGCATCGATGCCTATAGCGCCCCGCGGCTAGCGGAATACTTCGATCCCAATCCCTGTGATGTATCCAGGAGAGAACGCCAAATGGGCGCGATGAACGCGGCACCCGCGTCGATAGCCAAGGAACTAGACAGCAAGAAGGACAAGGCGCTCGGTGTCACCGTCGAGGCACGCTACACGGTCGGTGAATACGACATCGCCATCCTTTCCGCGACCGAGTCCAACGGGCTCGAGAAATGGCTTCGGCTGGAGGGTTACAGAATTCCTTCCGGCGCCAGCAAGGCGCTCCGGCCGTACATCCGGCAGAACCTGAAGTTCTTTGTCGCGCGGGTGAACCTGGCCGAGCAGGCCAAGACCGGCTTCACGTACCTGCGGCCGCTGCAATTCGCGTTCGAATCCGAGCGCTTCATGCTGCCGGTGCGCCTCGGCATGTTGAACGCCAAGGGTCCGCAAGACCTGGTCGTCTATGCGCTGACCAGGAATGGCCGCGTCGAGACGACCAACTACCGCACGGTCAAGCTCCCCGCGAACGTCGAGTTGCCGACCTACACCCGCGCCGAGTTCGGGAAGTTCTACAAGGCGCTGTTCGAGACCCAGTCGAAGCGCGAGGACTACCGCGTCGTATGGACCGAGTATTTCTGGGACATGGCGTGGTGCGACCCATGCGCGGCCGATCCGCTTTCTCCCGAGGAGCTCAAAGGCGCCGGGGTTTTCTGGCTGGGTGGGGATGAGCCGGCAATCGGTGTTGCACCAGGAACGGCGCCGCCGATTGCTTCGCCGCGTACCGGGTCGGGCGCACAACCGGTCATGCTGACGCGGCTGCATCTGCGCTACACGCCGGAGACGCTGCCCGAGGACCTGATGTTTCAGGAAACGCAGGATCGGCAGAATTTCCAGGCCCGCTACGTGCTGCGCCATGCATGGAAGGGCGATGCCGGCGCCTGCGATGCCGCTCCGCGCTACTTCGATGAGGTGGCGAAGCGGCGGGAACGCGAAGCGCAAACGCTGGCCAATCTCACCGGCTGGGACTTGAACCAGATTCGCGCCCAGATGAACATTGCCGCGGCGCCTAAGACAATGTGGTGGGAGCGGCTGTGGAAATGACCTTTTCTCCGCGAAGCGCGATGTCGGCCGCGCGCGAATTGCTGCCGAAAGACGCACGCGTATTCCAGATCCTGTTTCTCGCGCTGCTGCTTACGACCGGCGTCTTGCTGCGCGACTTTTCGCTGCATCCGCTGCAGGTGGCCTTGGCCTTCGCCGCCGGGCTGGCGACCCAGGCCTTCTGGCTGAAGCGCCTCGGCCTCGGGCAACGTGGATTTCTATCGGCCATCGTGACGTGCTGCGGATTGTCGCTGTTGCTGCGCAGCGACACCCTGTGGGCGCACCCGCTGGCGGCGACGCTGGCGATGTCGTCGAAGTTCGTGTTGCGCATCCATGGCAAGCACTTGTACAACCCCGCCAATCTCGGCGTGATCGCGGCGATCACTCTGCTCCCCGGAACGTGGGTGTCGCCGGGTCAATGGGGCAACGATCTCGCGCTTGCGGTCTGGCTGTTGATGCTGGGGACGATCGTCACGACCCGCGCACGACGGCTGGACATCAGCTGGGTGTTTCTCGGCGCGTTTCTAGGACTGGTCGCGCTGAGGATCGTGCTGCTTGGCCAATCCTGGGCCATCTGGTGGCATCAGCTTGGGAACGGCGCGCTGCTCTTGTTTACCTTTTTCATGATCTCCGACCCGATGACGATTCCGAATCGGCGCGGGCCGCGGATCGCCTATGCACTGATCGTCGCCGCGGCGGCGATTGGCTGGCAGTACCTGCTCTTCCGCCCGAACGCGCTCATCTGGGCGCTTTTTCTGGCGACGCCGCTCGTTCCACTGCTGGATCGTCTATTTGCGGGCGAAGGCTTCTCCTGGCGCGGCCCGGAGCCGGCGGGGTCTATTCCTCTTCGTGCTTGCGCGACTTCCGGTATTCCGTCGACAGCTGTAGCTGAAGGTTGGCCGGCGCCGGCTCGTAGTGCGACAACTGCATCGTCCAGCTTCCCTGCCCTCCCGTCACTGACTTCAGACGCGCCGAGTAGCCGTCGAGCTCAACCAGCGGCGCGATGCCGGTGATCGCGAGCACTCCGGTCTGCATGCCTTTGGTCCCGGTCACCTGTCCGCGCCGCGACGAAAGGTCGCCGGCGATATCACCGGTTTTCGCGTCAGGGCAGATCACCTCCATGGTGACGATCGGCTCGAGCACGATGGGCTTGGCCTTTTCGATCGCATCGAGGAACGCCTTGCGGCCGGCAGAGACGAAGGCGACTTCCTTGGAATCGACAGGGTGGTGCTTGCCGTCGTAGATGATGACGCGCACGTCGTGCATCGGAAAGCCCGCGATGGCGCCGGTGGCGAGGACCTGCTCGACGCCCTTGCGCACCGCCGGCATGAACTGATGCGGAATGACGCCGCCCTTGGTCGAGTCGACGAACTCGAAGCCCGTGCCGCGCGCCCGCGGCTCGATGCGCAGCGACACCTCACCGAACTGGCCCGCGCCGCCGGTCTGCTTCTTGTGGCGGTGAAAACCCTCCGCCGGCGCGGTAATCGTCTCGCGATACGGAATGCGCGGCGGCCGGGTCTCGATCTCCAGCTTGAACTGGGTCGACATGCGCTCGAGGACCGAGCGCAGATGCAACTCTCCCAATGCCCGCAGCACGGTCTCATTGCTGTTCGGATCGTGCTCGACCACCAGCGTCGGGTCCTCGGCCGTCATGCGATGCAGAACCTCCCAGATCCGCTGCTCGTCGCCGCGCTTTTTAGGCGTCAGCGCGACACCCTGCATCGGCGTTGGAAACTCCAGAGGGCGCATGTGGATATGGTCTTCGTCGTGCGAGTCGTGCAGGACGCAGTCGAACGCGATCTCGTCGACCTTGGCCACCGCCGCTATGTCTCCGGGCACGGCGCTGTCGATCTCGACGTTCTTTCCTCCCTGCACCATGAACAGGTGGCCGACCTTGAACGGCTTGCGGCTCGCGCCGACGAAGAGCTGCGTATCTCGCGTGACGGTGCCCTGATGGACGCGGAAAATCCCGAGCTTGCCCAC
This sequence comes from Casimicrobiaceae bacterium, assembly GCA_035568975.1. Taxonomy (GTDB): domain Bacteria; phylum Pseudomonadota; class Gammaproteobacteria; order Burkholderiales; family Casimicrobiaceae; genus PALSA-1003. The sequence continues at coordinate 8,116 of DATMNH010000316.1, forward strand.
GAAAGGATCCATCACGACCTTGAACACGTGCGCGAGCACGTGCTTATTCGGGTCGGGCTCGGAACGGAATTCGACCGCGTTGTCACCCTCGCCCTTGATGAACAAGGGCGGATTTCCTTCGGCGGGATTCGGCAGCAGTTTCACGAAGATGTCCAGCAGCTCCTGGATTCCGACGCCATTGCGCGCCGATACGAAACACACCGGTACCAGGTGCCCTTCGCGCAACGCCTTTTCAAATGGCGCGTGCAGCTGGCCGGCGGAAATTTCGCCTTGCTCGAGGTAGAGCGACATCAATGCTTCGTCGACTTCCACGACCTGGTCCACCAGGGCGCTATGGGCGTCGGCGACGGAAGAAAAATCGGACTCTCCGGCGGGATTGAAAAAACAGTCGACGACCCGCCGGCCATTGTCCGAGGGAAGATTGATCGGCAGGCATTCCTTGCCGAATGCGGACTGAATCGAAGTCAGGAGCCCCGGGAGATCGACGTTCTCGGCGTCGATCTTGTTGACGATGATCAACCGGCACAACTTCCTCTGCGCGGCCCAGTCCATCATGCGCGAGGTGATCATCTCGATGCCCGACGCCGCATTGATCACGACCGCCGCCGTTTCCACCGCGTCGAGCGCGCCGATCGATTGGCCGATGAAATCGGGAAATCCGGGAGTGTCGAGCATGTGCACGCGCGTGCCCTGCGCTTCGAGGTGCAGAACCGACGCCCGCAGTGAATGCTGCCACGCCCGCTCCAGCGGATCGAAGTCGCTGATCGCGGAGCCGCGTTCGACCGAGCCGGCGACTTGCACCGACCCCGACTTCAGCAGCAATGCCTCGGCAAGCGTGGTCTTGCCCGACGCTCCGTGACCCACCAGCGCCAGCGTGCGGATATTCTCGGTGGCGAATTGCGCCATGCTGTTTGCCTCCTTGATGATTTCCATAATTCTACCTTGGCGCCGCTTGGATTCGAGTTTCAGTCGACGGCCGCCGGTCCGCCGCCCCTTAAATCATGAGCTTGCGCGGCACCTGGCGCGCGTTCAACGCGGGCCTGCTCGGCAAGCGCGGTTGCTTCGGAGGCAACGCAACGCGCAAAAAAAAAGCGGCGCGAAGACTCGCGCCGCGTTTGGTCACAAATCGGGTGTCATGCAGTATGCAGCGCGAGCAGCTCCCGAAGATTGCGCATTAGCTCCTCTTCCTGGTAGGGCTTGCCAAGGTACGCGTCGATGCCGAGCTCCTTGGCACGGTTGCGATGCTTTTCGGCGGTGCGCGAGGTGATCATGATGATAGGAATGTGCGCAAGGTTGATGTCTGCCTTAATGGTCTTGGCGAATTCGAACCCGTCCATCCGCGGCATCTCGATGTCGAGCAAGATCGCATCCGGCACGCGCTCGTCCAACAACTGCAGCGCGTCGAGGCCGTCCTTGGCGGTGACCACTGCAAATCCTTCGCGCGTGAGGAGCCGGCTGGTGATCTTGCGCACGGTCAGCGAATCGTCGACGATCATGATCAGCGGCGGCCCCGCGGCCGCGGCAGCCGCGGCGGCAGCGGCGGCCGCCTGCGCGCTCTTGACCACCATCGGTGCTTCGGCGGCGATATCCAAGCGCTGGGCAAGCTGCACCGGATTGATAATCAGGACCACTTCACCGGTGCCCAGCACCGTCGCGCCGGAGATTCCGGAAACGCGCGCGAGCTGCGGCCCGATGTTTTTCACCACCACTTCCTGGGTGCCGATCATCTCGTCGACGTGAATGGCAGCTCGCGTTTGTCCGCTGCGCAGCAGAAGCACCGAGTTATAGCGCGTGGTCTCCGGATTGTGGCCTGCGCTGCCGAGCAGGCGCGGCAAATAGAAAAACGGGTATTTCCGGCTCTGCCAGGAAACCTCGCGTGTCAGATAGAGGTTGATCAGATCCTTGTCCTTGATCTGCTGTACCTGCTCGACCATCGGCGCGGGAAGCGCCCACAGTCTCCCGCCCGCCTTGACCAGCACCGTTTGCGCAACCGCCAGCGTGAGCGGGAGGTACGCGGTGAACGACGTTCCCTTTCCGAGAACGCTTGCGACGTCGACGCGTCCGCCGAGCGCGGCGATGTCCGAGCGAACGACGTCCATTCCCACTCCGCGTCCGGAAATCTGCGTCACCGCGGTGGCAGTCGTAAATCCGGGGGCAAAGATGAATTCGATGAGCTGCGCCTCGGTCGGTTCCACGTCAGCCGTAATCAGGCCCTGTGCTTGCGCCTTTTCGCGGATTCGTCCGAAATCGAGTCCGGCGCCGTCGTCGGTCAGCTCGATCGCGATTTCGTTGCCCTGCTGGCGCACGTTGAGCGTTATTTCGCCGGTTTCCGGTTTGCCCGATATTCGCCTCGTTTCACGGCTCTCGATGCCGTGGTCCAGCGCATTGCGCAGCAGGTGTTCGAGCGGTCCGGCGAGTTTTTCCAGCACGGAACGATCGAGCTCGACTTGAGTCCCGCGTATCTCGAGATTCGCGCGTTTGTCGAGCTCTTTCGCTGTTTGACGAAGAATGCGGTAGAGACGCTCGGACAAGCTGCCGAAGGGAACCGTGCGAATCGAGAACAGTTGTTGCTGCACGTCGCGGGAGAGCCGCGCCTGCGCCAGAAGCGCCGCATCGGCTTCGTCGAGATTCTTCAGCAGCGATTGCTGGACCGTCGAAACGTCATTGACGCCTTCTGCGAGGCCTCGCGTAAGCTCCTGGAACCGCGTGTAGCGATCGAACTCCAGGGGATCGAAGCCTTCCGCCGCCTCGTTGACCATCGACATCCGCGATTGAATCTGTGATTCGGCCTGGATCTCGATTTCGCGAACCTGCGACCGCAGGCGAATCACGCTATCGGTCAGTTCGAGCAGATTGCCCTTCAGCGAGCGCAGCTCGCCTTCGACGCGAGCGCGAGTGATGGCGACCTCGCCCGCCTCGTTGACCAGGCGATCGATAAGCTCTGCACGCACGCGCAGCATCGCCTTAGCCTCGGGATCGGAGCTGCCCGCCTCCTGGCTCACGGCGGTCGCCGCGACCACGTCCGGCTGCGTTGCGACGGGCAATGCCGAAACCGCCGCGGGTGTCGCCAGCGACGCAATCGATGTCTCCGCTGTCGCGGCGGCGACAGCTTCCGAATCGACCCATGGCAGCGCGGTATCGACCTCGCCTTTTTGCAGGCGATCGAGCACAAAGGCGATATGGTCGAGATCGTTTTCGAGCGCGTCGAAGAGCTCCGGCGACGCCGGCGCGAGCGCATCGCCGACGGACATCCGGTTTTCCATCAGATGCGCGAGCTCGCCGAGTCTCATCGCGCCGGCCATGCGCGCGCTGCCTTTGAACGTGTGCAGTGTGCGCTGCAGCGCCTGTGAGGCGTCCTTGTCGGCGGGCCTGCGCCGCCAGGCGCGGAGCTGCTCGCCGGTTTGCGGGAACAACTCCGCGGCTTCGTCGAGAAAAATCGGCAGCACCTGCCGGTCGACGTCATCGTGGATGTTGGCCAGCGTTTGTTCGGCGGCAGACGCGCGCGCTGCGGTCGCCGCATCCGGCGCCGCGGCGCGTGGCGCGGACGAAGGTGGAGGAGACGCCGCCCCGGCGGATGTTGCAACCGCAGTCAGGACCGGACGATCGGCTGTCGCGCGCGCCGGGCGTTCGGGTGCAGAGGTCTCGACCGGCGGCAGCGCGCTCGGAACGGGCGCCGGCCGGGTCAGCATGGCTTCATCCGCCTCGGCCACGCGAGCGGCCTGGGTTTCGCTGTCGCGGTCCTCGGGCTCAGGCCCCGTTTCCCGACGCAGGGCGTCCAGCTCGGCGATGATTTCCGCCGCTTCGGCCTCGTCTGCAGGGCGAAATCCATCGCGGGCACGGACCCGGCCGCTGAACGCGGTCAGTCCCGCGATGGCACGTGCCAGCACCGGCTGCGCGGCGCCCGGCAGCGGCGCGCCACGCTCCTGCAAGCCAAGCAGCCGCGTCTCCAGCGCTTTGGCCACCGTCGCCACCAAGCGGAAGCCGCCGGTGCGGTGGATGCCGCACAGGGTATGGGCGGCGCGCACCATCGCCTGCGACGGCGTGGCGGTCGAATCGGATTGCAGCGTCGTCAGCGCCGCATCGAGTGTCGCGAGATGCTGTTGCGCTTCGTCGCAAAGTATGCGGAAGAGCGCCGTCGACAAGGTGACGTCGCCGACGGTAATCTCGTCCGGTTCCGCGCGTGGAGGTACCACGGCTTTCACCGCAGCCGGTGGGGAATGTGCAGAGGCGATCGGCGTGAATTGGATGACCTCGGCACTATCGATGAGAGGTATCGAATCGCCGGCGGAATGATCGATGTCGGGCGGCGCGGTCTCGTCGAGTTCGATCACCTCGATCATCGAGACATTGGGTGCCGGTTGCCACGCGAGAGCGGGAGCCGGTGACGGCTCTTTCGCGGCAACCGTCGCTGGCGACACCTCTGCGAGAGGCAGCGTCGCCTCCGCTTCCGCCAGAGCCGCACGAAGCGGCGCCGGGTCGGGTCTAACGCGTCCCGTACGCCGCAGCGTGTCCACCCACTCGCGAAAACTCGTTTGCGCGACATCGATCAGCGCGAGCAGCGCCGGCGTTGCCGGCCGATCATCTTCGAGCAGCCGGTTGTGCGCTTTTTCCACATCGAACGCGAGGTCGCCAAGCTCGGTCAGGCCGACCATGCGTCCGCTGCCTTTCAAGGTGTGAAAGCCGCGCCTAACCGTGGTCAGCGCCTCGCGGTCGTCCGGACGCGCCTTGAGCTCGGCCGTGCTGGAGGCGATGGTGTCGAGTACTTCGTCGGCTTCCGTCAAATAGATATCGAGCAGCTCGGCATCGAACTGCGAGGCGTCGGTCTCGAGCAAACGCATGGTTTCCTCGGACGGCGCGGGCGCCGGCGCAGCCGACTGAGTTGCGGAGATCGCCGCCACCGCTTCCTGCAGCGCCGCGGTATCGCCCATACCCGCACGCGAAAGTTCCACCAGCGCCGCGTCGGCGCCTTCCTCCAGACTCACGTCGCCGAGGAGCTTGGCGTCGTCCTTGAGCGTCGTCAGGTCGACCGCAAGACGCTCGCGCGCCGGTGCATCGCCCGGCGCACGCTGGAACGCGGCCAGAGTCGCGGGCAGCGCGACCTGCAAATCAGCCAGGGCGCTCTCGACGGTGTCGTCCTCCGCGGCCGGAGCGGCGGGCGCGATCCCCAAGCGCTGCGCCAGGAGGGGCTCGATCAGCCGCTCGCGGTCGGGCCGCTGCTGCTCGACCGCCTCGATGTAGAAACCAAGCCCGGAGAGCGACTCGGCGAGCAGCTCCAGGTCTTCGTTCTCGACCGGCGTGTCGCTCGTGGCATATTCGTCGATTTGCTGCTGACAGAGCATGAGCAACTGCTCCGCCCGGTCCAGCCCGAGCATCTTGAGTGCGCCCGCGATCTGCTTGCTATCGTTGGCCAGAGTCGCCAGCTCGGCACGCTTCGAGTGATCGCGGAAAAAAGCGTCCAGCACCTGCTCGATATGACGCAGGTTGGCCTGGATTTCGCGCGCGACCTGCGCAAGCAGCAACCGCTCCTGGGCGCGACGCGCCATTTCGTCGAGGAGCGGCGCCGAAGCCGCGCCGGCGATCGGTTTGTTTTGCTGCGCAGCATCGAGCCGCGCAACCATCGCCTCGACCTGGTTCGGGAAATCGGGTGAACGCGATGCAAAATTCTCGATCGCCGATTCGGCGAGAAGTATCGCCGTGGCGTATTCCATTGCCATGGCCTCCGGCACCGCCGTGGTCCCGATCTTGTCGAGCTGGCTCGCCAGCGTTGCCGCTAGGCGCGACAACGATGGCTCGCCGATCGCCGCGGTCTTGTCCCGCAGCTGCGACAGATTCTGTTTGAGCTTGGGCAGATTCTCAGGGCGGCCGCCGGCCAGCTTCAGCCAAAGGTCCTTGGTCGAGGAGATCAGGTCCCGCGCTTCGCGCAGCAGCGGCTGCACACGCACCACATCGGCGGACAGCACTTCGGCGGTCGGAATCAGACCGGGCAGTCGGTATGCACGCTGCACTGCCTGGACTTGCGGCCCCACCGGAGCGCTGATCGCCACGTAATAAAGCACCTCACGGCGCATGCGATCGGCGACTTTGGCCGAACCCTCGACAAAGCGTCTGATCTGCAAGTCGACGCGGCCGCAAAGCTGCTTGACGCCAAATCCGCTTTCAACACCCTTTTCGACGATGCTTTCGAGTAGCGCTCCCACGGTCCACCAGAACGAGCGTTGAGCGGAATGGGTCTGAACGTCCTCGATGCCCTGGATCGCATCGCGCATGGCGCGGGCCGCCTCCTCGTCCCCGTGCAGCCAGGCAAGAAGCCCGCGCTGGTAGAGCCTGCGTTGCTTGATCAGAAACGAGGGCAGCTTCTGCGACGTGACTGTCTTCACCGACGTGATTTTCGGCGCGCGGGGCGATAGATCCGGATAGAAGAGATCGGTCGGCGCCGAAGCTCTTATGCCTCGTGCCTGCTGCATTAACTCGTACTCGGGAAATAGCTTGAGCGGCACCGGGTCCGCCCCGCCGACCAGCTCATCGAGAAAGATCTTGAGCTTGCGACAGGCGCGGTCGATCAAATCGCAGGCGTCCTGCGCCTCGCGCGACGGCAGCTCTTCGAGCCGACTGAGCTGGCGCTCGAGTTCGTCGGTGTAAGCCGTCACCGCGTCGAGACCGACCATCTGGATCGCACCCGCCGCCTGGTGCACGTGCGAACGGGCATGCTTGAGCGACGTGATTTCGCCCGGCGACGCCTTGAAGGCAGCGAGCGCCTCCAGGCCGCGCGAGAGGGCCTGGTCTATCTCTCCCTGGACCCAGGTTAGCGGGCCGAGATCAAAATCCGGTGCGGTATCGGTAGCCACGTTAGGTCATCGTGCAGGGTTCTTGAATCAGCGGGCGAACAAGGTCCCGCATGCAAGAATCGCGCCGGGCCGCGGGCGCCGGCCTACGGGCTTCTTCATACCTTGAATCCGGCCACCGAGCTGCGCAGCTCCGCGGCGAGCTTGGTCAGCTGCCCGATCGACACGTTCGTCTGCTTGGTGCCTTCGGTGGTTTCCTCGGTGATTTTCAGGATGCCCTGCATGCCGCGGGTAACGTCCGACACCGAGGCTGACTGCTTTTGCGTCTGCGCGGAAATGCCGCCGATCAGCTCCGCGAGGTCGCGCGAGACCTTGCGAATCTCGTCCAAAGCCTGCCCCGCCGCGTCAGACAGCTTGGTTCCTTCGACCACCCCGACGGTGCTCTTTTCCATCGCCGCGACGGCGTCCTGGGTGTCGGCCTGAATCGTCTTCACGATCGCCTCGATCTGCTTGGTGGCCTCGCCGGAACGCTCCGCCAGCCGTTGCACTTCCTCCGCCACAACCGTGAATCCGCGCCCGGCTTCTCCAGCGGAGGCGGCCTGGATTGCGGCGTTGAGCGCGAGCACGTTGGTCTGCTCGGTGATGTCCGAGATCAGCTCCACGATCTCGCCGATTTCCAGCGACGACTCGCCGAGACGCTTGATCCGTTTGGCGGTGTCCTGAATCTGGGTGCGGATTTCGTTCATGCCGGCGATCTGGTTGTGCACCGCCTGCCCTCCCTTTTCAGCGGCGGCGAGCGACTGCTGCGCCACCCGCGCCGACTGGGCGGCGGTCTGCGATACCTCGTTGATCGACTGCGCCATCTGCAGCACCGAAGCCGAGGCTTGCTGGATCTCCCGGTTCTGCCGCTGCGACGCCTCGTAAAGGCGGTTCGAGATCGCTTGCGCGTCGTTGGTCGCCTTCGCCACCTGGTCGGTCGCGGAGTTGATGCCCCGAACCAGCGTGCGCAACTCTTCGATGGTGAAGTTGATCGAATCGGCGATCGCGCCGGTGACGTCCTCGGTCACCGAAGCCTGGACCGTGAGGTCGCCATCGGCGAGATTTCCCATCTCGTTCAACAGCCGCAGAATGGCTTCCTGGTTGCGCTTGTTCTCCTGCTCGCTCTCGTATGCACGCACCCGCGCGTCGTCGAGGAAGACCTTGCCCAGCGCGATGAGGCAGAGCAGGGCGAAGAAGGCGAAAGTCATCGCGGCCCAGAACGTGAAGTTGCGCGACCCTGTCTGAGTGTCGAACTCTGCGGTGAGCTTGTGCGTGTCGGTGAGCAGCGGTTCCGATTGCTGATTGATCACTCGCGCGGCACGCTTCGCAACGACCAGCCGCGACATGTTCTGAAGGATGCCGTTGACGCCGTCCTGATAGCCGGCGAACTTCTTCTGCAACTCGGTCAGCGTCGCGCGCGCGTCCTCCGCCCGTACGCCGGCCAGGCGCAAGGTCTCGCTCCCCTTGAGCAAGCCATTCAGGATGTCGCGGAAGGTTCCGGTGTCCTTGCCCAGAAGGAACGCCACCTCGGGGTCGATCTCGTCGGAGGAAACAAGCGAGTTCGCGTTCTTTGCGATGCGCTGCGAAAGCACGGCGAGCTGATTGGTGAAATCGACCTCGCGCAGTGTGCCGCCGCCGGCCGCGACCTGCGCCGACGCCTGTTGCGCGAGCTCGAGCAAATCGTTGTTGCCCTTGTTGATGGTGTCCAGGCCCTTGGAAAGCGTCACCAGCGACGGCTGATTATCGATGACGTCGGTGGCGTTTTTCTCGACCGCGGTCCACCGGGTGGTGACATCGCTCAATAGAGCCTGCAAGGCCTCGTTGCTAGTAGCGTCGACGCTCACGCCCTTGACGCTGCCGCCCTTGGTCAGCGCATCGAGGTCGGCGCGGAAGCGGTCGCGGGAGTCCTTGACACCCTCGAACGCAGGCACGTTGCCCTGGACCGCAAGCGATGTCCCCCGCGCGAGACGCTGCGAAAGCATTTGCATTTCGGTCGCGGTGGTTCCGCTGGCGGTGGCCTGCGTCGATACCCGGGTATTCATGTAAAGCATTACCAGAGCCAGCAGTATGAAGACCACCAGCAAGACGCCCAGCACCTGAAATTGGCGAACGATCGGCAGGTGGCCAATGAGCCACAGATGACCCGGCTGGCGCATCTCGGTGCTGGCGGCGCGCATTTGTTCCATGATCGACACCGCCGCAAGCGGATCGTAGCCGGTCTGCTGCTTGCCCATTTTGACTTGCGTCGTCGGCTCGTCGAATTCGGCGTTATCCTCCTCCCGCCCCTCGGCCGGTCCTGCGCCAAACAGGGTCTTTAAGCTAAGCGCCATGTTTCGTCTCCCCAATAGGGTCGTACGCGTGCGATATTCGAATGGTCAACTCGGCCTCTACACGCCGACTTGAAGAAAACCCGGGTCCTGTGCCAGCAGTGCCAGATCGATTTCCTGCCACATGCCGCCCTCGCGATCGGTCCACCGGGCGCCGTACCATGCAGGCGCGTCGGAAGCTGCATCCCCTTTGACGAGCTCGACAAGGTTGCGCAGCCCCAACACCCGGTGCACGACCAAGCCTGCGCGCAGCTCGCCGACGCGCGGGCCGAACAAGACCAGTCGCGCGGGTGCGGCGCCGGGAATAGGCGGCTCGACTTCACGGCCCAGAAATCCGCCGAAATCGATGATGCTGTACAGGTTGCCGCGAATATTTGCGATGCCCAGGTACCACGACCTGGTGAGCGGTACGGTCGCGACCGTCGGAACGGCGATCACCTCGCCGGCGTCCGCGAGCCGGATCAACCACTGGCTGCCGGCGCAAGCGAGTCCCAGACGCGACTGCTCGACCTGGGCGGTGGTTTTCGCCGCCAGGCGCGTCGCAAGCTCCTGCTGGAACGCGCGAAGATTGAGCTTGCGGGCGCGAGCCATCAGAACCGCTAGCCAAGCGCCGTGATTTTCGCGAGCAGCTCGTCGCGGTTGACCGGCTTGACGATGTAGTCGCGGGCACCCTGTCGCATACCCCAGATCTTGTCGGTCTCCTGGCTCTTGCCCGTGCAAAGAATGATCGGGACGCTCCGGGTGACGGGATCGCGGCTGATTGCCCGGGTCGCTTGAAAGCCGTTGAGACCCGGCATCACCACGTCCATGAGGATCAGGTCGGGTTTGACCGTCTTGGCCTTGAGAATGGCATCCTCTCCGTTGTCGCTGGCGACAACCTCGTATCCCGCCTTGGTCAGCATGTCGTTCAGGACGTGACGCTCCGTCGGAGAGTCATCGACGATCAGAACCCGCTTGATTGCCATTATTTCCCACCCTTTGCTACGCCCCCGGGCGTCGTCCGGTGCCGCGTCAATGCGCGGCTGCCTTGACATGCGTACCTACGGCCTTGAGCAGACTCTCTTTGGTAAAAGGCTTGGTCAGATATTGAGCCGACCCCACCATGCGGCCTCGCGCACGATCAAACAAGCCGTCCTTCGAGGAAAGCATGACGACCGGCGTCTGATGAAAGCGCGTGTTTTTCTTGATCAGCGCGCATGTCTGATAGCCATCGAGCCGAGGCATCATGATATCGACAAATATCAGGTCTGGCTGATGGTCGGTGATCTTGCACAACGCGTCGAAGCCGTCTTCGGCGAGGATAACCGTGCAACCGGCCTGCAGCAGAAAGATCTCGGCGCTTCGACGAATCGTGTTGCTGTCGTCGATCACCATCACTTTCACCCCAGACAGGGCGGCTGGTTCCGTCAACTCAGTGCTCCCCGCGTTTTCTTCAAAAACTTCATATACGGCTGTCGTTCCCATTCCTGCCTCTCCAAAGTTTGCCACGGATGTAAGCAAATGCCTAGAGCATAATCCTTGCCAGAACCGGGAAACTCCAGGCTGTTGGGAGATTTGCAACTAGTCTAACGCGGATTAGAGGGACTATATGCCGTATTTGGGCACCTTCAGCGCCCCAGAAACATGCGATAGGCCGGATTTGCCGTCTCTTCGACGCTCGGATAGCCCAGACGATCAAGAAACTCCCGGAATGCCGCCTTATCGGACGGCGGAACCTGCATTCCGACCAAAACCCGCCCGTAATCGGCTCCGTGGTTGCGATAATGGAACAAGCTGATGTTCCAGCCGCGACTCATGCTGTTCAAAAACAGCATCAGTGCACCGGGGCGTTCCGGAAACTCGAAGCGGTACAGGATTTCGTTTTCCGCGGCCGGCGCGTGTCCTCCGACGAGATGCCTGACATGAACCTTGGCCATCTCGTTGTTCGACAGGTCGTAGGCCTCGATCCGGCGCTTGTGCATAGCGCGAAGCAGTTCCGCGGTTTCGTGCCGGTCGCTCACTTCGATGCCCACGAACAGATGTGCGATCTTGGAGTCAGCGTAGCGATAATTGAACTCGGTAATGTTGCGCTTGCCGAGGAGCGCGCAGAATTGCCGGAAGCTGCCCGGTCGCTCAGGGATCGTCACCGCGAGAATCGCCTCGCGCTCCTCGCCCAGTTCGGCTTGTTCGGCGACGAATCGCAAGCGGTCGAAATTCATGTTCGCTCCGCAAGCGATCGCAATAAGGGTTCGGTCGCGAAAGCGGTGGCGCTCGCACCAGAGCTTGAGCCCGGCGACCGACAGCGCTCCCGCCGGCTCAAGAATCGATCTCGTGTCCTCGAATACGTCCTTGAGCGCCGCGCAAATAGCATCGGTGTCGACCAGCACGATCTCGTCGACCAGCTCGCGGCAAATGCGAAATGTCTCCCTGCCTACTTCTCTTACAGCCACACCGTCGGCAAACAGCCCCACATGGGCCAGCTTGATGCGGCGTCCCGCGGCGATGGAACGCGCCATCGCGTCCGAGTCCACGGGCTGGACGCCGATGACCTTGATTTCAGGCCGCACCCGCTTCACGTACGACGCAATGCCGGAGATCAGGCCGCCGCCGCCGATGGCGACGAAAATGGCATCGATGGGCGCTTGCCACTGGCGCAGAATTTCGACCGCGATGGTGCCCTGACCCGCGATTACATCGGGGTCGTCGTAAGGATGAACGAAGGTCGCTCGCTGCGATTTCCGCAGCTTGAGCGCATGGGAGTACGCGTCGCTGAACGTATCGCCGTGCAGCACGACTTTCGCTCCGCGTGCTTCGACCGCCTGGATCTTGATCGAGGGCGTCGTAATCGGCATCACGATCGTCGCCTTGCAGCGTAGCCTCTGCGCCGCAAGCGCCACGCCCTGCGCGTGATTCCCCGCCGACGCGGTGATCACACCGCGCGCACGCTCGGCGGGCGAAAGCTGCGCCATCTTGTTATAGGCGCCGCGCAACTTGAAAGAAAAAACGGGCTGCTGGTCCTCGCGCTTGAGCAGGACCCGATTGCCGATGCGACGCGACAGCGTGGGCGCGAGGTCGAGTGGTGATTCGATCGCGACGTCGTATACCTTCGCGGTCAGGATCTTCTGCAGGTAATCAATCGACATCCCGCTACTCGCGCCAGATCAATCAAACGCCGAGCGTAGCAGAAAGGTGCAGCCTGCCAAAGCCGGCGAGGCCGCGGCTGTCGGCCTTTCTGCTAGTGTATTGAAGTCAGCGGCTCCGAAGACAAAGGAGCGGATGAAAACGGCCGTCAGGCAGGCGCAAGCCCGAAAGCGTACCCTTTGCTGCGGCGAGGCCGAGCGACGTGGCCTGACGGCCGCGCCTTGACCAATAAGGCCGCCAACTATCGAGCGAATTATTGACTCGGTACACTAGGCTAACAGTTCGTCACAAAGTTTCGCCATGCTCGAGTCGATCCGTAACCGTGCCGATGGCAGCTCATCCTCCGGTCATTCGAACCGCGGGACCCGCGTCACCGCCGCGACTCTTGCCGTCGTCGATCTGGGATCGAACAGCTTCCGGCTCGAGATCGGCCGCGTTGAAGGCCGCCAGATCTACCGCCAGGACACGTGGCGCGAAACGCTGCGCTTCGGCGCCGGTCTCGACAGCGACGGGCGAATCAAGCCTGCGGCAATGAAAGCCGCAATCGAGTGCCTGCAGCGCTTCCGCGAGCGCCTTTCGGGCGTGCATCCATCCGCCGTGCGCGCCGTCGCGACCAACACTTTTCGGGTGGCAAAGAACGCACGCGAGTTTCTGCCGCACGCCGAGCGCGCGCTGGGCTTTCCGATCGACGTCATCGGCGGGCACGAAGAGGCGCGTCTGATCTATCTGGGCGTCGCGCACGTGTTGCCCCCTTCAGCCGCGCCACGTTTGGTCGTCGACATCGGCGGTGGCTCGACGGAGCTCATCATTGGTCGCGGGCTCGAACCCGAGCGGCTCGAATCGTTGAAAATCGGCTGCGTCGGCATGACGCAGCGCTTTTTCGCCAACGGGAAAGTGACCGCCGGAGCGTTCGAAGCGGCGGAGATGGCGGCGCGGGTCGAGATCGAAGCGATCGCGAGTGAATTCGGACCAAGCCAATGGCGCGACGCCTTTGCTTCCTCAGGCACCGCGGCGGCGCTCGCGGAAATCCTCGAGCAGAACTCATTCTCGCCAGGCGGAATAACGCCGGTCGGACTTACCCGTTTGCGCAATCGCCTGATTCAGGCCGGCAACGTTCATCGTCTGCACATCAGCGCGCTCAAGCCCGAGCGCGCGCCGGTGCTGGCCGGCGGGCTCGCCATCATGTCCGCGGTGGTCGCCGAGCTTCGGATACCGCGGCTCGACCCGGTGGGCGGCGCGTTGCGGCTCGGCGTTCTCTACGATTTGTTGGGGCGTACGATCGACGAGGACGTCCGCCAATTGACGGTGGAACGCTTCGTCGACCGGTACCGTATCGAACGGGCGCACGCGGCGCGCGTTGCGGCGCTGGCCGTGGCCCTTTATCGGCGCATCGCGCCCGCCCGGGATTCCGCGCAAACGCAGCTGCTGGCATGGGCGTCGCTGCTGCACGAAATCGGCATGTCCGTAGCGCATTTGGGATTTCACAAACATGGCGCGTACATCCTGCAGCACGCCGACATGCCCGGCTTTTCGGCAGGCGAGCAATCGCGGCTGGCCGTTCTGGTGTACGGCTGCCGGGGCGGTCTTGCGAAAGTGAGCGTGGCGCTCACTGACTCGCAGTTGCGCGCGCAGTTGCTCTCGCTAAGGCTCGCGGTTCTCTTTCATCACGCGCGCACGGTCATTGCGCTGCCGCGCATACAGGTCGTCGGTGGCGGGCGTATTGCCGGCGGGCGCATCGGCGTCGGCGTATCCGAGCGTTGGCTGGCGAAACATCCGCTGACGGCGCATCTGCTGGCGAAGGAGCGCCGCCAATGGAAGGAATTGGGCCATCCGTGGAAGAATGTCTAAGCTCTGCCGCGCGACATCCGCTTTAAACAAAATCCGGACCGATGACCACGCGCACGACTACCGCGGTGGAGTTTTCGCGTACGCGGTTGGAAAGCCACCACACCGCGCCCTTGCGCACGCTCCAGGCAGCGTCCTGCTCGGACAGCAGAAAAGCCGCAACTTCACCGAGCGTGGGCTGATGCCCGACCACGAGCGCGGGCTCCCGCGCATCGGGCCAGCCGGCCGCTGCCAGAACCGCGCTAACGGTAGCGCCGGGCGCAAGCTCGGGGACGGTCCGGAATTTGCGCTTGAGCGCGAGAGCCGTCTGCTGCGCGCGGTCGGCCGGGCTCACCAATATTCGGCAGGTGTCGGGAAGATGACCGTCGAGCCAGATCGCCATTCTTTCGGCTTGCTTGATGCCCTTGGCCGTGAGCCGGCGTCCAAGATCCGGCTCGCCTGGCTCGGCCTCGGCATGGCGCCACAGAATCAGGTCCATGGAGAGTGTCGAGAGTTCATCGCTCCGGACTCGTCCTTTCAGCCAGCAGGTCGAGCAGCTCCTGCTGCGCCGACCTCGCCCGGCCCCGCGGCTTGGCACGCTGGTAGCTGCCATCTTCGCCGAGCTCCCACGCGTCGCGAGTGTCGGCAAGGTATGGCTTGAGTCCTTCGGCGATGACGCGCGCCTTGAGATCCGGGTCGAGTACCGGGAACGCTATTTCGATGCGGCGGAATAGATTGCGGCCCATCCAGTCTGCGCTGGCAAGATAGACGTCCTCTTTGCCGTCGTTCTCGAAATACCAAATGCGGTGGTGCTCGAGAAATCTGCCGACGATGGAGCGCACGCGAATGCGATCCGAAACCCCTTTGACTGCCGGACGCAAGGCGCAAGCACCGCGGATGATCAGGTCGATCTCCACCCCCGCCTGGGACGCCGCATAAAGCGCTTTGATCACCGCTTCCTCAACCAGCGCATTCATCTTGGCGATGATATGCGCCGGCTTGCCCTCTTTCGCGTGCTTGAGCTCGCGACGTATCGATTCCAGAACGTGCCGATGCATGGTGAACGGCGCCAGCCAGAGCCGTTTCAATTTGTTGGCTTTGGCGAGGCTGGTGATATGCAGGAATACCTCGTCGACGTCGGCGCAGATCTCGGCGTTGGTGGTGAGCAGCCCGAAATCGGTGTACTGCCGCGTGGTGCGCGGATGGTAGTTGCCGGTTCCCAGGTGCGCGTAAGGCTGTAGCTTCGGTTTCCCGGAGATGTCATTTTCCCGGCGCAGCAGCAGCGCCATCTTGGCGTGCGTCTTCAGGCCGAAGACACCATAGACCACTTGCGCGCCCGCCTGCTCGAGCCGCTCGGCCCAGTTGATGTTCGCCTCCTCGTCGAAGCGCGCAAGCAGCTCGACGACGACGGTGACTTCCTTGCCCCGCCGCGCCGCTTCGATCAGCGCTTCCATCAGCACCGAGTTGACGCCGGTTCGGTAGACCGTCTGCTTGATGGCCAGCACGTCGGGGTCTTCTACCGCTTTGCGAATGAAATCGACCACCGGATCGAAGGCTTGGAACGGATGATGCAGAAGCACATCACGCTGACGGATCACGGCGAGGATGTCGGCCTGGTCGGTGAGACGATCTGGCGTTCCTTGCAGAAACGCCGGATATTTGTGCTCGTCGAGATCGGCCTCGTCGACGAGCGCGGCCATCCGTGCCAGGTTGACCGGACCGTCGCACCGGTACAGATCGAATTCCTGCAACTCGAATTGATGCAGCAACAGTTGCG
Source organism: Casimicrobiaceae bacterium (assembly GCA_035568975.1). Lineage (GTDB taxonomy): Bacteria > Pseudomonadota > Gammaproteobacteria > Burkholderiales > Casimicrobiaceae > PALSA-1003. Next base: position 23,985 of record DATMNH010000316.1, read on the forward strand.
CCAGATGTTGCGGACAGCCCGCGGCAACTTCAAGCCGCACCGCGAGGCCGAACTGACGCTGCGGAAGCTCGCCCTCCAGCGCCTGGCGCAGATTCTTGACTTCCTCCTCGTCGAACCACAGGTCCGCGTCGCGGGTGACGCGGAATTGCGAGTAATTGATGACTTCGCGCCCCGCGAACATTTCGTTCAAGTGCGCGTGGATAATCGACGATAGCAGAACAAAAGTGTTTGCCGGCGCGACATCGGGCGAAAGCTCGATCACACGCGGCACCACCCGCGGGGCCTTGACGATGGCGATCGAGGTGTCGCGACCGAATGCGTCGCGGCCCGACAGTTCGACAATGAAGTTGAGGCTCTTGTTGACGACCTGCGGAAAAGGATGCGCCGGGTCCAGTCCGATCGGCGTCAACAGCGGCTTCACTTCCCGCCGGAAATACTCGGCCACCCACTGGCGCTGCGCCTCATTGCGGTCGGCGTTGCGCAAGAGCCGGATCCCGGCGGCAGCCATCGCCGGGAGAACCTGCTCGTTGAGCGTGCGGTATTTGTCGGCGACCAGCTTTTGCGCCTCTTCGCTGATGCGGCTGAATATCGCGCGCATTTCGTGCAGCGTCATTCCGGGTGCGGGTGCCTTGGCGCGAAGCTGCTCGCGCAGCCCCGCGACGCGTATTTCGAAAAACTCGTCGAGATTGCTGCTGACGATGCAAAGAAAACGAAGACGCTCCAGCAGAGGAACGTCTGAATCCTGGGCAAGCGCCAGCACCCGCCGGTTGAAAGCAAGCTGGGAAAGCTCGCGGTTGATCAGCGGAGGGTCGCGTCCCTTCAGGGGATCTTCGGGTTCAGTGGCCGGGGACACGGTTGCGACCAAGGAGCCGGGAGGCTGCTCATTGTGTCCGACGCTTGTGACAACGATGTTACGAAGGCTGGTCATGGCGTCAGCGCAACCCACAGACATGCGCCGCGGCATTCCCGCTGCAGGTCGGCGAGATAGGCACGGTGCAGATCCAGCTCGTCGGCCGAGGGCTCAAGGACTCGAACCGCGGCGAGCATTTCCGCGGCCAGCGCCCCGTCGATGATCGCCATCGGGATGGCGATGTCGATGGTCAGCGATTCCTGTCCGCGCGTCATCGCGAGATAGACCTCGGCCAGGAGCTGGGCATCGAGCATGGCGCCGTGGAGCGTTCGATGGGCATTAGCGACACCGAAGCGTTCGCATAGCGCGTCGAGATTGTTTTTCTTGCCGGGAAAGTGCTCTCGCGCCAGCGCCAGCGTGTCGATGACATCGGCGGCCACGGCGGCGACAGACGGCAGATTTACCCGCTTCAGCTCCTCGTCGAGGAAAGCGATGTCGAACGGAGCGTTGTGGATGATCCACTCGGCGCCTCGCGCAAACTCGAGAAATTCGTCCGCTACATCAGCGAACCTCGCCTTGTCGCGCAGCATGTCCCAAGTGAGACCGTGGACGTCGGTTGCGCCGGCGTCGATCTCCCGCTCAGGGTTGAGGTAAAAGTGAATATGTCGACCGGTCGGCCGGCGGTTGACGAATTCGACGCCGGCAACCTCGATGATCCGGTGCCCCTGTTTGGGGTCCAGCCCGGTCGTTTCGGTGTCTAGAACGATCTGGCGCATTTAGGGCCTTAAGTCTTGTAGCGCTTGATCGTTGCCTGGATTTCCGCGATTGCCCGCTCGATTTCGTCGTCGGTAAGATCCCGCTGCGCCCCTTTTCGGTCGGTCAGGGTCAGCGTGCGATCGATCTCGGTCTGGAACTCGCCCAGGCCCATCGTCTCGGTGATCGTGGTGGTCGGCTCGTCGGTCAGCGTCTCCGGCCCCCAGCGCACGACAATCAGCGACAGATTGTCGCCGTCGGAGCCGCCGCGCGCCTCGGCCTCGCGCATCAGCGCCGGCGACGACTTGAGGATCGGGGTGCCGGTCAGAGCACGCCCCATCTCTTCCTGCGGATAGACGCTCCATAGACCGTCGGTACACATCACGACAAGGTCGCCATTGCGCAAGGGCGTTCGTCGCGAGAGATCGATAACCGGATCGACGAGGCCGCCCAGGCAGCTGAAGATCTTGTTGCGATCGGGATGATCGGCGACCTCGTGTGCTCCGATGATGCCCTGATCGAGCAGATACTGGACCTTGGAGTGGTCCTTGGTGCGGCCGATCAGCCCTCCCTGCCGGAAAAGATACAGGCGCGAGTCGCCGACATGCGCCCAATACGCATAGTTGGACTGAACAATGCACGCGACGCAAGTCGTTCGCGGCGTCTCCAGCATCGAGAACTGGCTGGCATACGATCCCAAAGCCTGATGCGCACGGACCATCGAATCCTGGAGGAATTTGAGCGGATTCTTGAGTGTTGGTTTCGATTCCTGCTGGAAGCGCTCGATGAACAGCCGGACTGCGATCTGCGCGGCAATTTCGCCACCGGCATGGCCACCCATCCCGTCGGCTACCACCAGCAGCAGCGTGTCGCGGCTGTACGTATAGGCGAGACGGTCCTGGTTAACCTTGCGCTGACCCCTTCGACTTTCCTGAAAGATCGTAAAACGCACGCTAACACCTACGTCATTTCGCTGAACAGCCGCTTCTTGATCGTGTCCAGGAAGGTGAGCTTGCGCTTCCGCGGCGCGATGTCGCGGATGGCCTTTTGCAGTGCGAACACGCTTTGTGGGCGTTCGAGCGGGTCGAGACGAAGGCACCAGTCGATCACCTCGAGCACGTTGTCGGAGTAGGCGCCGGCCCAGATTTTCTTCGCCGAAACGAGGTGATCCTCCGCCAGCCGCGCGTCGGCGGCTTGCGGCGCGAAAGCGGCGAGGCAGGCAAACATGCTGGCGCCTATACCGTAGACGTCGGTCCACGGCCCGAGCCGGTCCGGATCGCGATATTGTTCAGGCGCCGCGAACCCCGGCGTGTACATCGGCGCGAGCTTGGGCCGGGCCGATGTCAGCGTCTGCCGCGCGGCGCCGAAATCGAGCAGCACCGGCGTGCCGTCGGTGCGCAGATACACGTTCGCCGGCTTGATGTCGAGGTGCAGCAGCTTATGGGTGTGCACTTCGCGCAAGCCGTTCAACAGGTGCATGAACACGTGGCGCACGAGGCGTTCCGACATCTGATCCTGACGCAGCTGTATCTGCTGCTGCAGCGTGCGGCCGCGCTCGTAGCGCATCACCATGTAGACGGTTTCGTTGGCGCGGAAGAAGTTGAGCACTCGCACCACGTTTGGATGATTGATCTTGGCGAGCGCGCGGCCTTCCTCGAAAAAGCATTTCATTCCATAGCGGAACGAGGTGAGGTTCTCTGCCGAACTTGCGCGCACGATATCGCCCTCGGTGCGCAACACCAGCGATGACGGCAGGTATTCCTTGATCGCCACCGGGGCGCCGGTGTCGTCGAATGCGCGATAAACGATCGAGAAGCCACCACGGCTGATCTGGCGATCGACTCGGTAGTTGAGCAACTGGTAACCGGTGGGAAGTGCCTGATTGGTGACGCCCATGGGCCGGCGGCGATGAGCCGCTTTAGACTTGCGTGTGAAATGGATAAGCTCTACATTCTCGGCAACCCCGGCGATAAAGTAAAGATTTCATTGGGTATTCGTGTAAAACGCGTGCGCAACACGCGCGCCGGGTCAGTCGATTTCAACGCCGGAAACGATCACCCATGATATTGAGCATGACCGGCTTCGCATCGGTCGCCGCCGAGCTGCCCGGCTGTTCGCTGACCGTGGAGTTGCGCTCGGTCAACCATCGCTATCTCGATCTCCAGGTCCGCTTGCCTGACGAGCTGCGTTCGATCGAATCGGCGGTGCGAGATGTCCTCGCTCTCCAATTGAAGCGCGGCAAGGTCGACTGCAGGGTCGCGTTGAATCGTTCCGCGCCTGGCACGATCGAGCTTGCCGTCAACGTAGAACGCGTGATCCAGCTACGTGACGCGGCAGATGAAGTGCTGCGTCACGCACCGGCAAGTGCTCCATTGTCGATCGTCGAAGTCTTGCGTTGGCCAGGTGTGCTCACCGAGCCGTCTCTGGGCGCCGAAGCGCTGGCCGGCAAGGCGCTGGCGTTGGTCAGGCAAGCGCTCAGCGACCTCGCGGCGTCGCGAGCTCGCGAGGGCGCGCAGCTCAAGCTCGTGCTCGAAGAGCGCTGCCGTGGCATCGAGCTGCAGCTCGAACGCGTCATGCCCCGGATACCCGTCATTCACGAAGCCTATGTCGAAAAGCTTGGCGCGCGCCTCAAGGAAGCAGGACTCGATCCGGATAACGACCGCTTGAAGCAGGAGCTTGCGCTGTTCGCGACCAAGATCGACATCGCCGAGGAAGTCTCCCGCCTCGCGACCCACGTCGCTGAAGTGAGGCGCGTACTGGCCCACGGTGGTAGCAGCGGCAAGCGACTCGACTTTCTCATGCAGGAGCTCAATCGCGAAGCCAATACGCTTGGCTCGAAGTCCGTCGATGCGGAGCTGTCGCAGGCGGCGCTCGAGATCAAGGTGCTGATCGAACAAATGCGCGAGCAGGTGCAGAACATAGAATGAGGGATCGAGGAGCTTGTCGCGCATGAGCGTCCCGGCAGGCAATCTTTTCGTCATAGCCGCGCCATCGGGCGGCGGCAAGACCAGCCTGACGCGCGCGTTGCTCGAGCGCGAACCCGGCATTCGCCTGTCGGTGTCCTATACGACGCGGCCACCGCGGTCCGGCGAGCAGGACGGTGTCGATTATCACTTCGTCTCGGCGGATCGCTTTGCCGCACTCAAGGAGGGCAACGAATTCCTGGAGCACGCGCACGTGCACGGCAATTGGTACGCGACTTCGGCGATATGGCTCAAGTCGCAGGTAAGCGCCGGTCAAGACGTGTTGCTGGAGATCGATTGGCAAGGCGCGGCGCAAGTGCGGGCACTGATACCCGAATCGGTGCACATCTTCATTCTTCCACCGTCGCTCGAATCGCTCGAAGAAAGGCTGGTGCGCCGGGGGCAGGACGACGCGGCGACTATCGCTCGCCGGCTCATTGCGGCGCGAGAGGAAATTCGCCATTGCGTCGAGTTCAACTATGTTATTATTAATCAGGAGTTTGCCTCGGCTGTCGACGATTTGATCGCGGTGGTGCGAGCGACTCGCCTGCGCACCGCACAACAACTTGTCCGGCACCAGGCGCTGATTGCCCAGCTCAGTGCTCAACTAAAGTAGGAAAAGCCATGGCCCGCATTACGATCGAAGATTGCCTGACCAAGATACCCAATCGTTTTGAGCTCACGCTCGCCGCGACCAATCGCGCGCGTCAGATCAGCGCCGGCTCGCAACCGCTGGTCGATGGCGACCGCGACAAGCCAACGGTGATTGCGCTTCGCGAAGTCGCCGCCGGCAAGGTGGGCATCGAGATGTTGCTCAAACCGCAGAGCACCGTCTAACGGTCAGCCGCAGCAGACCCTTGCGTGGGGATCGCCACATATGTCGGAAATTGCCGAATTCACCCGACATCTTGGCCACTACCTGCCAGCTCCTGACGTCGCGCTGGTCGAGCGCGCGTTCGCATTTTCCGAACACGCGCATCAGGGCCAGTTTAGAAAATCCGGCGAACCTTATATTACGCATCCGCTGGCGGTAGCCAGTATCCTGTCGCAGTGGCGGCTTGACGCGCAAGGGCTCGCCGCGGCGCTCCTCCATGACGTGATGGAGGACACCAACGTCACGAAGACCGAGATCGAGTCATCGTTCGGCAAGCCCGTTGCCGACATGGTCGACGGAGTCTCCAAACTCGACCAGATCGAGTTCCAATCCCACGAAGACGCGCAAGCAGAGAACTTTCGCAAGATGCTGCTGGCGATGGCGCAGGACGTACGCGTCATCCTGATCAAGCTTGCCGACCGCCTGCACAACATGCGGACCCTCGATGCGATGGCGCCCGCCCATCGCGAGCGCATCGCCCGCGAGACCCTGGACATCTACGCACCGATCGCCAACCGCCTCGGGCTGAACGCGCTTTATCTCGATTTGCAGGAGCTTTCGTTCAAGCATCTTCACCCGATGCGTTACCGAGTGCTCGCGAAAGCGATCAAGTCCGCGCGCGGCAACCGACGCGAGGTGATGAACCGCATTCTGCAATCGATGCGCGAGGGATTGAAGGCGGCAGGGATACCCGCCACCGCTATCGGGCGGGAAAAAACCGCATACAGCGTGTACAAGAAAATGCGCGAGAAGCACTACTCGTTTTCGCAGGTGTTTGACATATACGGCGTGCGAGTCCTGGTCAAGGACGTGACGGCTTGCTACGCGGCACTCGGTGTACTGCACAGCCAGTACAAACCGATCCCGGGCAAGTTCAAGGACTACATCGCCATTCCCAAGGCAAACGGCTACCAATCGCTGCACACCACCCTGTTCGGGCCCTTCGGCACGCCCCTCGAGGCGCAGATCCGCAGCCAGGACATGCACCGAATCGCCGAGACCGGCGTCGCCGCGCATTGGCTCTACAAGAGCGGCGGCGAGCTCGACATCGCCGAGGCGCAGCAACAGACGCATCGCTGGCTGCAAAGCCTGCTGGAGATTCAATCCGAGTCGCGTGATTCCAAGGAATTTCTGGAGCACATCAAGGGCGATCTTTTCCCGGAAGAAATCTACGTCTTTACTCCCAAGGGCAAGATCATGGCGCTTCCGCGAGGCGCCACTGCGGTCGATTTCGCGTACGCAGTACATACCGACATCGGCCACCACTGCACTTCGGCAAGGATCAACTACGAGCTGATGCCGCTGCGAACCGAGCTCAAGAGCGGCGATCAGGTCGAGATCATGACGTCGCCGACGGCGCGCCCCAACCCATCGTGGCTCAACTTCGTCGGCACCGGCAAGGCGCGCTCGCGGATCCGGCACTTCCTTAAATCGCTGCAACAGCGCGAGTCGGCGGTACTCGGCGAGCGGATGCTCGAGCAAGCGCTGGCGTCGCTGAAAGTGCCGTCGGAATCGATCACCTGGGAGCGCTGGGAAGCGCTTGGACGCGAGTACGGGTCCAAGAGCCGGCTCGACATCCTGGCTGATATCGGGTTGGGCAAGCGACTGTCGTTTGTCGTCGCGCAGGCACTTACTCGCGCGTCCCATCGCACTGGGGAAGACCAGACGCCACCTGCCGCGAAGCCCGGCGCGTTGCAGTTGCGCGGGGTCGAGGGCGTTGCCATACAGTATGGCAAGTGCTGCCGCCCGATTCCCGGCGACACCATTTTCGGCCAGTTCCGGCGCGGCCAGGGGCTTCTGGTCCACACGCGCGAGTGTCAGACGCTGAAAAAAAGCCGGGTCGACAGCGATCAGATTGTCGAGGTCGAGTGGGCACCCGATGTTCAGGGCGTGTTCGAGGCCGGTATCCGGCTGCTGGTCGCCGACGAGCGGGGTCTGTTGGCGAGACTCGCGACCGAGATTGCCGACGCCGGCGCCAACATCGCCTACGTATCCATGGAACGCCCGGACGGCGACGAAGTGGTCGCCATGTTCTTTACCGTGCAAGTGCGCGACCGCCGGCATCTTGCGCATGTGATGCGTTCGCTGCGGCATATTCCTCAAGTCAAGCGCATTCAGCGCGCCCGAACCTGATCCGCCAATATCCCGTCTTCGCAGCACCTCCCTCGCCCCAACGCCGTCGATAGATCGCGCGCACCGTCATATAGCGCGCTGAGCTATATCGATTTGTAATGTTCAACATCTTGTTTTTATTGCAGCTTATGCCCTGGCATGAGCATTGCTTTGTAATCCCGCAACGCCAATATTGGCTTTGCTTAAGAAATCGGCCCAGGACCTTCCTTGAAGCGCTTCCGCATCAAAACTACCGCTGCCCTTATCTGCGCATTGGGAACCGCGCTGATAGCATCGCTGCCCGCTTATGCCGGTACCGCAACGGCAAATTTGTCTATTACTGCGTCCGTTCCCCCTAACTGCACCATCAGCACGGCTGCCGTAGCCTTCGGCGCGTATGACCCCATCGTCACCAATGCGGCGACCGCATTGACCGGCACCGGCTCGATCACCATCGCCTGCACCAAAGCCTCGGTACCGACCCTTAAGCTCGATCTCGGCGCGACCCCGGCCGGATCCGTTCGGCAGATGGCCAGCGGTGCCGAGCGCCTCCCCTACGAGCTCTATCAGCCGCCAAATAACGTGGCTGGCACCGCGTGCGGCGCCCTGACTCAGGTCTGGGGAACAGTCGGCGCAGCTATATTGACCGCCGCGGCCGCCCCCAGCAAAGCCGCGCGGACTTATAACGTCTGCGGTTCGATCCCTGGTGGTACGGATATCGCCGTCGGCGCCTATGCCGACACGGTGATCGCAACCGTGACGTTCTAAAGATCGATCGGGTCCGAGACCCTCCCGGGTAGGCTGCTCCAAAACGCGGCCCACCGTGCAGCAAATCGCGATTGCCGGATTCGAGTCGCCGATCACACCTCCGCGACTTCATCGTGCCGCCTTGTCCGAGGCGGATCTTCCATTTGCCGCGGCTACCGAAACGCCTTCAGCGCGTCCGGAGCGGCTCGATCCTATCCGGGCGGTGCCGCTAACGAAGGGGTCGGCGGCGATTCGCAAAAAGCTGTCTATATACCGCGCGCGTCGTCACATAGCGCCTTGGGGACTATCGATATTCCTTAGGTAACCGGTTGATTATTATCTGTATATAAGCCTGGCACGGTGGTTGCTTATACAACTGCATAGACAAACGAACCGGTACGGTGCCAGGACCAAAAACCCAAGCGCCAAACCAATTTGATTAGCAATTCCCTAAGGAGCACTAAAAATGAAGAACTTCCGCCTCAACCGCACCGCCGCAGTCCTGTGTGTCGCGA
>DATMNH010000317.1:0-2584 GCA_035568975.1 Casimicrobiaceae bacterium
TACACGCGAGCACCACGTCGCCGGTGGTGGCGTCACCGTGCTGCCAGAGGATGAGGGCCCAGGCCAGCAGGCCCAGCGCCAGAAGGATCGTCACCACGGCATGGAAGATGCGCAGCTTCTCGAGGTAAAACAGGCTGCGCCGGCGTGCCTCCATCTCGCGTGCGACGGTCGCGTCGAAGCGGTGATGCTCGCGGAAGAAGCCGCCGAACGCCCGCACCAGCGGCATGTTGGTGACCACGTCGGTCATTTCGCCGTCGACCGTGGCCGCCTTCCTGGCGAAATCGTGATGCAGCGGCCGCCCGGCCGCGGCGAGGCGGAACATGATCGTCACCATGATGCCCGCGATGAGTGCGAGCCCCGCGGCCATAGGCAGGCTGATGGTGCGCACGAGCGCAATCGCCGCCACCGTGGCCGCGCAAGGCGGCAGCACGTTCCAGACGAACATGTTCTCCGCCGTGAATACCGCGTTCGACGTCGCGGTCACGCGGCTTGTGAGCATGCCCGGAAGGCGGTCGGCAAAGTAGCCCGGGGAATGCCCGGTGAGATGGCGAAACAGGTCACGCCGCAGATCTCCCGTCACCCCGACAAAGGCGAAATTCGAGATCCAGGCGGCGACGCGCCAAAGAAGATTGTCTGCGGCGATCAGCGACCCGAGCAGGAGGAATGCCGTCCACACGCCGGCGCTGGTGCCGCTCGAAAGCACGTCGACCAGATGTTTGACGCCATATTGCGTGCTCACCGAACACACGACAGCGCTGAGCACTGCGGCAAGGATGACCGCGTGTGAGAACGGCCGCAACCGCACATAACGAAAAATGAAGGCAAGAGGTCGACTGGCGTAACCACATAGATCGGCCATGCGTCTGCATCTCCGCTCGTGTAGATGCCGTAACCCTCCCTTGCCCCTGCACAGCATCACAACGCCGAGAACGGAAAATCTATCCGCCCCGAAGCATGACTTTTCCTCGCCAACGCAAATGCCGGCACTCCGCGCGTCTACGACTACACTCCGCCGCGGTAAAAGTTCCATGCCCAGGTAAAAATAAGTTCATTGCGCATTTTGAAAACAATTGGCTGGTTCTTGGTTCTTGGTTCTGTGCCGGGAACTCAAGGGGATGGGACATTCGATCCGTCCGTCGACGTCAGGAAAGGTCAAATTCGATGCACATTGCTCAGGTCGCACCGTTGACTGAGGCGATCCCACCGAAGCTTTACGGGGGGACCGAACGCGTGGTGTCGTGGCTGACGGAGGAGTTGATCGCGCTCGGGCATGAGGTGACGCTGTTCGCCAGTGGAGATTCGGTGACCTCGGCGCGCCTTGAAGCGGTGTGGCCGCGCGCCTTACGGCTCGACGGCTCGGTGCGTGACCCGAACGCGCTGCACATGCTGATGCTGGAGAAGGTCTATCAGCGTGCGGGCGAATTCGACTTCCTGCATTGCCACCTCGACTACTATCCGTTCTCGCTGTTTTCCCGGCAGCCGACGCCGTTTGCCACCACGCTGCATGGTCGGCTCGATCTCCCCGAGCACCAGCCCGTCTTCGACGAATTTTCATCGTTGCCGGTGGTATCGATCTCGAACGCGCAACGGCGGCCGCTGCCGCAGGCGCACTGGGTGCGGACCGTCCACCACGGCCTGCCCGAGCGCTTGCTGATGCCCAAGCCGATCAAGCCCTCCTACTTCGCATTTCTCGGCCGCATCGCCCCGGAGAAGGGCGTCGATCGCGCCATCCGGATCGCGGCGCATTGCGGCGTGCCGCTCAAGATCGCCGCGAAGGTCGACAAGGTCGACCGCGAGTACTTCGACGAGCAAATTCACCCTATGATCAAGTCAGGCAATGTCGAATATATCGGCGAGATCAACGACAACGAAAAATCCGCGTTCTTGAGCGGTGCCATCGTTCTTCTGGTGCCCATCGACTGGCCCGAGCCGTTCGGTCTGGTGATGATCGAGGCAATGGCTTGCGGCACGCCGGTCATCGCTTTCAATCGCGGCTCGGTGGCGGAGGTGGTGGACGAGGGACTCACCGGGTTTATCGTCGAGGACGAAACCGGAGCCATCGGCGCGGTCGACCGCCTCGGACATCTGTCGCGCGAGAAGATTCGACGCCAGTTCGAGGCGCGTTTCACGGCGCGCCGCATGGCGCAGGACTATCTTTCCGTCTATCGCTCGCTCATGGAAGGCATAGCGCCGCATTTGCGGTTGGTATCGGACGAGGCGCCGGCCTTGTAGGTCGTCAGCCCGCGCTCGGGGTCGTCGCCGCGAGCGCGGGTGCCGAAGGGAACGCCTCCTTCTGCGCTCCCCGCAACGGCTGGGCGGGGCCGGCTATTGCGGCTCTGGCGCGTCGCGGGTTTCCGGCATCAGCAGCCACACCGCCAACAACCCGACGAAGGCGATCACGGCCAAGCCAGCGAAGGCCGCGGGGCTGCCGAAATGGTCGCTCACATGGCCGGCCAGCGAGGCGCTCAGCGACGCGCCTAGCCCGGTCGATGTGCCGATAATCCCCTGCCCAAGATTGAAGTGTCCGGTTCCGCGCGTGAGATCGGCAATGATCAGCGGCACCATGACGGCGAACACCGCCGCC
>DATMNH010000318.1:0-2790 GCA_035568975.1 Casimicrobiaceae bacterium
GCGCGGTACTCCGCCCAGAATTCCTGGGAGCCGTATTCAGCCTTGGGCCGCACCCGTAGACCGTGACCGCGCCGAACGTACCAAACGAATCGGCCGTGGCGGGTTTCTTGGCGGTGAAGATGGGGCGGGCGCGGTTTGGGCATCGCCCTAGCCCATGTTTGACATTTTGCCACGCAACTCATTGATTTTCCTGAAGCCGACATGTCGGTTTGTCACTACATGAGGGTTTGGCTCCCGATCGGCGGGGTTGGCGGCGCGCGGTTGGCGATGCCCAGCGCGCGGAGCACGGCGGCGGCGCGCGGCGTGGGCGTGGTGACGGAGCGCTTGGTGGTGCCGTCGCCGAGATCGATGTCGACGACGCGGACGGATTTGAGGATACTCAAAGCTTCGGTGGCGGAGAGATCGAGGCGTGCGGCCTTGAGCTTCTTTTCGATCGCGCGATGGAGCAGGAAGGCGAGGGCGGCGACGAAGATGTGGGCCTCCACCCGCGCGTCGGTTCGGTGATAGATCGGCCGCATATCGATGACGTCCTTGAGATTGGCGAAGGCGCGCTCGACATCGGTGAGGTCCTTGTAGAGGCGCACGGCATCAAGGGCGGACAGACCGGGCTCCTCGGTCTGGATGACGTATTTGCCTTCGTAGGCCTGCTCGCGGGCGAAGTGGACGGGGTGCTCGAAGAAGCGGAAGACGCCGTCCTCGCAGCTCCAGTCGTAGTAACGATGGCCATGATTGCGCCCGAGGATGCGCGCCGCGGCGGCGCCGATCTTCTCGGCGGCCTTGATCTGGCCCTTGGCGACGCGTCGCTCAAGCTTCTCCAGCCGTGCGCGGACGCGTTCCATCGCCTTGATGCGTTGAGCGCGCTCATAGGCGAGGCGTTCGTCCGAATGAACGACGAACACCCGCACGCCCGGCTGATTCGATGTCACTTCCTGAACCATCGTCTTGGGCGATGACGCCTTCTCGCGGGCGGTGATGCCGGCCGGACATTCGATCCACGGCCCGGTCGCGCTCTGGATGTAATCGAACACTTCGCCGCTGCGGCGACGATTGCGGCCGACGATGTAGCCGTGACCGTGCTCGCGCAGGTCGTCGAGGTTGTGGCTCGTCACCATGCCGCGGTCGCCGACGAACACGATGCGTCCGAGGCCGAAGCGCTGCTCCAAATCGCGCAGCACCTGCGGCACCGTCTTGGCGTCGCGCCAGTTGCCGGCGAACACATGATGGGCGATCGGCCAGCCGTCGATCATGACGAGGCCGACCAGAACCTGCCGGTTGCGCGGCTTGCCGTCGCGGCTGTGACCATGGGCAGCCAGGTCGGGTGGCCCCTCGCCCTCGAAATAGGTCGAGGTCAGGTCGTAGAACACCATGTCGACGCGCAGCGAAAACAGGTCGCGCAAAGTGAGAAACAGCGCGTGCTCGATGGCCGCCTTGTGCGCCAGCAATTGATCGAGCGAACGGTACCACTGCTGGAGCTGCCGCGCCGCGACCCGCACCCGCGGCGTCCGGCTCGCCTGGCGCTCGGCGTCATCGCGCCAGGCGGGCATGAAGCGGCGGCCGTCGCGATCGCACACGAAGTCGGTCTCCAGCCAGCGCGCCAGACCATGCTCGCTGGAAGGCGCGGCGAGCCGATTGGCGATCAGCACCAGCGCCCGATCGCCCAGCGCAGCGCCATCACCACGACGACCTCCGGCGAGCCGGTCGAGCACCGCCTCAAGCCCAAGCTCACACCACAAATGGCGCGCCGCCAGCATCGCTCCCCAGTCCCACGCCGCCATGGCGTGAACGTCCTCGCGCCGGACCGCGCGCTCCGGTGCCGCTTCGCCATGCAGCAGGCGCGTCAGCTTGGCGAGGTCGAGATGCGCCGCCAGCAGGTCCTTGCGACCCAGATTGAGGATCGTGCGATGGCGCGTCTTGCCGCGCTCGCGATAGGCTTCGACCACCCGCACATACTCGTGCTTGACGCTGTGGCCGCCGGCGGCCCGGACGATGCGCAGGAACATGGCCCCTCCGAACCTTGTCCCCGCCACCAACATCAGGAGAATCAGCAATTGGCAAGCGCAAACGTCGAAATATTATCGCATCTCTGTCCCTACGTTTTGGCGAAAATCGCACCCCCACATCAGTAAAATCAACGATTTGGCACCGGCCAACACGCCCAATATGTCAAACATGGGCTAGGGGCTGCCAGCCGGGACAAGGTGGAGGAACAAGGCAACCATACTCACCTTCCGTGCAGATTCCGGCCCATCGCGGACAGTCATTCCGGCGCATTGCGGACAGCATTCCGGTGATTGCGGACAGTTTCTGATGAGCGTTTAGACAGCACTCCCTTCGACATCCGAATCAGTAGATCGGCAGTCCCTGTGAAGAACAACAGGGGCTGCCGATGGCGAGGATGAGAATGTCGATGAGGAAAATCCGTGAGGTGCTGCGGCTGACGCATGAGCTGGGGCTCAGCGTCCGTGAGGTGCGCGAGGCAACAGGCGTCGGCAAGACGGCGGTATCGGAGTATGTGAGGCGCGCGAAGGTGGTCGGGCTCACGTGGCCTATCCCGCCGGAGATCAGCGACGCCGCGTTGGAGCGATGGCTGTTTACGCCGGCGGGCTTCCACGAGGGCTCCACGAAGCCGCTGCCCGACTGGACGAAGGTGCACGAAGAACTCAAGCGTCGCGGCGTGACGCTGATGATCCTGTGGGAGGAGCATCGCGCCGAGCATGTCGACGGCCACGGATATTCCCGGTTTGCGAGCTTTACGGGGAATGGAGAAGGCGCCTGTCGCCGAGGTCGCCC
>DATMNH010000319.1:0-51903 GCA_035568975.1 Casimicrobiaceae bacterium
TCGTCGCCGGACCGCCGCGTGTCGTCGTCGACGCCGGACGCGCGACGCCCATCGCCGCGCACAGCCAAGGGTCCGCCTCATGAACGATCGATTGCCATTGCAGCAGGCGCATCGCGGTCGCTCGGCGACGCAATTGCCCGAGCCGATGACGCCGATGTCCTCGAACTATCGGATGGTGCGCACCGCGACCGAACAGCTTGCGGTCCAACTGTCAGCGGAGGATTGCGCGATTCAGTCCATGCCCGATGCCAGTCCGGTCAAGTGGCATCTTGCGCATACGAGCTGGTTCTTCGAAACGTTCGTTCTCGCCCCGCATCTGCCCGGGTATCGGCCGTTTCATCCATCGTTTCGCGTGCTGTTCAATTCCTACTACAACGGTATCGGCGAGAAGCATCCGCGCCCTCGGCGCGGTTTGCTGTCGCGACCATCGCTTGACGAGGTCCGCGCCTACCGTGCGCACATCGATGCGGCGATGGTCGAGCTCATGGACCGCGGCACGCTGCCGTCAACCGTAACGACGCTGGTCGAACTGGGCTTGAATCACGAGCAGCAGCATCAGGAATTGATCCTCACCGATGTCCTGCACTTGTTCTCGTGCAATCCGCTGCAGCCCGCGTATGCGCCCTGGCGCAAGGCTGCGGATGCCGTGATCGGCGACGCGCCGCCGCTGGCATGGATCGAATTCGGCGAAGGCATCGCCGAGATCGGCCACCACGGCAGCCAGTTCGCGTTCGACAACGAGACGCCGCGCCATCGGCAATACCTCAACGACTTTTCGCTCGCGAGCCGCGCGGTGACCAATGGCGAATATCTCGCCTTCGTCGACGACGCCGCGTACCGACGGCCGGAGTTGTGGCTCTCGGAAGGTTGGGACTGGCTGGCAGGGAACGCGATCGACGCGCCGCTTTACTGGCAGCGCGACGGACGCGGCTGGCTCGAATTCGGGCTGCACGGGCTCCACCCGATACAACTCAGCGCTCCGGTGTGCCACGTAAGCTTGTTCGAAGCGGATGCTTACGCGCGCTGGGCAGGCGCGCGGCTGCCCAGCGAAGGCGAATGGGAACTCGCCGCATCCGGATGTCCGGTGAAGGGCAATTTCATCGAATCCGGATTGCTCGAGCCGCGGGCCGCGAGCGCCCCAGCCGTTACGCCGTCGCAGCTTTTCGGCGACGTCTGGGAGTGGACATCTAGCGCCTACGCGCCCTACCCCGGCTATCGTCCGGCGACCGGCGCAATCGGGGAATACAACGGCAAGTTCATGTGCAACCAGTACGTTCTTCGCGGCGGCTCATGCGTCTCACCGGCATCGCATCTTCGCGCGACCTATCGCAACTTCTTCCCCGCCGCGGCCCGCTGGCAATTTACCGGAATCCGGCTGGCGCGCGATTCCGGTTAGCCGACTAGCACCCTAGCGGGCATAGAAGACCGCGAAATCTCCGGCGTCGTCCTGCCACAGGCGCAGGTCGGTAAACCCCGCACTGCCGAGCAGGTCCGCGAATTCGCCCGGACTGTATTTGTACGAGTTCTCGGTGTGGATGCGCTCGCCTTTAACAAACACCCGTTCACGCCCGCCGATTCGCACGCGCTGCAAGTAACGCGATTCCAGATGCATTTCCACGCGGCCCTTGATCGGTTCGTAAAACGCGACGTGAGCAAATCCCGCTGGCGTGAAGTCGCAATTGGCGAGGACGTTGACGTGGTTGAGCACGTTCAGATTGAAAGCCGCGGTAACGCCGAGTGCGTCGTTGTACGCGGCGTCGAGACGCGCCTTGTCCTTTTTGGTATCGACTCCGATCAGAAGGCCGCTCTCCGGACCGCAAAGGTCGCGCACCCGACGCAGGAGGCTAAGCGCTTCGTCCGGCGTGAAATTGCCGATGCTCGACCCCGGATAAAAGAAGGTGACCGGGCCGGCGTCTATTGCTCCTCCCAGGTCTAAGCGGCGTGAAAAATCCGTGACCACGCCCATGAGCTCGACTCGGGGAAACACGGGCGTGAGGCGTGACAGCGCCGGCTCGATGGCCGCAGCGGCGATGTCCACCGCGACATAGCGGCGCGCATGCAGCGAAGGAAGGAGGAGCGCCGCTTTGGCGCAATCTCCGGCGCCGAGGTCGACGAATTGGCGACCGGTTCCCACCGCCTGAACGATGGAATCGCGATGCGTTGTAAGAATTGCACGCTCGGTGCGCGTCGGATAGTACTCCGGCAGCGAACAGATTGCCTCGAACAGCGTGCAACCGATGTCATCGTAGAAATACTTGGGCGAAATGACCGCTGGAGCGGCAAACAGCCCGGCAACAAGCGCAGTACGCTCATCGTCCGGATCGGCGTGGGCGTTGCGGCGGTCGATCAGGCGGACGTTGCCGCGCGCCGATTGCTCGGTGACGGTGTGCAGTGCGGTGGCCGGCTTGGACATGAGCGCTTTCGTCGAGTGTCGATCATACGCATTGTCGCGGAAATGCGGAAAAGCTTACGGCGCTGGCCAACACGAGGCGTCTGCCGCACAATTCGCGCTGCCGACGCGACAACACGTGCGCTCCCGACAGCGCCGGCCAACCGCCTCCTTGTGACCCAGCCGCTTCCCATCCGTTCCACCCTGGCTGCCGGAAATCTCGGCCTGTATCACGCGAGTGATTTCTTCCTCACCACCGGACGCGGCGCCCTTCGGCTTGACAGCGTCATACCTCAAGCGCTCTGGTACTTCGAGGACGAACCCATCGCGATCGCGCGGGCCGGCCTGCCGATTGCCGGCTTTGCGCGCGGCGCAAGCGCGATCGAAGACGTCGTGACGTGGGCCGCCCGGCAGGCGATTGGGATGCCATTGGAATATCCCTCGTTGGTCTGGATCGCGGCGCCGGAAATGATTCGTGGCGCGATGCTTGACGCGAACGGGATGCGCATCGAAGCGAACGGCAACGCGTGGGCTTTCGACGTCGTCCCGAAAATCGCCCTCAACCGATCCTACTATGACGACACATCGATCGATTTTCTCGCGCAGCAGCCGCTGACGGTGCGCGGCACGTTGCATGAAGGAACGTTTGTCGCGCGGACAATCTGGCCCGAGGCTTTCAGGCTCGACGATCATGCGCTGCTCCGTCAGGTCGACGCGACGGAGCGAAGCATCCGAATGCTGGTCCGGGAAGCGCCCGCCGGCGGCGCGCGAAGCGCGTTTGCGGCCATGACCTTGTGGGAGCGCGAGCCCGGCACAGCGAGGCAGTGGGAGGGAAAGCCCGTTCTTGCCGCGATGCTAAACGGTGCGCAAGGTGACGATGACGAAGCGCACGGCGGCCACTTCGCGATCGTCACCGGCCGTGTCGGTCCGGACGGCGCTATCGGCGACTGGCTGGCAAATAATTTCTACACCCTCGACGCGTTCAGCGAAAAAGGCATTGCTGCGGCGGTGGTGCCGCTCGACAATTATTTGGCCGATCTCAACAGCGGCCAGGCGTGGTACCGGCCGTCCTATCTGATCGTTGCCGTTCTCAAGGACGAGCGCACGGCGAGCCGGATTCAGGGCGCGCTTTGCCGCGTCTATAACCAGTTCTATCGTCACCAGCTCGCCTACGACCACGCCACGATGAACTGCGCGAGCATCAGCATCGACGTGCTGCGGGCGATCGGATGGAGCGTGCGTTCACGAGGGCCGACCAGCCGGCTGCTGGCAGCGCTCGGCCTGCCCTATTTCGTGCTTCGGGACCGGAGCCTTGCCAAGGCGGCGACGACATTCAACTATCTCACCGAGGACCGGACCCGGCTCTTTCCGGCGGCTGCCTTCGAGGAGATCGGCGCGGACCTCCTCCGCCTGGCGCGCCGGGAGCCGGCACGGCGCGCATCCGCGTTTGAAGCATCGCTGGCGCAGGACATTGAGGCGCTGGTCTTTCTGCGGGTGCCGCAACTCCCATCGAGTCGCGCCTGGGGCGACTCGCCCATAGTGAGCGTAGAAGAATACACAGCTCGCTTTCCGTCCGACCCGGGAGAGGCGAAGATCATCCCCGTGCCCGCGCGGCCCTTTCCGGCGGCCCTGCGCGATCCCGGCCTGCAGCCGACCAGGCCTCGACGGGCGCAGCGCGCGCTGACCCTGTGGGGGCTAATAACCATGATTGCCGTCCCATGGATCGTCTGGCGTTGGCTCCGGCAAAAGGAGCCCAAAACAAAATAGGCTTAGGACTTGACTTTCGGCCATTGTTTCTATAATACTGGAAATATGGAATCGAAAGCCGCCGTGAGAGCGTTAAGCGCACTTGCTCAAGAAACGCGTCTGGCCATCTATCGCATGCTGGTCGAGCACGGTCCAGCCGGCTTGGCTGCGGGGAAGATCGGTGACGCGCTCAAGCTGGCCCCGGCGACGCTGTCGTTTCATCTGCGCCAGCTGTCGCATGCCGGCCTCGTTTGCGCAAGACAGCAGAGCCGCTTCATCTATTACAGCGCCGATTTCACCGCGATGAACGGCCTGCTTGGCTATCTTGTGGACAATTGCTGTCGCGCGAGCGACGCCTGCGCGCCGGTGGAAGACGCGACCTGTCCTTCACCATGCATACCGTCCGAGCCCCGGCGCATCGCGCCGTCAGCTCCCAAACCCCTGGTCCATCCGAAAAGGAGAGTCGCATGAAACGATTTCACGTTCACGTCGCCGTGTCCGATCTCGAACAGAGCATTCGCTTCTACTCGACGCTGTTTGGCGGCGAGCCGTCGGTGCGCAAGACCGACTATGCCAAATGGATGCTGGACGATCCGCGCGTGAACTTCGCGATTTCGCGTCGCGGGTCCGCGGGAGTCAATCATCTCGGACTGCAGGTCGAGACCGCCGATGAGCTCGCAGGTATGCGCGAACGGCTGATGGCCGCGGATCGAGGGATGGTCGAGGAAAAGGACGCCAACTGTTGCTACGCGCGTTCGGACAAGTATTGGGTCACCGATCCGGCCGGCATCGCATGGGAAACCTTTCACAGCCTGGGCGAGATTCCGGTGTACGGCGAGGATGTCGCGGCACATGACGACGCGTCCGCGCGTTGCTGTGCACCGGCCAGCGACGAGAAGGCCAAGCCGGCGTGCTGCGCCTAAGGGCGGTCGAACTCGCGGACGGTCACTGCATGAACCAGCCGTGACTGACGACCAGCGACTGGCCGGTCAGCGCATTCGACGGGAACGATGCGAAAAGAAGCGCGACCTGGGCGACGTCGGCGACGGTCGTGAACTCGCCATCGACGGTGTCCTTGAGCATGACCTTTTTCACCACGTCTTCTTCGCTGATGCCCAGCGTTTTCGCCTGCTCGGGAATCTGTTTTTCGACCAGCGGCGTGCGCACGAAACCGGGACAGATAACATTGGCGCGCACGCCGTGCTTGGCCCCTTCCTTGGCGACCACCTTCGCCAGGCCTATCAGCCCGTGCTTGGCGGTGACATAAGGAGCCTTCAGCACCGAAGCCTCCTTGGAATGCACCGATCCCATGTAGATGATGCTGCCGCCGCGGCCTGAGCCATACATGTGCGGAAGACACGCTCGGGTGGTCAGAAATGCGCCGTCGACGTGGATGGCGAGCATCTTCTTCCATTCGTCGTAGCTGAATTCCTCGATCGGATGCACGATCTGGATGCCGGCGTTGCTGACCAGCACATCGACGCCGCCGAATGCCGCGACCACCGCTGCGACGCCTTCGTTCACTGCCCGCTCGCTGGTGACGTCCATCGCGATTCCGAGCGCCTGACCGCCGGCGGCCCGGATCTCGCCTGCCGCCGCGTCGGCAGCGCCCTTGTCCAGATCGGCGATCGCGACCTTGGCCCCTTCACGCGCGTACGTCAGCGCGATCTCCTTGCCGATGCCGCTTGCCGCGCCGGTCACGATCGTCGTCTTGTCCTTGAGCTTCATGGGAACTCTCCGGATAGGGCGGCGGGCGCGATGGGATGTTCCACGCGATCGCCGACGCTGGGGTTGAAAGCACGTTTCATTTGGTCAGATCCACTACCTGGATGCCCTGGCCGACGTTCTCGGGGCGCAAGCGTCGGCGATTGGCGACACCACGGCGGACATCGTCCAGACCCGCCGCCCACAACTCGTTCATCGTCACCCTGGAGAACTCGTAGTCCTTCCACGTCGCGGAACTGGAAAGGCGACGATTGATGAGATGGGCGATGGTGATATGCGCCGCCTTGCAGGTTTCGGTCAGGCGCCGGACGTCCGGATCGGACTTGAGCGCCGCTGGAAGCTTGCCGATCACCCTTTTCAGCGCCTCGCGCATATCCTCCATGTCTTCCACGCGCGTGGTATTGGACCGCGTCTTGCTCGAATACTGGATGTCCTTGGCGCGCTCGAGCACCTCGTCGATATTTCGCGGCAATTCCCCGCGTGCGCTGAAAAGGTCGACCTGAATGACCAGCGCGTTCATTTGCGGCGAATCGTCGAGCACGTACCACAGCGGTGTGTTGGAAACGATGCCGCCGTCCCAATAGAATTCGCCGTCGATCGGCACCGGCGCAAACCCCGGCGGCAAAGCACCGCTTGCGATCACGTGCTCGGGACAGATTCGAAGGTCACGATTGTCGAAGTACAGCGAATTCCCGGTGCGAACGTTGACCGCGCCGAGCGACAACCTGACCTCCTTGCGGTTGATGAGGTCGAAATCGACCAGCTCCTTGAGCGTCGCTTCGAGCGGCGCGGCGTCGTAAAAGCTCAGCGCGCCGAGGCTTCCCTCGGGCGCCAATAATGGGGGAGGCAAGCGTGGGGCGAAGAATCCGGGCACGCCGAACGTCGCCGCGCCTGCGGCGCTCAGCCGGTTGAATGCCGGGCGCACCGGATCGAATGCCGACGGAGGAATCAACGGCGCGGCGGACGAAACGCGATCCCAGAAATCGCGCAGGCGCTCGAGCCTTTGCTGCGCTGGGTTGCCGGCGATCAACGCGGCATTGATCGCGCCGATCGAGACCCCGGTGACCCAGTCAGGATCGACGCCGGCTTCGGCCATGCCCTCGTAGACGCCTGCCTGATACGCACCCAGTGCGCCGCCGCCCTGAAGGACAAGGACGGCATGATCGTGTCCGCCATTTGCGGCCCGGTGCGGGCTTTCGGTCTTGCTGCGCGCGGCTACCCGCCTCTGCTTCACTTTGGTCATCGTGCTCTGCTCGGCCGATCCGCGTCGGATCATAACATCGACTCACGGCCCGGGCTTTGGTTGCGGATCGGCACTGTCACAGCGGGTAGAATGAGCGCCGAAGCGCGACCCTCCGCGACAGCCGCGTCGGACTGGCGAGATCCCTTTCTGATTCCACGCGCCGTTCAAAAAAACGGACGCGATATTCAAGTGCCCGAGCTTCTCTACGAGCAGAAATTCTGGTTGAACGCCTTCTTCGCCGCGGAATGGGCGTTGCGGCTGGCGATGATCGTCATCGTGCCCTTCCGTCGCTCACCCGACGCGGCGAAAGGATGGCTGCTGCTGATTTTCTTCGAGCCCGTCGCCGGCCTGATCCTCTACCTCCTGATCGGACGTCCGACGCTGCCCGTCTGGCGCTTGGTGCGGCATGCCGACTTCGAGGCCCTGGCCAAGCCCACCCACGAGCGCCTTGCGAATGACGCGAATATTTTTCATCCGGAGGTCAGTCCCGGGCTGCAGCACGCGGTGACGCTGGCGGAAAATCTCGGCGATTTACCGATCCTCGGCGGAAACTCCGCCGAAATTCTCGCCGACTACCAGGGCACGGTCGACCGTTTGGTTGCCGACATCGACACGGCGTGCGACCACGTTCACCTCTTGTTTTACATCATCGCCGACGACGCCACTGCCGGGCGAGTCATCGCCGCGCTCGAGCGCGCCGTGGAGCGAGGCGTCGCCTGCCGCGTCCTGGCAGATTCTCTCGGGTCGCGGCCAGCTTTTCAGCGCATGCTGCCGCGGCTGCGGCTTGCCGGGATCCTGGCCGAGGAAACCATGCGGGTGGGGTTTTTCCGGAGACACACCGGCCGCATAGACCTGCGCAACCACCGCAAGATCGCGGTCATCGATGGCAACGTCGGCTACATCGGATCGCAAAATCTGATCGATTCGACCTTCAAGCGCGGGCTTACCTACGAAGAGCTCAACGTCCGGCTTTGCGGGCCGATCGTCCTTGAGCTCCAGGCAGTTTTCGCCGACGACTGGTACGTCGAGGTGGACGAATTTCTTGGGGAGGCGCGCTACTTTCCCGCTCCTCGGGTCGCCGGCGACGTTCCGGCGCAGGCTATGCCGAGCGGGCCGGGTTATCCGCGCGAGAACAACCAGCGGCTGGTCGTGTCCCTGATCCACGCGGCAACAGAGCGGATCGTGATCACCATGCCTTATCTGATTCCGGACGGCGCCCTGCTGCAGGCCCTGCAAACGTCGGTGCTGCGCGGGGTCGAGGTGACGCTGGTAGTACCCATGCAGATGGACCAGATCCTGGTCTGCCTGGGGCAGCGCTCCTACTACGACGAGCTGCTGAGCTCGGGCGTACGCATCTGCCGCTACGGCAAGCGTTTCCTGCACGCGAAGCACATCACCTTCGATGGTCAGATCGCATGGATAGGGTCCTCGAACCTCGACATTCGCTCCTTTTCGCTCAATGCGGAAATCGTGGTCCTGCTCTACGACAGAGGCGCCTGCAAGCGGCTGGGTGAGGAACAGGCGCGTTACCTGCGCGAGGGAGAGATGCTGACGCTGGCGGGCTGGCGACAACGTTCGCCGCCGCTCAAGGTGATCGAGAACCTGGCGCGGCTGTTGAGCCCCCTGCTGTAGTCGAGAACGCCCTGATGCCTGCTTGGGAATAAATGAGCTCGGGATCCGGTACTACTGATAATGCGCCGACAGGCGCGGATGGAGGTTCGGTTGCCTGACCGCCCTGCCCGCTCGCGTTGTGCCGAGCTCGTGCTGCCGCATCTGAATTCGGCGTACAACCTTGCGCGCTGGCTGTCGCGCAACGATGCCGACGCCGAGGACATCGTGCAGGATGCGCTCGAGCGGGCGTTGAAATACGCGTCCGGGTTACAGGGCACGAATGCCAAGGCCTGGTTTCTAACCATCGTGCGGCACGCCTGCTACGACTGGATCGGTCGTAACCGGCCGGCCGAGCTCATGCGCGAAGACGGCACCGAGGCCATCGAGGCCGCGGTCGACCCGCGGCCGACGCCTGAAGAAACGGTGATCGCCGAAGCCGACGCGCAAGCGCTGATGCGAGCGATCGCCGCGCTGCCGGTCGGATTTCGCGAGGTGCTGCTGCTGCGCGAACAGGAAGATATGTCCTATCACGACATTGCGCGCGTCGTCGACATTCCCATCGGCACGGTGATGTCGCGGCTGGCGCGGGCCCGCAGCTTGCTCCGACGATCGCCGCTGTTGCACTCGGTGCTTCCGCAATCGATGCGAACGGCGGGGAAATGAACGATGACGCATGGAAGATGATTTGTGGACAATGAGGCGAGGTCGCCGATGAATTGCAATGAGGCTGCGGCGCTGCTGGCGACGTACAGCGATGGAGAGCTTGACCCGGTGCAAAGCGCCGCGGTCGAAAAGCACCTGCTCGCTTGCGTCGAATGCACCGCTCGCCGCGACGATCAACTCGCGCTGAGCGCGCGCATCAAGCGCGACGTGCCCTATTTCCCGGCGCCACCGGCCATGCGGTCACGCATCGAAGCCGTACTCGCGGAGACCTCCACGCGTTCGCGCCCGGTTCGGGATCGCTGGCGCTGGCTCGGCGCGGGTGCCTTTGCCGGAAGCATGGCGACGGTGTTGGCCTGGTTCATGGGCAGCGCCGTGCTCGAATGGCGCGACGGGACCGATCTCGCCGCCGAAGCCGTCGCCGACCACGTGCGCGCGACGCTGTCGAGTCATGTCACCGACGTCGCGACATCGGATCGGCATACCGTCAAGCCGTGGCTCTCGGCGCGGCTCGACTACTCGCCGCCGGTGCAGGATCTGAGCGGAGAAGGTTTCGCCCTGACCGGCGGCCGCCTCGACTACCTTGAACGACGCGCCGTCGCGACCCTGGTCTATCGCTATCGCGAGCATGTCATCGATGTGTTCGTGCGACCGGCCCCGGAACGGGCTGCGCGACCGTCGCGGCCTCCCGTGAGCACGGTGCGTGGATTCAATGTCGTGCGTGCAAGCGGCGCCGGCATGGATTGGCTGGTGGTGTCGGACACGAGCGCGGAAGTGCTGACGGCGTTTGCCGCGCGCCTAGCCCGTGGCGACGCGGCGCCCTGAAGTCTCCTCGGCCGGGTCGATCTGACAGTCAATCTCGGAGCGTGCTTGCGCTTGGGCGATTGAAATCGGGCACACGGACATTCGCCTGATCTTCATCCTGGTCCGCGGCACGACGCTAATTCCTTGTCTCAGGCGATCCGCTTCCCTCGATTTAGCTCCATTTCCGGCGTTGCTTCTTGCTTTGAGAATCGTAGCTCCTCACGTACTGTCTACCCGTGTTCGTGACTTTCAACCTCCCAAGCTCGTCCAGTGTTGCAAACCCGGCCCGCTCGAGGGCAGCAACCACTGGCTGTGGAGCGGCGCAGGTATGGGCACTGCAACGTCGCAGCCATTCAAGCTCTACGGCCGCCAGCTCAATGGCTTCGGTTGCCCTCGTCGGTCCCTCGACAGGCGCGGAGGCAGGCGGAAACATGCGCCCGGCGCTCGGCGATGCAATCCGAGGCTTTGGGAAGTGCAGGCGACGGCCTTCGATCAGCGCCAGGGTGCAATCCTCAACGCTCAGGGCCCGGGCGAAGTAATATCCCTGCATTTCGTCGCAGCCATGTGAGCGCAGGAAGTTCATTTGCGCCTCGGTTTCCACGCCTTCGGCCACCACCTTTAGCTTGAGGTTGTGCGCGAGGCTGATGATGGCCAGAGCAATCTCCGCGTCGTCGGAACTCGCCGTGAGATCGCGAACGAAAGTGCGATCGATCTTGAGCGCATCGAGCGGGAAGCGCTTCAGATACGCCAGGCTCGAATAGCCGGTCCCGAAATCGTCGATCGAGAGCTTCACACCGATGCGCTTCAGCCGGCTTAACATGCCCGCCGCTTCCGCCGGATCGTGCATCAACATCGACTCGGTGATCTCCAGCTCGATCAGCCTGCAGTCGACGCCGCTTCGCGTGATGAGTGCGCGCACTTGTGCGTCGAAATCAGCTTGGTGGAACTGCTGCGCAGAAACGTTCACTGCGACCGGCCGAAGCGTGATACCGCGTGCCTGCCAAGCCTTGATTTGCTCGCAGACTGTCTGCAACACCCATTCGCCGACGGGCGCAATCAGGCCGGTCTCCTCCAGGCACGGCACGAACTCGGCCGCCGCCACCCGGCCCAGCTCCGGGTGCTGCCAGCGCAATAGCGCTTCCAATCCGCTGATCGCGCCGGTGGCCAGGTCAACTTTAGGCTGGTAATGCAACAGGAATTCCTTGCGTTCGAACGCGCCGCGCAGGCTGGCGTCAAGCTGTAATCGCTTCAGCGCCTGTTCGTTCATCCGCGGCAGATAGAACTGGAGTGTGTTGCGGCCCTTCTCCTTGGCGTGGTGCATCGCCTGCTCCGCTTTTTTCAGAAGCTCTTCGGGATCGTTGGCGTAGTCGGGATAGAGCGCGATGCCGATGTTGGCGGAAATGTAGGTTTCGAGTCCGCCGGGATTGAATCGAGGCGCCAGTGCGTCGATGACCTTCTGTGCCACCAGTCCGGCATCCTCCGCCTTGGCGAGATCAGAGAGCACGAGCGCAAACTCATCGTCGCCAAGGCGTCCGACGGTATCGGAGTGGCGGGCGCTGCGCCGTAGGCGCTCTGCGACCTCGACAAGCAGCTGGTCGCCGGCGCGGTGTCCGTAGATGCTGTTCACGTCCTTGAAGTGATCGAGCTTGACAATCATGCACGCGATCGAACCACCGGTTCGCTCCGCTTCGGCGAGCATCTGGGTCAAACGGTCTTGGAGCCCGTGCCGGTTCGGGAGGCCGGTCAGGGTATCGAACCAGGCGAGGTAAGCAAGGCGCTCCTCCGCACGCTTGCGCTTGGTGATGTCCTGAATGACGGTCACCAGATAATCCGGGTCGCCGTTGTTGCCACGCACGAGAGTCGACGCGATGACGGCCCAGACCACCGAGCCGTCCTTGCGGAGGTAGCGGTTCTCCATCTCCGGCAAAAATGGGTGGCTGGGGTCGGCAAGCAACCGGTTCTTGAAATCATTGTTCCTGGCAAGATCTTCGGGGCTGGTCAGATCGAGCAGATTGCGCTCGAGCAGCTCCTCCTGCGAGTAGCCGAGCATTTCGCAAAGCTTCGGATTGGCCTCGAGGATGCGCAGATCGAGCGTCGACCGGACGATGCCGATGGCAGCCTGATCGAACGTCGCTCGAAACCGCGCTTCACCTCGGGCAACCGAAACGATCGCTCGCTTTTGCCGCGCCAGCGCGACCATCAGGCCGGCCGCAAACATCACGACGAATAGGCTGGACAGCGCGGCGCCCATGTAATAGTTGCGCTCGCGCTGGTAGAAGGGGGCCAGGGCCTCTTTCCGCGAGGTCCCGACCGCGACGATCAGCGGATACTGCATCAGGCTCCGGTAACTGACCAAGCGCGGCGTGCCATCCAAGGTGCCTGCGCTGACGAAGCTGCCAGCGCTATTCTTGGCATGTTGCGCAAATAAGGTACTTGCGCGCATGTCTTCCCCGAAAGTGTTTTTCGGTCCAACGCGCCGCGCCCGGGTGATAGCATCCACGCCGATCAGCGTGACCAGGCCCTCGTTACCGAGGTCTGCCTGGCGATAGAAATTTAGGAAGTACGCGGGGTCGACCGAGGCGTAGACGACTCCGCCAAACGACCCATCCGGTTTGTCCAAGCGGCGTGACATCTGAAACGCCCACTTGCCGGTCACGCGGCCCAACAGCGGTTCACCGAGGAATAGCGCGTCGCTGCTTTGCAGTTGGTGGACCTTGAACCACTCGCGATCACCCAGATTGGTGGGGTTGAATGGTTCGCTGCCGAGAGTCAAGTTGCCTTGCTCATCGACCACACCGATGTAAGTAAAGAGATTGTTTTCGATGATGCCGTCTGTCAACAAGGCGCGAATGTCCAGCTTCGAGCCGGGCTCTTCGCGCTCATGTTTGATAAACAGCAGCGTCTGGTCAACGCCTTTGAGCGTTCTGACGGTGTGTTCCTCGAACGCGATAGCGAGGTTCGCGTTCTGTTTCATTACCTCCGCCACCGTCTGGCTGCGCTCGAATTCTATGCGATCCAGCGCCGTCGCCCACACGATCCCGACCACGACAATACAGAACAGCGCGATCGCAAAGTTCCCGCGCGAAGAGTCGCTCAACCATCGTCGGAGCATGGGCTCAGGAATCAACATATGCAGCTTGCAAATAGTGTCCCCGCGGTTCGGTTTCCCTGGTCTCAAGGATATTGACGCTGTCAATTCGCGTCACATATTGCCGCGCGGAGGTATTTCTCGGCCCTTGTTCAAAACAATGTGTATCGCATGCGAATTTCGTACCCGCGGCATTGGCCCTGCGCGCTCACCCACGGTTGCGCAAGCGGCGAGCGGCTCGCAGAATGCGATTCCTGGGCCATTCGGGCCCCGTCCCCATGCCTGCGACCCCTAGCGCTGACCGTTTGTTGCCGACCGGCACGGTCACATTCCTGTTCACCGACATCGAGGGCAGCACGCGGTTGTGGGAAGCCCATCACGCGGCGATGCAGCAGGCACTCGCCCACCACGATGCGATCATGCGCGACGCCATCGAGTCCAACGATGGCTATCTCGTCAAGACTACCGGCGACGGTGCGCATGCGGCCTTTGCGATCGCGGCGGATGCGATCGCGGCGTGTCTCGCCGCGCAGCGCGCGCTGAAGGCATACGACTGGGGCCAGCTCTCCATCAAGTCCCGGATGGCCTTGCACAGCGGCGCGGCTGAACAACGCGGCGGTGATTACTATGGCCCCGCACTGAACCGCGCGGCGCGGTTGACGGAAGCGGGGCACGGCGGACAGATCCTGCTGTCGCTGGCCACTGAGGAATTGGTGCGCGACAACCTCCCTGTCGACATCGCATTGCGCGACATGGGCGAGCGGCGATTCAAGGACCTGATCCGCCCGGAGCGCGTCTTTCAAGTCGTTGCCCCGGATCTCCCCGCCGACTTTCCTCCGCTCAAGACGCTCGATGCGCGCCCCAACAATCTGCCGGCGCAAACGACGCCATTCATCGGTCGCGAAGACGCGATTCGCGCCGTCAGGGAGCAATTGTCCAACGCTAAAGTGCGCCTGCTGACGCTTTCCGGTGTCGGTGGCACCGGCAAGACGCGCCTCGCTCTGCAAGCCGCCGCGGACATGGTGGATGAATTCGAGCATGGAGTGTTTTTCGTGCCGCTCGCCGCGCTCAGCGATCCCGCACTGGTATTGCAAACGATCGCCCAGGCCTTCGACGTGCGCGAAGCCGCGGGCAGACAGTTGAAGGAACAGCTCAAGGACCACCTGCGCGAAAAGCAGATGCTCCTGGTGCTGGATAACTTCGAGCAAGTCATCGACGCCGCGCCGCTGATCACCGATCTTCTGGCGGCCGCGCCGAGGTTGAAGGTATTGGTCACCAGCCGGGAAATGCTGCGTCTGTCCGGCGAGACGGACTATCCCGTTCCGCCCTTGGCGCTGCCTGACCTGAAACAATTGCCGCCGCTGGAGCACCTCACGCAGTACGAGGCGGTGGCCTTGTTCATCGAGCGTGCCGTGGCAGTGAAGCCCGCCTTCACGGTCACCAATGAGAACGCCCCGGCCGTCGCCGAGATCTGCTACCGGCTCGACGGCTTGCCCCTGGCGATCGAGCTTGCCGCGGCGCGCGTGCGCGTGTTGCCGCCGCAAAGAATGCTGGTGGAGCTCAGCCATCGCCTGAGATTTCTCATGGGCGGCGCCCGCGACCTGCCGGCACGGCAGCAGACACTGCGCGGCGCGATCGACTGGAGCCATGACTTGCTCACCGCCGACGAACAGAAACTGTTCAGGCGACTGGCAGTGTTTGTCGGAGGATGCACGCTGGAAGCGATCGAAGCGGTCTGCAAGCTTGAAGACGATTTGAAGGTCCTCGAGACCGTGGAATCGCTCGCCGGCAAGAGCCTGGTGAGAGAGACCGAGGCCCATGGCGAACCGCGCTTCGCGATGCTGGAAACGATCCGCGAGTACGCGGCTGACAGCTTGCATGCCTCGGGCGACGAGGAACGCGTGCGGGAGCGGTATTGGGACTATTTCCTGACACTGGCGCAGGAGGCGGAGCCGAAATCGGTGGGTGCGGAGCAGGCAACGTGGCTGCGGCGCTTCGACCAGGAGCATGACAACCTGCGGTCGGCGCTCGACTGGAGCCTTGCGCAGCCTGGGTCGGAAGGCGGTCTTCGCCTTTGCGGGGCGCTGCAACGGTTCTGGTGGACGCGAGGCTATCTTTCGGAGGGCCGGGAATCGTGTGTGCGCGTCCTGGGAAAGCCCGGAGCCGAGGAGCGAACGCAGTATCGCGCGAAGGCGCTCAAGACGGCGGGCGTGCTGGCGTATCAACAGGGCGACTATCCCGCCGCGCGGGCGCTCGACGAGGAGAGCCTGGCAATCCAGCGGCAATTGGGCGACCGCAGGGGCATAGCCGGCTCTCTGAACAACCTGGGACTCGTGGCCTGCGATCAGGGGGACTTTGCGGCGGCCAGGTTGCTGCACGAGGAGAGCCTGGCCATTATGCGGGAGCTGGAGGACCGGAAGGGCATTGCAAACTCGCTCAACAACTTGGGCAATGTCGCCTACGATCAGGGCGATTTTGCCGCTGCGCGGGAGCTCTATGAGGAGAGCCTGGCGATTGAGCGGGAACTGGGCGATCGGGAGGGCGTCGCTCGCGTGCTAGGTAACCTGGGAAATGTAGCGAAACATCAGGGCGACTATCCCGCCGCGCGGGCGCTGCACGAGGAGAGCCTGGCGATCAAGCGCGAACTGGGATATCGGCAGCGCATCGCAAGTTCGCTCAATAGCCTGGGGGATCTCGCTTTGGATCAGGGCGATTCAGCTTCTGCCCAGGCGCTGTACCGGGAGGGCCTGGTGATCGGGCGCGAGCTGGGAGAAAGGTTGCGGATTGCCTTTTCGCTCGAGGGACTGGCCGCCGTGGTCGCCGCTCTCGGCAGTGCGCCACGGGCGGCCCGCATCTGGGGCGCCGCGGAGCGACTGCGCTCGGAGGCCGGATCGCCGCTGCCGCCAAAGGATCGGCCCTACTACGACCGGCGGGTGGCCGCGGCCCGCACGGGGCTGGGGGATGACGCTGCTTTCGACCGCGCCTGGAAGGAAGGTTGTGCATTGACGCTCGAGCAAGCGATAGCGCTCGCTTTGGAGGAGACGGTCGAGCGATGACTGCGCGCGAAGACGCCCTCAACGATGCTTGAAGTCGGGCTTGCGCTTGTCGACAAACGCGCGCATGCCTTCTTTCTGGTCCTCCAGCGCGAACGTCGAGTGAAATTCGCGCCGCTCGAACAGTAGGCCTTCTGCCAGCGACGACTCGTAGGCGCGGTTGATCGCTTCCTTGATCTTGAGCACCACGGGCAGCGAAAAGGCGGCGATTCGAGTTGCGACCGCGAGCGCTTCGTCAAACAGCTTGTCCGCGGGAACAACGCGCGCGACCAGGCCCGAGCGTTCCGCCTCGGCCGCGTCGATCATGCGTCCGGTCAGGCACCAGTCCATGGCTTTTGCCTTGCCCACCGCTCGCGGCAGGCGCTGAGTACCGCCCATGCCCGGCATGGTGCCGATGGTGATCTCCGGCTGGCCGAACTTGGCGGTTTCGGCGGCGATGATCATGTCGCACATCATCGCCAATTCGCAGCCACCGCCGAGCGCGTACCCGGAAACGGCCGCGATCACCGGTTTACGTGTGTGCTTCACTGACTCCCAGGCCATGATGTAGTTGTCGGCGTAGACTTTCTGGTAGCTCCATTCGGCCATTGCGCCGATATCGGCACCTGCGGCAAACGCCTTGTCGTTGCCGGTGAGCACGATCGCGCCGATGTTCGGATCCGCATCGAACGCGCCGAGTGCGACACCCAGCTCGGCGGCGAGCGCATCGTTGAGCGCGTTCATGCGCTGTGGCCGATTCAGGCGCACGATGCCGACGCGGCCCCGGGCTTCGACGAGGATGTTTTCGTAGGATGTATTCATGGCGATTCCGGCGGTGTGGTTAGCGTTGGTTGGGCGTGAAGTTCTTTGGCAAGCGTTCCCAGCAGCGGAAATACTCGGGCTGGAGCTGCGCCGATTCCAGCGCGAAGCGGGTCGGCCGGATAACGGTGCGCGTTTCGAACATGAACGCCATGGTGTCGGAGACGCGCTGTCCCATCGTGACGTCCGCCTTCGACGCCCTGTCGAACGTTTCCGCGTCGGGCCCGTGCCCGCTCATGCAGTTGTGCAGGCTCGCCCCGCCAGGCAGAAATCCTTCCGCCTTGGCGTCGTATGCACCGTGGATCAGGCCCATGAACTCGCTGGCGACATTGCGGTGGAACCAGGGCGGCCTGAAAGTGTGCTCCATGACCAGCCAGCGCGGTGGAAAGATCACGAAGTCCAGCGTGTCGACGCCCGCGGTATCGCTCTGCGATTGCAGCACCAGGAATATCGACGGGTCGGGGTGATCGTAGCTGACCGAGCCCAAGGCGTTGAAACGACGCAGATCGTATTTGTATGGCGCGTAATTGCCGTGCCATGCCACCACGTCGAGCGGCGAATGCCCGATCTTCGAGGCCCAGAGATTGCCCATGAACTTGGCGACCAACTCGAAGCTTCCTTCTTTGTCCTCGTACCACGCAATCGGAGTCAGGAAGTCGCGCGGATTGGCCAGT
Organism: Casimicrobiaceae bacterium; assembly: GCA_035568975.1. Classification (GTDB taxonomy): domain Bacteria; phylum Pseudomonadota; class Gammaproteobacteria; order Burkholderiales; family Casimicrobiaceae; genus PALSA-1003. Next base: position 17,792 of record DATMNH010000319.1, read on the forward strand.
CCGTTGGAGCCGATCGGCCCCAGGTCGGGCAGTCGCAGCAACGCGCCGTAATTCTCGCAGACGTAGCCGCGGGCAGTAGCGTCGAGCAGCTCGACGCGGAAGCGGATTCCGCGCGGGATGACGACGATTTCCTCCGGGTCGACGTCGATGCGTCCGAGCTCGGTCGCCAAACGCAGGCGCCCCTGCTGCGGGACGATGAGGAGCTCGCCGTCGGCATCGTAGAAAAAGCGATCGGTCATCGACCTGTTTGCGCCGTACATGTGGATGCCGCAGCCGCTCTGTGCCGCGGGATCGCCATTGCCGGCGATGGTTACCAGCCCGTCGACAAAATCGGTTGCTGTCCGCGGCATCGGCAGCGGATCCCAGCGCAGCTGATCGGGCGGCGTGGGCACCTCGTCGAAACGGCTGAGGAAGCGCGTGTTGTCGAGTTGGCGAAACGGTTGATGCATCGCGGCCGGCCGAATGCGGTACAGCCATGAGCGGCGGTTGGCGCCTCGCGGCGCGGTGAACGCCGTGCCCGAGAGCTGTTCCGCATAGAGGCCATACGGTGCGCGTTGCGGCGAGTTCTGCCCGGCGGGAAGCGCGCCAGCCAGCGCTTCGGTCGCGAATTCGTTGCCGAACCCGGATTGATAGCTCACCGCCGCGCTTTGCTCCGCGCGAGGCGCCGCGCCGCTTTTCCGGCCGGTAGTACGGGTCGTCATCTCGCTCTCACGTGAGGTAACTTGATATCCCCGGATGATGTCACTTGAGGTCAGCTTCGTGCGCCACGTCGGCTTGACCTTCCGGCGCGATGTCCTGTCGCGCCGCTCGCATGGCCTCGCGAAGGACCGCAAGCTCGCCCACGTGGTTGGCGAGCAAGAGGATAAGCTTGGCGTTGACCAGCGCGCTCTGCTCCTTCGAGAGGTCGCGATGCATGTCGACCAGCTCCTGATAGAAGTCGTCCGGCGCTTCAATATTCGGCTGCGTGTTGAGCGGCACACTGGGGAGCAAATGTGCAGTCATGCCGCCTCCATCGCCTCGACGCAGGCCTCGCCTGTCGCGCGCGCGATCGCCGCGCGCACCGAGGACAGCTCGAAGCTGCGCCAGCGGGCGCACAGGTGCTGGTCCGGCCGCAACAGATAGCACGTTCCCGCCCTTCCATCATAGCGTGCCGCCACCAGGCCCTCGCTGTCCTCGATCCTGGATACCCCGGCGGCGGGCTTGCCACCGACTTGCACCACATTGCACGGATCGGCATCGTTGGCCAGCGCCTCGAGTGCGTCTGCCGGCACCGAAGTGTCGAACACCAGCAGCGTAAACCCTGCTTCCAAATACGAGAGCAGCCATACCCCGCGCGATCCTTGGACGGGAGCATCGACTGCCGCCCCCCCAAGCGGCACCACGGAAGCAAACGCCTCTCCGGCACGGTCTGGGGTGCTGAGCGCGGAGGTCTCGAGGGTCGTCGGCAGCGACAAACGGCCGCTGTTGACGAGTCGACGTGCGAACGGGTAATGCTTGGCGAGCAGCAGCGCGGCGTCGCGAAACGCCCTGCTCGCCTCGCTCTTGGGCGTGATGAAATCGGTGCTGCGCGTCGAGTGGCGGATGTTCTCGTCGGCCGCGAACGCGCGCTCGGTGTTGTAACTGTCGAGCAGCGATTCCGGCGCCTGTCCCGCCATCACCAACTCCAGCTTCCAGATAAGATTGTCGACGTCCTGGATGCCGCTGTTCGCGCCCCGCGCGCCGAACGGAGATACCAGATGCGCAGCGTCACCGACGAACAAGGCGCGACCATGGCGAAACGAGCGCATGCGCCGGCACTGGAAGGTGTACACACTCGCCCATTCGATTTCGAATTCAGTCTTGTCCCCGAGCATCGCGCGCAAGCGCGCCATGATCTTCTCGGGCTTCTTTTCCTCCTCGGGATCGGCGTCGGGACCGAGCTGAAAATCGATCCGCCAGACATTGTCCGCCTGCCGGTGCAACAGCGCCGATTGATGGCGGTGAAACGGAGGATCGAACCAGAACCACCGTTCGCTCGGAAAGTCCGAATGCATCAACACGTCGGCGATCAGAAAGCGATCGCGGAACGCCAGCCCTTCGCTTTCGAGGCCGAGCATGTCCCGGAGCGGACTTCGCGCACCGTCGGCGACGATCAGCCAATCGGCATGGACGGTGTATTCTCCGTTGGGCGCGGCAACGCGGATGGCGACACGATCGGCGCGCGGCGTCACGCCGACAACCTTGTTTTGCCAGCGCAGCTCGGCCTGAGGCAGCCCCGCACAGCGCTCGACCAGAAATTGCTCGACCCAGTACTGTTGCAGATTGATGAACGCGGGGCGGCGATGACCCGCTTCCGGCTGCAGGTCGAATTGGTAGATCTGCTCGTCCCTGAAGAAGACCCTGCCCACGTTCCACTCCACGCCCTTGCCGACGATGCGATCCCCGCATCCGAGCCGGTCGAGAATCTCCAGCGTGCGCTTGGCCCAGCAGATCGCGCGCGAACCGACGCTGACGGTATTGTCTTCGTCGAGCACCATGACGTCGATACCTCGTTGCGCGAGATCGATCGCCGCGCAAAGACCGACCGGGCCGGCGCCGGCGACGACCACCGGCCAATGATGCGGCGGGCCGCCTGGCTCGATCGACGCCGCACAGGAATAGACCGGATTGGTGTACGTCTTCACCAGTATGCTGCGTCAGGAATTCACTCGAACACGAGCGAGGGCGCGGCTCACGGACTTTGCCCATTGAACGAGCATCGCGACCTAGCCTTCCAGCGACTCCCACATCGCCTTGTCGCGCTCCGCGGTCCAGATGCGCGGATCGCGGTATTGCGTCGCTTCGTCGTACGCCCGAGTCACGTCGAACGGCAGGCAGTGGTCGAAAATGACCCATTGCCCGAACTTCGGCTTGAGCATCGCATACGTTTCCTTGTAAACGGTGCGCAGATCGTTTCCGGCAGCCGCGCTTTGCTTCACTGCGCTGAACATTTCAGTGACGAACGAGCGTGTACCCTCGACACCGGCCTTGACCTGGACCGGATTCACCAACGATGCGCCTCGCCCCGGCACGAGCTTCAGAGGCTCGAGATCCGCGATGGCATCGAGCGTCGCCGGCCAGTCGGTCAGATACGCGTCTCCGGTGTAGGGCGTGGCGCCGTATTCCACCAGATCGCCGGAGAAAAGGATCCGTTCCTGCGGCAGCCAGACGACGGTGTCGCCCTTGGTGTGGCCGCGGCCGAGCTGCATGATGTCGACCTGGAGCTTGCCGAGCCGCAGCGTCATGTGTTTTTCGAACACCAGCGTCGGCCATGTCAGGCCGGGAACCGATTCGACTGCACGAAAGAGCCGTGGAAACCGCTCGATCTCGCTTTTCATGTCAGCCTCGCCGCGCTCGACGATCAGGTCATAGGTATCGCGGCTGGCGATGATGTGTTCGGGCTTGTACCCGGATGCGCCGAGAACCCGCACCGCGTGGTAGTGCGAGAGCACGACGTATTTGATCGGCTTGCTCGTCACCTCGCGGATGCGCCGAACCACGTCCTGCGCCATGACCGGTGTCGCCTGCGTGTCGATCACCATCACCGCGTCGTCGCCGACGACGATGCCGGTGTTCGGGTCCCCTTCCGCGGTGTAGGCGTATGCGTGATCGGACAGCTTGTCGAAGCTGATCTTTTTTTCTTCGAGATCGGCCTGCGACGCGAATTTCTTGTCGCTCATCGATGAACTCCGGTATTGGCGAGTCGTTTGCACAGTAGCAATCAAAATCGCGACCGTCAAACGCCTGTCGACGCGCTCAGTCGGCGTAATGCATCAGTGTCGGGATAGAGGCCGCGCATTCTGGCATGCAGGCGCGAAAGTCCGAGCAACGCATCGAGCTGCGGCGTTGGTTCGCCGACCTTCTGACCGATTTCGCGCACCGCGGACAGCAGCACATCGATCTCGACCGGCTTGGCCGCCTCGACGTCCTGCAGCATCGAGGTCTTGAATGCACCAAGCTTGCGTGTGATGGCGTTGCGATCCTCACCGCTTTGCTCGATCGGACAGCCGATTCTTGCGCCGATGGCTGCCGCCTCGCGCATCACGTCTAAGCAAAAGCCGTTGACCAGAGGATCGTCGAGAATCCGATCGACGGTTGCGCCGGTGAGCGCCGAGACAGGGTTCATGGTCATGTTTCCCCATAGCTTGTACCAGACGTCGCGCTGGATGCGGGCGGAGACTTCCACATCGAAGCGTGCTCGGGCGAGCATCTCCGCAAGCGAACGTACCCGTGGCGAGTCGCCGCCACTATGGCCACTACCTGGCTCGCCGATGATCAGGCGATTGCCGACGTTGTGGCGGGTGAGCCCTGGTTCAGGGCTCGCACACGACGCATGCACGACGCAGCCGATGACGTGGCGAGCCGGAATGGCCGCGGCGATGGATCCGTCGGGATCGATCGACGTGAGCCGCATGCCCGCGTACTGGCCGCCAAACTCGTGAAAGAACCACCACGGGACGCCATTCATCGCCGTCATTACAATCGTCTCGCGATGGAGCAATGGCGAAATCGCCGCCGCGATGCTGGCCAGCGCCGGTCCCTTCACAGGAACCACAACCAGCTCCTGGGGTCCCAGCTCGCTCGGCTTTTCGGCGACGCGTGCCGGCACCGCAACGATGTTGTTGCCACTCTGCAAGCGCCACCCGTGTGCGCGCAGCGCGGCGGCCGTCGCGCCACGTGCAACTGCCGCGACCTCGCAGCCGCTCTGCGCCAGCCGCGTGCCTAGAAAACCGCCGATGGCTCCGGCGCCAAATATCGTGACTTTCATCTTTTGAGCGAGAGCTTAATTCTTATACGACGTGTCGACGCGGTCCAGCATGCGCGTCAGCGCGTCGAAAACGTCGCGCCCGCCGCCGTACGCCGGATCGAATTGCAGCGAATCGCGCGTGCATTTACGCTGGATGTCCTCGGACAGCTCGATAACCGGGCCCATCGCCGCCGACGCGACTTGGATTTCGCAGGCGCGATTGAGCAGCCACAGCATGGCAAACGTACGAGGGATCGTGTCTCCCCAGGCGAGCAGCCCATGGTTGCGCAGGATGACTGCCGGCTTGTCGCCGATATTGCGGATCAGCCGGGGCCCCTCATCGGCGTGAACGGTGATGCCTTCGAACTCGTGATAGGCGAGCTTGCCGTGAAGTTGCACCGCGTAGAAATTGCTCATTGACAACCCTGCCGCGGAACAGGCAACGGCCATGCCGGCGGTGGTGTGCGTATGCATTACGCAATGCGCGTCGGCGATGCGGTCGTGGATCGCGGCGTGAATCGTGAAACCCGCGGGATTCACCGGCCATTCCGACGCACCGATGATATTGCCATCGAGGTCGATCTTGACCAGATTCGAGGCGCAGACCTCGTAGTAGTGCAGGCCGAATGGGTTGATCAGGAAATGCTTTTCGGGTCCCGGGAGACGCACGGTGATGTGGTTATAGATCAGCTCAGTCCACCCGAGCTGCGCGAATATGCGATAGCACGCCGCGAGCTCCACGCGCGCTTGCCCTTCGGTTTCGCTCAAGACGCTAGGCGGAGCGCGAGCCGGACGCATAGGCAATCGACGATTCGCCGACGATGGTGTTGCTCAAACTGCCGATGCCATCGATCTCGGTTACCACCTCGTCGCCATCGCGAACGCCGACCAGGCCATCGGGAGTTCCGGTGAGGATCACGTCGCCGCAGAAGAGCGTCATGAAAGCGCTGAGATAGGCGATCAGAAAACGGATGTCGAACACCATGTCCCGGGTGCTGCCTTGCTGCGTGATCCCGCCGTTGATCAGCGTTCGCAAACGCAGATTCATCGGGTCGCGGACATCACCTGCGTCGACCAGCCAGGGTCCCAGAGGAGTGCAGGCATCCCGGCTCGCGGCGCGAAGATTGGGCGGATAGAAGTTTTCGAGATAATCGCGAACGACATAATCGTTGGCTACCGCATATCCCAGAACGTACTCGTAGGCGTCGGTTCGCGTGACCCGTCGCGCGGTCTTGCCGATGACCACCGCAAGCTCGCATGCATAGTGCATGTAGGTCGCGTCCGCCGGGCGGCGCGTCTCGCCGCGATGTCCGATCAAGGTGCTTGGTCCTTTGATAAAAACCAGCGGCTGATCGGGGGCCTTGAACGCAAGCTCCTTGGCATAGTCGGCGTAATTGATCTCCACCGCAAAAATTGTCCGTGGCCTCGTCGTCGCCGGCAGCGGCGGCAGCCACACCACCGCGGATTCGTTAACCAGGCGCCCATCGGCGAGCCTCAGCCGGTCTTCCTCCTCGACTGCATCGTGCACCGCCCCGAGATAGGCGACGCGAGCGCGCTTCACCGCGAGCCACCGGTCATGAGCTCGCGTTCGGCAACGACGCGATTCTCGAGCGCGCCGATGCCGGCGATCTCAATGCGCACTCGATCGCCGGCGCTGATTCTTGGAGCGTCCTCGGGCACACCGGTATGCAGAACGTCGCCGTCCGACAAGGTCATGAATTCGGTCACGTCGGCGATCAACGTCGCCACCGAACGCACCGTATTCGCGGTGGTGTTCTCGGCGCGGGGCTTGCCATTGACCAGCACGCGCAGCATCAGGCTGTCCGGCAACGGAACCGATTGTTTCGACATGATCCAGGGACCTATGGCGCAAAAGCCGTCGCGACAGCGCTGCCGCGTCACCGGACGGTCATAACTCCGGTGTGGCTCGCAAACATCGTTGATGATGGTATAGCCGGCGACGAAGTTGAGCGCGTCGACGGCAGCCACGCGGCACGCTGTCTTGCCCATCACAATGCCAAGCGCCGCACCTGCTTCGACGTATTCCAGGTCTTCGGGGAGCGGTATGGCATCGCCGTACGCAATCCAGGTGTTTGCCGGCTTGACGAAAAGCAGAGGCGCCCGCGGCGGGACAGACGACTCTCCGCCGACAGTGTTCAGCGCTTCGACCGCGCCGCGATAATTCATAAGCACGCCATAGACGGCGCCACGCGTCGGCGTATCCCACTGAAGCTCGTCCATGCCGAGCGTCTTTCCGCCACAGCGGATCGAGCCGGAAACCAGATCGACCTCGAAGCGTTCCGGCTGCGCCATGAACCGCGTTCTTGCCATCACCACTGGCACGAGAGGCTCCCATGGTTCTGAAGCTGCCGCGCCGGCGCATCCGCCAGCGGACAGGTCACCACGCGACACCCAGTGAAGCGCCGTGTTGATAGTTTATATGCTGGGAAGGCGCGAGTGCGCGTTTGAGTCGCGGAGAGTGCGCTTTCCCAAGGCAGGCCGAACCGGGCCATTGGCCCAAACGAGCCGACCGAGCTTGGATCAGCCCTTGGGCCGCCTGTCGACGACGCGCTTGGCCTTCCCGACCGAGCGTTCGATGCCACCCGGCAGTGCCAGCATTACTGTAGTCGACACCCCTATATAGCCCTTGATGCTTTGCTCCAGCGATCTTGCCGCCGCCTGCCGCGGCTCCTGGCCGCTTCGAGCGAGCTCCGCGCACATTTCGACGTGGACCGTCAGCTCGTCAAGGCTGCCCGGCCGGGTGATTTCAAGCAGATAGTGCGGCGTGAGCTCCGGCTGTTTCAGGATCAGGTCCTCCACCTGCGTCGGAAAAACGTTGACGCCGCGGACAATCAACATGTCATCGGAGCGGCCGGTGATTTTTTCCATGCGGCGCATCGACCGTGCGCTTGGTGGCAGCAAGCGCGTCAGGTCGCGCGTGCGGTAGCGAATCATCGGCAGCGCTTCCTTGGTCAGCGAGGTGAAGACCAGCTCTCCTCTCTCACCCTCGGCGACCACGGCGCCGGTTTGCGGATCGACGATCTCCGGATAGAAGTGATCTTCCCAGATCGTCAATCCGTCCTTGGTCTCGATGCACTCCTGCGCCACGCCGGGTCCCATGATTTCCGACAGGCCGTAGATGTCGATGGCATCCATGTCTAGCTTTGCTTCGATGGCGAGTCGCATCGCCGGCGTCCAGGGCTCGGCACCGAAAATTCCGATTCGGAGCGACGTCTGCCGCGGATCGACGTGCTGCCTTTCCATCTCCTCGGCGATCGCCAGCATGTACGACGGCGTCACCATGATGATGTCGGGCTTGAAATCGACGATGAGCTGCACTTGACGCTCGGTCATGCCGCCGGACATGGGGATCACGGTGCAGCCGAGCCTTTCGGCGCCGTAGTGGGCGCCGAGACCCCCGGTGAACAGGCCGTACCCGTAGGCAACGTGCACGATGTCTCCGGCGCGCCCGCCGGCGGCGCGGATCGAGCGCGCCATGACCGTAGCCCAGGTGTCGATGTCCTTTGCGGTGTAGCCGACGACGGTCGGCCGTCCCGTGGTCCCGCTCGAAGCGTGGATGCGCACCACTCGCTCGCGCGGCACGGCGAACATGCCGAACGGATAGTGGTCGCGCAGATCGGTCTTGATCGTGAACGGAAACTTGGCCAGATCGGCGAGCGTTCGAAGATCGTCGGGTCGAACGCCCGCGGCGTTGAAGGCGGTGCGGTAATGCGCGACGTTGTCGTAGGCGTGCCGCAGCGTCCACTTCAAGCGCGGCAACTGCAGCGCCTGCAGCTCGTCGCGGCTTGCTGTCTCGATGGCCTCGAGCTCACCAGGCGCAGGTTTCTTGGCCGGCATGGCGGTCTTTACGGCGCAGCCCCGGCGATGACGTGACCCTTGATCCGGTACGACTTGCCGCGAAACAGCGCGACCGTCTCGCCACGCTGATTCGTGACCTCGATGTCGTAAACGCCGGTGCGGCCGCTCAAGCTCCGTTCGCGGCCGATCGCGGTCAGCACGTCGTCCTCGCGCGCCGGCGCAATAAAGTCGATGCTGCAGCCAGACGCCACCGTGTTCATGTTGGCGCTGTTGCAGGCAAATGCGAATGCGCTGTCGGCCAGGGTGAAGATGAATCCGCCGTGACAGGTGGCGTGGCCATTCAACATGTCGGCACGAACCTTCATCGTCAATTCAGCTCGTCCCGGTCCAACCTTGGAAATGCGCATTCCCATCGCCTGTGACGCGCGATCGCGAGCAAACATTTCCGCAGCGACGCTTTCGGCGAGCGACTGCGCTTCGCCAGAGGTGAGAGGCGCAGCAGACGCGACGGTCGTATCAGCTTTGGTCATGAGTATTCAACAACGCGAAGTACGTAACAGCCGCCTACCTAGTTCGTCATTCCCGCGAAAGCGGGAATCCAGTGTCTTTTTGACCAACGCCGCTGGGTCCCCGCTTGGCCGTTCCTCGAAACTTCGCCCTGCGGGCTCGTTTTCGCGGGGACGACGATAATTTTACGGAAGCTGTTTCTCATTTCGGCAATCCTCAGTCCATGCCACTGAAACGAGGCGGCCGTTTGGCCGCGAACGCGCTCACGCCCTCGCGGTAGTCCGCACTCCGCCCAAGCACGCGCTGCAGGTCACGCTCCAGATCGAGTTGCGCCTCGAGCGTATTGGGGCCAGCAGCATAAATCGCACGCTTGGTCGCCGCGAGTCCGCGCGTCGCCGCCGTGGACAGCTGTTGCACGAGCGCCTCGACGCTGGCTGGAAATTCGGCGTCGTCGACGCACTTCCAGATCAGGCCCCATGTCGCGGCCTGCTCCGCGGAAAGCTTGTCACCGAGCATCGCCAATCCGATAGCCCGTGCCGCACCGACCAGGCGCGGCAGGAAATAGGTGCCGCCGGAATCGGGAATCAGCCCGATCTTCGAAAATGCCTGGATAAAGCTCGCCGACTTCGCCGCGACGACGATGTCGCAGGCGAGCGCGATGTTCGCGCCCGCACCGGCGGCTACACCATTGACCGCACACACGACCGGCAGCGGCAGCGCACGCAGACCGAGTACCAGCGGCTTGTAGTTGCGCTCGATCGACGCGCCCAGATCCACCGGCTCGGAGCCTGGGGCGACCGCTCGGTCGCCCAAGTCCTGCCCAGCGCAAAAGCCGCGTCCGGACCCGGTCAACAACACCACCCGCACCTCAGCGCTCGCCTTGATGCGCGACAGGGCATCCCGTACCTCGGCGTGCATCTGGTCGTTGAAACTGTTCAATCGATCCGGTCGATTGAGTGTCAGCCGCGCGATGCCGCCTTCGACGGCATAAAGAATGTGCTGGTAGTTCATGCGCTCACATGCATTCGGTGCTGCACCACGCGAAAACGGCTGGCGACAAATGCCGAGTCGGTCAACGACGCGTTCGCGGCCGGGTTGGCGCCGGTGCCGTGAAAGTCAGAAAACGCGGCCGATTGGTTGACGAACACGCCGCCGGTAAGATTGATCGACAGCGCGACCCCCGTATCCTCGGCCACCGCGATCGCATCGTCGATCACTTGTCGATCGGTCGAATACACCGAGAGCGTCAACGCGCCATGGTCCCTGATCGCGCGCCGGGCGATGTCGAGACTCTGCGGCGTGCCGTCGGTGGCGATGACAAAGCCGATGGGCCCGAACCATTCCTTGAGATACTTGGCGTCGTCCTTGGCTTCCAGCTTCACCAGGAGCGGCGTGCGGATGGTTGCCTGGGGAAATTGCGGGTGGGTCAGCGTCTGACTGTCCAGCACGAGAGGACCCAAGGCGCGCGCCGCGTCGATGCGCCGCGTTACGCCCTCATTGACGACCGCGCCTAAAATCTCCACTGCGCGGGCGGGATCGCCGACCAGCTTTTGCACGCTCTCGGCCAGGACTTCCGCAACCTGGTCGAACGACAGGTGACCCTCGGCGGTGTCGATACCGTCTCGCGGGACGTAGATGTTCTGCGGGGCGGTGCACATCTGACCCGTGTACAGCGCCAGCGAAAATGCGACGTTGCGCGCGACGCCTTTGATATCGGCCGTGGAGTCGACGATGATCTGGTTCACGCCGGCTTTCTCGGTGTAGACCTGCGCCTGGCGGGCGTTTTTCTCCAGCCATTCGCCGTTGGCGGTGCTCCCCGTGAAATCGATGAGCTTCACTTCCGGTCGCAGCGAAAGTTTCTGCGCAGCGTCGTCCGCAGCGGTGTGCGCGACCAGCGTGACGATATTCGGGTCGAACCCGGCTTCGGCGAGCACCTCGCGCGCAACCTGGACGGTGATCGCCAGTGGCAGGATTGCATTGGCATGCGGCTTGACGATGACCGCATTGCCGGTCGCGAGGCTCGCAAACATTCCCGGATAGCCGTTCCAGGTCGGAAAGGTGTTGCAACCGATTACCAGGGCCACGCCGCGCGGCACGATCCGGTACCGCTTTTCCATCTTCAGCGGCTCGTTCTTGCCTTGCGGCTTCTCCCAATACGCCTTGGCAGGAATTCGCCGCAGCTCATCCCAGGCGTAAGCGATCGCCTCGAGTCCGCGATCCTGCGCATGCGGACATCCGGCCTGGAATGACATCACAAAGGCCTGACCGGTGGTATGCATGACCGCGTGCGCAAGCTCGAAGCTTCGCTTGTTGATGCGGGTCAGGATTTCCAGCGACACGCCGACCCACGCTTCCGGACCCGCCTTGCGCCAGGCCGGCTCTGCCTTGGCGATCGCCGCGAAAAGTTGATCGAGATCCACTTTCGGATAGCTGACGCCGAGCGCGATGCCGTAAGGTGATATCTCTCCGCCTACCGTGCCCTGGCTGCCCGGGAGCTGTATCGGGAATGGCTTGTTCAGCAAGGCGTCGAACGCCGCCTTGCCCGATTCCGCCGCTCCTTCGCCGTAGACCTTGGGACTGGGCGACTCCGGAAATGCGCTCCAGTAACCGCGGCCTGCGATTGCCGCGAGCGCTTGATCGAGCAGCGGCTTGTGACGTTCGAACAATGGATGAGACAAGGGAAAGGCTCCAAGTGGAATGAACTGAACAGTTGAAGATTAGCAGCTTGTGAAGGTGCCCGGAATCGGCTTATTGCGATGCCAGTGCGGTTTACGCAGCTTGATCGAAGTCGACCGTGACCCTGTCGGTCACCGGATAGCTCTGACAGCAGAGCACGAAGCCGCGCGCAACTTCGTAATCCTCGAGCGCGAAATTGACGTCCATGTCGACCTCTCCCTCGATGAGCTTGGCGCGGCAGGTCGAGCACACTCCGCCCTTGCAGGAATAGGGCAGCTCGATGCCCTGCTTGAGCGCCGCGTCGAGGATGTTTTCCTTGGTCTTTTCCAGCGTGTACTCGCGGCGGGCGCCGTCGATGATGACCGTCACCGCGCATTCGGTATGACCGGGCGGAAGCGACTCCGGGACCCTGTGCTCGTGCTTCGGAATGCTCGCCGCGAAAAGCTCGATCTTTATCTTCGACTTGGGCAATCCGTGCGCCTGCAGCGATTCCGCGACGGCCTGCATCATGCCGTCCGGCCCGCATACGAAGGCGGTATCGACTTCCCGCATGTCGACCCAATGCTCCAGCAGTGCGTCGGCCTTTTTGCGGTCGATGCGCCCGTTCAGGATTTCGATGTCCTGCGGCTCGCGGCTCATGACGTAGACAAGGTTCAGGCGGGTTAAGAACCGGTCCTTCAAGTCGGCAAGCTCCTCCCGGAAAATCACCGCGCTCGACGAGCGGTTGCCGTAGAAGAGCGTGAACCGGCTGTCAGGTTCCGTGAGCAGCGTCGTCTTGACGATCGACAGCAGCGGTGTGATGCCGCTGCCCGCCGCGAACCCAACGTAGTGCTTGCGATTTGCCGTGTCGAGCGCGACGTTGAAATGACCCATCGGCGGCATCACGTCGATGGTCGCGCCTTGCTTGAGGTGCTCGTTGGCCCAGGTGGAGAACACGCCTCCGGGGGTCTTCTTGACCGCGATGCGAAGCTTGTCGTCCTGCACCGCCGAGCAGATCGAATACGAGCGCCGCACGTGCTCGCAGCCGATGTCCGCGCGCAGCGTGAGGTGCTGGCCCTGCACGAAGCGAAACGCGTCCCCCAACGCGGACGGCACGTCGAACGTGAGCGTGACCGCGTCGCGGGTTTCGCGCGCGACCGACGAGATAGTAAGCGGGTGGAACTTGCTCATCTATATTGAGAATTATAAGAATGCGCGAAAGCAGTTCCACTACCGTCGTTCCCGCAAAAACGAGCCCGAAGGGCGAAGTTTCGAGGAACGGCCAAGCGGGAACCCAGTGTCTTTTTGACAATCGCCGCTGGATCCCCGCTTTCGCGGGGATGACGCATCCGGAATGGACGATTCATACCAACGATCAGTGCGGCTTGAAATAGTCGAACGGCTCGAGGCAATCGTCGCAGCGGTACTGTGCCTTGCAGGGTGTCGAACCGTAGCGCGATTGCTGCCGGGTGCGCGTCGAGTTGCAACGCGGGCAGGGAACGCTCGCCGCTTCGCGGCGGTAGCGGTGCAAAGCGCTGATGTCGATTCGGTTTACTTGGCCCGTTTGGTCTATTTGACCTGACGCAGCCGCGCGTGCTCCGGGCGGCGCGATACCGTAATCCGCCAGCCGCTGCCGGGCATCGGCCGCGATCCAGTCCGTAGTCCATGCCGGGGCGAGCCTGGTCTCGATGCGAAAGCGCGCGACGCCAGCAGCGGCCAGGGCGCGCCCGATGTCGCCGGCAATGACTTCGGTGGCCGGGCATCCGGAATAGGTCGGTGTCACCGAGATGACCCATTCATCGTCACGCCACTCGACGCCGCGGATAATGCCGAGATCGACCACCGAAATCACCGGAATTTCCGGATCGGGAACGGCGGCCAGCGCGCGCCATATCGCGTCGGCGCCGGGTCCAGGACCACGCGCAATTGCGGACGAAGCTGCGCTCACCATTGCACCCCAGGGTGAGCGCGGTGCAGCGATTGCATTTCCGCGAGCAGATGGCCCAGGTGCTCGGTGTGAACGCCCTGTTTTCCGCCGCGCTGCATCCACGCCGCGGACGGCATGGTTAGTGTCGCCCGATCGAGCACCGAGGCGACACGATCACGCCAGACAGGCAAGAGTGCCCTGACGTCAGCGGCGACGCCCTCGGCGGCAAGCGCCAGTTCGGTGTCGTCGGCGGCGAACATTTCTCCGGTAAACATCCAAAGACCGTCGATCGCCGACTGCATCCTGGCGTGGCTCAGTTCAGTGCCGTCGCCCAGCCGGATCACCCAGTCGGCGCTGCGCTCAGCGTGATACATCACTTCCTTGAGTGCCTTGGCGGCGATTTCGGCGATGCGAGGATCACGCGAGACCGCAAGGTTTCTCAGCAACAACTCGTGCCAGACATCGAAGTAGAACTGTCGCGCCGTCGTATCCGCGTAGTTGCCGTTGGGCTGCTCGGCGAGCAGCAGGTTGCGAAAGCCGCCGCCTTCGCGCATGAATGCGAACTCGTCTTCGTTGCGACTTGCGCCGCCCGATCGCACAAGCTCGCGCGCCTCAACCTCGCTCGCGTACGCAAACCACAGTCGCGCCTGACCGAGGAGATCGAGACCGACATTGGTGAGCGCGATGTCCTCCTCGAGCGCGGGCCCGTGGCCGACCCATTCGCCGAGGCGCTGGGCGAGAATCAGGTCGCTGTCGGCAAGCCGCAGGACGTAATCGAGCAGTTGCCGGTCGGACGGCATGTCAGATGTGCTTCACTTCATCGGGCATCGGAAAAAAGGTCGGATGCCGATACACCTTGCTGCTCGCGGGCTCGAACATCGGCTCTTTCTTGCCCGGCGAACTGGCAACGATGTCGGCCGATTTCACGACCCAGATGCTGACGCCTTCGTTGCGCCGGGTGTAGACATCGCGCGCATTCTTGACCGCCATCTCCGCATCGGGCGCGTGCAGGCTCCCTACGTGCTTGTGCGCGAGCCCGTGCTGCGATCGGATGAAGATTTCCCACAACGGCCATTCATGACTCATGGTCTTCTCTCACTTTCCCGTCACGTTCCACTCAGGCTGCCTTCCTGGCTGCATGCTTCTCCGCGTGCGCCATCGCCGCGTCGCGCACCCACGCGCCCTCTTCCCACGCCTCCACCCGCGCCCGCAGCCGCTCGCGATTGCACGGTCCGTTGCCCTTGACGACGCTATAGAGCTCGTCCCAGTCGATCGGCCCGAAATCGTAATGGCCGCGCTCGGCATTCCACTTGAGCTCCGGATCGGGCATGCTGATGCCGAGATAATCCGCCTGCGGCACGGTCTGATCCACAAAGCGCTGGCGTAGCTCATCGTTCGACAGCATCTTGATCTTCCATTGCGCCGACTGCGCACTGTGCACGGAAGTCGCGTCGGGCGGCCCGAACATCATCAGCGACGGCCACCACCATCGGTTCAGCGCGTCCTGCGCCATCGCCTTCTGCCCGGCCGTGCCCCGGCACAGCGTCATCATGATGTCGAAGCCCTGGCGCTGGTGAAAGCTCTCTTCCTTGCAGACGCGGATCATCGCCCGCGAGTAGGGTCCGAACGAGCATCGGCAAAGAGGAATCTGATTCATGATCGCGGCGCCGTCGACCAACCATCCGATGGCGCCGATGTCGGCCCAGGTCAGCGTCGGATAGTTGAAGATGCTCGAATATTTGGCCTTGCCGGAATGCAGATCGGCGACCAGCTCGTCGCGCGACACGCCCAGCGTTTCCGCGGCGCAGTAAAGGTAGAGGCCGTGACCCGCTTCGTCCTGAACCTTTGCCATGAGGATCGCCTTGCGCTTTAAGCTCGGCGCGCGCGTAATCCAGTTACCCTCGGGCAGCATGCCGACGATCTCCGAGTGCGCGTGCTGAGAGATCTGCCGGATCAGCGTCTTGCGATACGCCTCCGGCATCCAGTCCTTGGGCTCGATCTTGATGTCGGCATCGATCCGCGCCTGGAATTCACGTTCCTCGGGCGAGAACTCATCCAGGGAGCGCAGTCGTTTCGCTCCGGTGTCGACCATCTGCGCGTACATGAGATTCCCTCGTCGTGGCCGGACTGGCGCCGACCTTTAGGATACGATACACTTTTTGTATGGGGATAGCAAATTCTGTATCACATCGGCGGGGGCCATGACCACCGACGGGACCGATAGTCGAATAGAGCGCTGGATCCGGCGAGCGCTCGCGACGGTACCGCCCAAGGCAAAGTCGCTGGTGGTAACGCTCTGGGGCGATTCCATCGCGCCGCATGGCGGCGCGGTGTGGCTGTCCGACCTCATTGGGCTGCTAGCTCCTTTTGGCATCAATGAGCGGCTGGTCCGCACCAGCGTCTACCGGCTCACGCAGGAAGGCTGGCTCGCCGCGCGGCAGGACGGCAGGCGCAGCCTCTACCGGCTCACGCGCCAGGGGCAGCGACGATTCGAGCATGCTTATCGCCGCATCTACGCGCCTCCAGCGACGGATCCGTGGGATGGCGGCTGGCATCTGGTCATCGCGCCACCGGCGAGCATCGACGAATCCTCCCGCCGCGAATTGCGCAAGGAACTGGGTTGGGACGGCTTCGGCGTGCTTGGACCCGGTCTGTTTGCGCGACCGGCGCGGCCCGGGCATGAGGTCGAGCTCAACGAAACGACGCGAGCGCTGGGCATCGACCGACGCGTAGCTGTTGTAACCGCGCGCGCGCTCCCGCACGGCGCCGCGTCGATCGCCACGTTGACGAAGGATAGTTGGGACCTGAAAGGCACCGCCGCCGCCTATCGCGGTTTCGTCGCACGCTTCCGAGGCGTTGCCGACTCACTCGGCCAGGGCGCCGACCCGACCCCGCAGCAATGCTTCGTCCTGCGCACACTGCTCATTCACGAGTTCCGGCGTGTAACGCTGCACGACCCGCAGCTGCCCGCCCAGCTGCTGCCTTCGAATTGGCCCGAGGCTGCTGCTTATTCGCTGTGCCGCGAGCTCTATCGTCTGACCCATGAGCGTGCGGAGCGCCATCTCGCCACCATGCTGGAAAACTCGCGCGGTGCCCTGCACTCGGCGGCGCCTTATTTCTACAAGCGCTTCGGCGGGCTGTGAGTCATTGAGCATTATGCAAGTACGTGACGCGAGATCTTCAACGGCGTCACCCCGCGAAAGATCCCCAATATTGTCATTCGCGGGGGAATCGATTGGTTCTTGAAACAAACTTGGATTCCCGCTTTCGCGGGAATGACGACATATTGCTACCGCGAGCGGCCGGACTTCCTGTCCTGCCAGCTTGCGTCGTGTCGTGCCTGGCGAGCAGAAGGCGGCGACGCAGACCAGCCGCGATTGCCGGCGCCGTGGGCGCTCTCGTGGCGTGCATGCGGGTGATTTGATGGACGATGATGCGCGCTGCGCGGACTTCCCTTGCCGCCGGCGTTGCCCCCTCCACCGGCGCCGCGATCGTGGCCTATGTGGCGCGCGCGAGGCTCCAGCCCCGGAATGACGTGCGCTGCGATGGCTGCCCCGGTGTAGCGCTCGATCTGGCGCAGCGCTCCGCGTTCTGCATGACCCGCCAGCGACACCGCGATCCCCGCCGCGCCGGCGCGCCCCGTGCGGCCAATGCGATGGACGTAGTCTCCGGCTTGCCGCGGCAGATCGAAGTTGATGACGTGGCTGATGCCCGCGACATCGAGGCCGCGCGCGGCGACGTCGGTCGCGACCAGCGTGCGGACGCTTCCACGGCGCATGTCCGAAAGGGTCCTGGTGCGCTCGAATTGATTCATATCGCCGTGTAGCGCCGCGGCTGCGTGGCCTTCGCCGCGCAGCCGCGCCGCGAGCGACTCCGCATCGCGCTTGGTGGAGATGAATACAATGCTCTGGGTCATCGCCACGTCGGCCAGCAGGAAATCGAGGACGCGGTGCTTGTGCGCGTGATCGTCGGTGAAATGCACTCGCTGCTCGATCGCGGGCGGCGGCGCCTTGTCGGCATCGGCTTCGATGCGCACCGGGTCGCGTAAGAGCCGTCCGGCGAGGCGCGCGATCGCAGTGTCGAACGTCGCCGAGAAGAGCACCGTCTGGCGCGTCTTGGGCGTGCGCGACGCGATCGACTCCACGTCGTCGATAAATCCCATGTCCAGCATCCGGTCAGCTTCGTCGAGGACCAGGATTTCCAACTGCGACAGATCGACGCGGCCGCGCTCCAGGTGGTCGATGAGCCTGCCCGGTGTGGCCACAAGAATGTCGACGCCGCGCGCTAGCTCACGGTTCTGCACCGGATACGGCGCTCCGCCGTAGATGCACACGGTCTTCAGATGCAGATAGCGCCCGTACTGGACCGACTGGGTGGCAACCTGCTGGGCAAGCTCGCGCGTCGGCGCCAGCACCAGCACGCGCGGGCGGCCCGTCGCACGATGCGCGGGTGGAGTGCCCGGCGCCATCGCGGCCAGCCGTTGCAGCGCGGGCAGCACGAAGGCGGCGGTCTTGCCGGTGCCGGTCTGCGCCGAGCCGATGACGTCGAGGCCGGCAAGCAGCGGTGGAATGGTTTGTGCTTGGATCGGCGTGGGTTCGGTGTAACCGCAATCGGCAAGCGCGCGCAGCAGTTCAGGCGCGAGTTTTAGTTGTTCGAATTTCATTGGAGATCCCATCACAAAGCACAACCCTTGCGCGCCGACGAAGGCGCTGGCCAGGGGCTCGGGCAAAAATCAGGCGGCGCCAATGTGGCTACCTGTGCCCAGAATTCCGGAATGGCGGGAGTGCGGATCGCTGGCGCGAATCGCACGGCATACCCAGTTGGATACTTAGCCGGACGATCGCCAGGCGCGCGCAAACGGCCGCAACCGGGTCGAGAACTGCAAACCCATCTTCTCTAACCGGATATTGCCGCTCGGGGGATTGCGTTGAGCGAGAGATTAGAAGCCGATGATCGGGCCGCCTGACATCCATTCGGAGCTTTCCCGAAACGCGGCCGGCAACCCTACGTTTAACGCTCTCAACCGGCAGAGCGCCGCGCAGGCACCACTATAGCACAGAATCGATGATTCTCACTTGATTCGTGCGGGCAGACGTCTCTTGGACCATAACGTTTCGTCGTCATCATCGTCATCATCGTCCGAACCGACCTCGTCATCGTCGGGATCGATGTTTCCGCCGCCCGAGCCCGGCTTGCTCTGGTCGTCGTCATCGTCGTCATCGTCATCCACGGGCGGGATGGGCTGCGGCGTGTGCTCGTCGGATAAATGGATCGCGGCAATCATGGCGCGTGAATGTCCTGTTGAAGTGCGGCTATTGAAGCGCTGCGCTTAAATCTCGAGTTATCAGCCTACACCCGCCGGCCGCGTCGTGAACAGGGGTAGACTTGCGATGGGGGTTAGGAGCCCGCGCCTTCCGACGGACGCCCGCTACGCCGTCCCATCGTTTACTGCCGTACCCCATTCGCAACCGAAATACTGCGCATGATCGTCCCAACCGCCGCGCTGTCCGTCCTGCCGTCGGACTGGAAAGCGGCCACGCTGCTCGGCCGCGCATGGATTCCGGGCAGACTCCCGGGTCCCTCGCCCATCACCATTCGGACTGATGGCACGGTCGTCGACCTCGCGGCAAGCTGCCCGACTGTCAGTATGTTCCTTGAGCGAGACGATGCAGCCGGCGCGGTGCGCACCGCCGCGATATTGGGCCGCTCGCTGGGATCGATCGAAGCGTTGCTCTCCAACAGCCGCCCCGAGTTCGACGACGCCAAGCCGCGATTGCTCGCGCCGTGCGATCTGCAGGCGATCAAGGCTGCCGGCGTCACCTTTATCGCGAGCACGCTCGAACGCGTCATCGAGGAACAGGCGCGCGGCGATGCCAGCCGCGCCGAAGGGATTCGCGCGCGTCTCACCGGAATTCTCGGCGACAATCTTGCTTCGGTGCGCCCCGGTTCGGAAGAGGCGGCGCGCATCAAGCAGGTGCTGGTGGAGCAAGGAGCATGGTCGCAGTATCTCGAGGTCGGCATCGGGCCCGACGCCGAGATTTTCACCAAGACGCAACCTATGGCTGCCGTGGGCCACGGCGCGCTGATTGGAGTGCATCCCAAATCGACCTGGAACAACCCGGAGCCGGAGATCGTGCTGGCGGTCGATTCGCGCGCCAGGATCAAGGGCGCGACGCTCGGCAACGACGTCAACCTGCGCGACTTCGAAGGCCGCAGCGCGCTCCTCCTCGGCAAGGCCAAAGACAACAACGCGTCGTGCGCCATCGGCCCGTTCATACGCCTGTTCGACGAGGGCTTCACGCTCGACGACGTCCGTCGCGCCGAGATCGTGCTCGACGTCCATGGCGCGGACGGCTTTCATCTGCAGGGCAAGAGCTCGATGGCGAAGATCAGCCGCGATCCCTCCGACTTGGTCGAGCAGGCGACCGGCTCGAACCATCAGTACCCGGATGGGTTCATGCTGTTCCTGGGCACGATGTTCGCACCAGTCGATGATCGCGGCGCACCGGGCATGGGATTCACGCACAAGCATGACGACCGGGTCATCATCAGCGCGGCGCGGCTTGGCGCGCTCGAAAACCGCGTGACCACGAGCGATCAGGCGCCGCCATGGACCTTTGGTGCAGGCGAGCTGATGCGCAATCTTGCCGCACGCAATCTGCTTCGCACGCACTGAGGACGAAAAGACCATGAGTGAGATTCATCGCAACTTCATCGGCGGGGATTGGGTGGCCGGTGCCGAGACCGCGAAAAACATCAACCCGTCGGACTTGAGCGACGTCGTCGGCGAATACGCACGAGCCGACCGCGCGCAGGCCGACGCCGCGATTGCCGCTGCGCGCGCCGCATTTCCGGCATGGTCGATGTCGTCAGTCCAGGATCGCGCGAATCTGCTCGATGCCGTCGGCAACACGATACTCGCCCGCAAGGACGAGCTCGGGCGACTCCTTTCGCGCGAGGAAGGCAAGACGCTGCCCGAGGGCGTCGGCGAAGTCGTGCGCGCGGGTCAGATCTTCAAGTTCTTCGGCGGCGAGGTACTGCGGCTCTCCGGGGAGAAGATTCAGTCGATCCGCCCCGGCGTTGACGTCGAGATCACCCGCGAACCCTTGGGCGTCATCGGCATCATCACCCCGTGGAACTTTCCGATCGCGATTCCGGCATGGAAGATCGCGCCCGCACTCTGCTACGGCAACTGCGTTGTGTTCAAGCCCGCGGAACTGGCGCCGGGGTCGGCTTGGGCTCTGTCGGAAATCATTATCAAGGCGGGCATACCAGCGGGAGTCTTCAACCTCGTCATGGGCCGTGGCAGCGTCGTCGGCGAAACGATCATCAACGATCCGCGTGTCGATGCCATCAGTTTTACCGGTTCGGTGGCGACCGGCCGCGCGATCGCGGCCAAGGCGATCGCGCGCATGGCCAAGCTGCAACTGGAAATGGGCGGCAAGAATCCGCTGGTCGTGCTCGACGACGCAGACCTGGCCGTGGCCGTGACCTGCGCGGTCAACGGTGCGTTCTTTTCGACGGGACAGCGCTGCACCGCATCGTCCCGCCTGATCGTCGGCGCCAATATCCACGACCGTTTTGTAGCCGCCTTGAGCGAGCGCCTGGGATCGCTCAAGGTCGATGACGCGTTGACGCCGGGAACGGACATCGGCCCGGTCGTCGACGAGACGCAACTCAAGCAGAACCTGGACTACATCGGCATCGGCCAGCGCGAGGGTGCGAAGCTTGCCTACGGCGGCGAAATGCTCAAGCGTGCCAAGCGAGGCCACTATCTCGCGCCGGCACTGCTGACCGAGGCGACCAACTCCATGCGCACCTCGCGCGAGGAAATATTCGGTCCGGTCGCCAGCGTCATCCGGGTCAGGGACTACGACGAGGCGCTTAGCGTCGCCAACGACACCGACTTCGGACTCTCGGCCGGCATCGTGACCACGTCGCTCAAGCATGCGTCGCACTTCAAACGCCAAAGCCAGGCGGGAATGATCATGGTCAATCTGCCGACCGCGGGCGTCGACTATCACGTGCCGTTTGGCGGCCGCAAGGGCTCCAGTTACGGGCCGCGTGAACAGGGCCGTTACGCGCGCGAGTTTTTCACCATCGTCAAAACGGCCTACACGCTGCCGTGAGCCGCGGCCGCTTGAGATGGTCCATCGGTGATGGCGGATTCCAAAAGCGAAATTGCGGCTGATGCCCGATCACTGAAGGACCTCGACGCGGGCATCGCGCGCTGCCGCGGGTGTCCGCTGTGGGAGCGCGCCACTCAGGCGGTCTGCGGCGAAGGCGGCGCCAAGGCCAGCGTCATGCTGGTCGGCGAGCAGCCCGGCGATCAGGAAGATTTGACCGGCAGGCCTTTTGTCGGACCCGCGGGACGTGTCCTCGACAAGGCGCTGGAAAAAGTCGGCGTCGATCGCAAAGACGTCTATGTCACCAACGCCGTCAAGCACTTCAGCTGGGAGCCGCGCGGCAAACGGCGCATGCACAAGACGCCGGCGCAGCAGGAAGTGGCGGCGTGCCTCGACTGGCTGCTCGGCGAAATCCGGCTAGTGTCTCCGCGTTTGATCGTGTGCCTCGGCGGTACCGCGGTGCGCGCGCTCCTCGGACCGAAGGTGAAGGTGCTCGCCAATCGCGGGAAATTTTTCGACAGCGAGTGGGGACCGAAGATACTGGTGACCGTGCACCCGTCGTCCATTCTGCGCGTCCCGCCTGAGGATCGGGCGCAGGCGTTCGAGTTGCTGGTTAAGGATCTCGCGCGGATTAAAGATTTGTAGGCCTCGGCCACCACGACTCGCGGACGGAGGCGCCGGCGGCGACCAATTCCACGCGTCGCCTTACCAGGAGGTTAAGATTGTGACTCCAGGGGGCATGCAGGCGTCTGCTGACGGTGCCCAGGTGAACCATGCGGCATTGGCCGATCGTCTTCGTCATCGCATTCGCCCTCCTTGCTCCGGCGCGAGCACAGGAAGCCGCGCCTTACGCAATCGACATCCCACCGTGGTTTGCGAATACCTTCCTCGATCTACGCGAGGACATCGCGGAGGCAGCCCGCAATGGCCGGCGGCTGCTGGTGTATTTCGGTCAAGATGGCTGCCCCTACTGCAAGCAGCTCATGGTGACCAATTTCTCCCAGCGCAGCATCGTGGAGAAAACGCGCCAACACTTTGTCGCGCTCGCGGTGAACATCTGGGGCGACCGCGAAGTGACGTGGCTCGATGGTCGTGTCATGACCGAGAAGGAGCTCTCACGCGTGCTCAAAGTGCAATTCACGCCGACGCTCCTCTTTTTCGACGAGAAGGGAAACGTGGTGGCGCGTCTGAATGGCTACTACCCGCCGCAACGCTTCGAACCGGTGCTCGACTATGTCGCGGGGCATCTGGAACGGCGGCAGGCGCTCGGCGACTATCTCAAGCAGCGGGTGCGCGAGCCGGCGAGTCCGGAATTGCACGACGAGCCGTTCTTTCTCGGACCGCCGTACGACCTGCGGCGTAAGCCAGGCGCCAAGCCGCTCGCAGTGCTCTTCGAGACCACGCATTGCTCGCCCTGCGACGAGCTCCATCGCGAAGGACTGCAGCGCGCCGAGGCGCGCGCGCTCGTCAGCGAATTCGATGTGGCGCGCTTCTCGCTCGCAGCTTCGACCCCGCTCACCTCCCCTGCCGGCCGCGCCACCACTGCTCAGGCGTGGGCGCGCGAGCTCGGCGTCGCGTACACGCCGACGATCGTGTTCTTCGATCGCAGCGGCATGGAAGTATTTCGGATCGACGCGTATCTGCGGCCGTTTCACCTCGCGGCGTCGTTCGATTATGTCGCGGGCGGCGGGTACCGCGGCGAGCCGTCGTTTCAGCGCTACCTGCAGGCGCGCGCCGAGCGCCTGCGGGCACGCGGCGAAAGCGTGGATTTGTGGCGCTAAGAGTACTTTGAATTCTGATTTTGTCGCGGCTGGCTTGCTGTCGCTGGGTTTGTTGGTTGCCGGTTGCGACAAGGCTCCGCCCGGAACGCGCCCGCAAGACGCGAAACCAAAACTTCAGAGAAGCGGGTTGCAGACTTGCCAGCCGGGCGCGGCGTTCGAATGGCGGTAGAGCATCGCCGCGATGTCGAGCATCGTATGTCGGCGGCCGAGATCGCCGAGGCGCAGCGACTCTCATCATCCTGGAGGCCGGGCCGGTATCTTGTCCGCTAAAGGACGATCGCTAAGCGCTCACCGCCCCACCATCGCCAGCACATCCGCCTTCAGAAAGCGCTCGACGACCAGCATGAAGCCGATCGACGGGATCAACAACAGCAGCGCGGTGATCGACGCGATCTGGTAGTTGCCGCCCATGCTGGCGTTGAACATCAAGAGCGGCAGGGTGGTGACGTCCGGCACGCCGACGAAATAGGTACCGGTGAATTCGTCGAGCGATTCAAGGAAAACGAATATCGCGCTGGCGATCAGTCCCGGTGCCGCGAGCGGAAGCGTTACCGTTCGAAAGCAGGTCCACGGCGAGGCACCGAGATTGCGCGACGCTTCCTCGAGCGAAACATCGACCGACGCGAACGCCGCCGACGCGATCCAGACGGCCAGCACCAGGCCATGCGACGCATGAACGAGCACCACCCCCAGAATCGTTCCGTTGAGGCCGATCTGATAGAACACCTGCGCGATGTTCACGTAGACCGGCAGGTTCGGCACCGCTTGGGGTAGCAGAAACAGGAGCAGGATCGCGCTGCGCCAGGGAAGCTTGAGCCGTCCCAGCGCGTAGCCCGCGGGCACCGCGACCGCGAGCGAAAGCGCCACCGTCAGGACTGCGATCCAGACGCTGGTGCCGAGCGAAGCGAGCGCATTGCCGCGCGGCTGAAACACGCGATACCAGAAGGTAAGCCCGAATTCCAGCGGCAGCTTGTTCGGAAAATACCAGCGCTCGGCGAACGCCCATAGCAGCAGGTTCAGCAGCGGCCCGAAAATCGCAAACGCGAACAAAGCCAGCGCGATTGCGCGCAACACGCTTCGAAGCGGTGCAGGAAGTGCCGGCAAACTGAGCGCCGTCATGCGTGTTCCACCTTTTCGACGGCGTGGTGCAAATAGAACCATGCGCCGCCGGCGGCGAGGATCAAGGACAGCAGGCACAACGCGTTCGCCACCGCGTAATCGCCGAAGGTGTTGATGCGGTAGGCGACGTCGACCGTCATCATCGTCGGCGAATTGGGATTGATCATCAACGGAACCGACAGCACCGACAGCATGGTCACGAACGACAACACCAGACCGACCAGCAGCGTCCCGCGGACCTGCGGCAGGATAATGTCGATCAGAACGCGCAAACGCCGCGCGCCGAGGTTGCGGGCGGCCTCGATGTGCTGTGTTTCGATCGAGGCCATCGCGCCGGCCAGGAGCAGCGTAACGAACGGCGCCTGCTTCCAGACGAAGGCGACGACGATGCCCCGCCAGTCGAGCAGGCTCTGCGCCGATAAGGGCTCGATCAGGCCGGTGCCGATCAGCACATGGTTGAGCATGCCGTTCTTGGCGAGGAAAGTGCGCATCACCTGGCCCGCCACCACGAACGGAATAAACAGCGGCCAACGATAGAGCCAGCGCAGGATCGCCACCGCGCGCGGGTTTTCGCCCAGCGTAAGGTAGCCCGCGATGGCAATCGCGACCAGCCCGATCAGCACGGTCGAAGCGAGGACGATCGCCAGCGTGAACAGGAGATCGGTGGTGTAGAGATCGAACGATTTGGCGAAGTGTTCGAGCGTGAGCCCACCGTCCTTGCGCCGGAAAGCAACCACCGCGGACATCGCGAGAGGCGCCACGAAGAAAACGAGAATGACCGCGAGCGCCGGAGCAAGCAATGCGAGGCCGACCCAGCGGTCATCCCTCATCGAATCGGCGCGCTCAACGGACCTCGTCGCTTTCGTTGTGGGGGAATCTGGCGGTCTTGATTCAGACATGTTTCGAAGCAGCGCTCACACAAGTTCGTCATTCCCGCGAAAGCGGGAATCCATTGGATTTTTATCGGGTCCAAGTGGATCCCCGCCTTCGCGGGGATGACGAACATTCGCGTCGCCGCGTCACGCGCTTCTTACAGTAATTGGTGCCGTCTACTTGATCACGACCCGCTCATACCCCTCGACGATATCGGTGAAATATTCCGACAATGGGAATGGCCTGCCGTATCTCGACAGATCGGAGGGCGAGATGTCGGTGAAGAGCTTGTTCCAGCTCGCCTGGTCCATCTTCGACTGCACGTGCTGGGGATCGATACCCGGATACCAGTTGAATTGCTTGACGATGCCTTCCGCCTGCACTTCAGGACTCTCGGCCAGGTCGATGAACTTCTTGGCCAGTTGAGCGTGCGCCGCCTTGGCCGGGATCACGTAGTACATCGGCTGCCCGGGCAGTCCGGGCGAAGGCAGCGAGAGCTTCATCTTCGGGCTCATCCGACCATCCGCCTGCCAGGTGTAGAACATGTCGACCCACACCGGTCCGATGGCGATCTCGCCGCGGTTGAGCATGTCCAGCGTGCCGGCATTGCCCGGCGTCATCACCACGTATTGATTGAAATCCTTGAGCCCGCCGAGCGCCTTGTCGATCGCCGCCTTCTGGCTGGCGTCGTACGGGCCCTTCTCCAGCTTGTCGGCCATGCCGGTGCTCGCCTCCACCCACCCCATCACGAAACCCACGCCCGACATGCCCCCCTTGACGCCGTTGTAGCCGAATTGCTTTGGATTCTTCTTGACCCATTCGGTGAGCTCGCCGAAAGATTTCGGCGGCGCTTTGATCAGCTCGGGGTTGTACGCGAACGCGATCTGGCTGTGAAACATCGGCAGCACGTAGCCGTCGACGTTCGCGCCCAGAGCATTCTTGGCCGTGTCGCGCGTGACCAGCTTGCCCGCACCGATGTCGTTACGGTAGGGCATCAACAGCTTTTCACCGACCATCGTCGCGGCGCCGCGCTGATGCACGACCGCGACGTCGACATCCCACTCGGCAACGTTGGCCTTCTGCTGCGCCGAAAGCTTTTCGTAGATTTTCTGCGAGCCGGAATCTCCGGGCCCGGTTCCCACCGCGCGCACCTTGACGCCGGGGTTCATCGCCTCGAACTTCGGTGCCAGGTAGTTGTTGACGTAATCGACCATGTTCTGGTCGCCGGCGGTGACGACGTTGAGCGTCTGGGCGCCCAGTCCACCAGCAAATCCACCGGCAAATGCAAGCGCGGCGGCGAGTAGCAGCAAGCGAAACTTCATGTCGACCTCCTAGGAACTACGTGGTTGATTGGCGGGAAAAAGCAGCAGCGCATCACGCGGCACGACGACACAGGTCGGCGTCCCTTCGAGAACGCGCTCCGATGCGTGAACCCAGATATCGGCATCGTCGGTGCGCACACGATACCGATAGCCCTGCCCGACGTATACCGACTGCGCCACGATTCCGGTCAGAACCAGATCGCCCAATGCGGGAGCATTCGTGGCGCTGGCAGGCGCATTCGCGCCGCTGACAAGCGCATGCGCGGCGGCGGCAGGAGCAAGCCTTGCCGAGTCGCTGCGAAAATGGACGCGAATGCGCTGATCCGGCGTGGTGTCGAGTCCGATGGCCTTGATCGCGCCGTCTCCGGCGCGCGCGACGTCGAGCGCATTGTCCGCGCCCATGAATCCAGCGACGAAAGCCGACGTCGGGCGATGAAAGATTTCCTCCGGCGCGCCGATCTGCACGATGCGCCCGGCGTCGATGACCGCGATTCGGTCGGCCAGCGTCAGCGCTTCCTCGCGGTCGTGCGTCACATACACGGCGGTGATTCCAATCCGCTGCTGCAGCGCGCGAAGCTCGTGGCGCAGCTCAAGGCGCACCTTGTAGTCGAGATTCGACATCGGCTCATCGAGCAGCAGCAGGCGAGGATCGACCGCAAGTGCGCGGCCCAGGGCGACGCGCTGCCGCTGGCCGCCCGAAAGCTGCGTCACCGCGCGCGGTCCGAAACCGTCGAGCTGCAGCAGCTTGAGCATCTCGGTCACGCGCGCGGCGATCGCTTCCTTCTTCCAGTTGCGCATGCGCAAGCCGTAGCCGATGTTGTCCGCGACGCTCATGTGCGGCCACAAGGCGTAGGACTGAAACATCATCGCCGTTTCGCGCGCCTCGGGTGGCAGATGGGTGATTTCCTTCCCGTCGACGCGAATCGCTCCCGAATCCGGAAGCACGAAGCCGGCGATCGAGCGCAGCAAGGTCGTCTTGCCGCAACCCGAGCTCCCGAGCAGCGCGATCATCTCGCCGCGCTGCACGCTTAAGCTCACCCGGTCGAGAACACGTGTCGTGCCGTAAGAAACGGTCAGCGCTTCGATCGACAGATAGGGCGTCATGAACGAATGAGACGTCGGCGGAAACCTAGGCTTTCAGTATGACGCGGATGTGACCGAGCAGCTACACCCCAATTGTTCGGCGCACGATCAGCGGTCCAGCGATCGGCGGAAATGTTCGTTTGTGCGCTGCAGCAGCGGGCGGATGCAGCTACGGTTCTTCGTAAAAACGCAGCGCCTTCTTTGAGATTGCGACACGCGCGAGCCCGCGCTCGAAAGCCGTGTCGATGCTGTGATATGCTGCGCATCAAACGAAGCCGCACGGATAAGTCGCGTCGTGGTGCGATTATCCGCCCACATCGGCGAAGCCCGGTGCCGACCCAGGCGCTCGGGTTTTCTCGCCGGAAAATCCACCCTAGCATGATCCGATCTTTGCTCACCGCCATCATCGCTGTATGGCTCGCTCTGGCCGCGCCATCTGCCGCAGCAGCCGACCTCGTCTTCGCCATCACCGAGGGCATCACCTATTACCAGACCAACAAGGAAATCGCGGCCCGCTTCCAGCCCCTCACGGAGCTGCTTGCCCGGGCGCTCAAGCGGCCGGTGCATACCGTCGTCGTCAGTGCCTATGACGATTTGCGCGCAGGCCTCGCGCGCCAGGAGTACGACCTCGCTTTCGTCCATCCTGCGCACGTGGCGCTGGCTGCGATCAAAGCCGGCAAATACAAATCGGTCGCCTGGACGACTGGCTATACCGATTACGCGGTCTCGCTGCTGATGAACAAGGACCAGTCCTTCACCCGCCTCGAGGATCTCCGGGGTCGCACCATAGTGAGCCCCGATCCCGATTCCATTACGGCGGCCATGCTGCGAGCCATGCTGCGCGACCAGAAGCTCGGCGCCGCCGACGTCAAGATCGTCACCACCCGATATCAGGATGCGGTGCCGTTCTACGTCGAGTACGGATTCGCCCACGCAGGCGCTACCGCGGCCAAAGCGGTGGTGCAGTCGTGGACCCAAAAGGGCGGCAAGGTGCTTTTATCTTCGCGCCCGGTGCCGATCAAACAGATGATCGCTTCGACCATGCTTTCGGCCGACGACGAGCAACAGATTCACGCTGTTTTGCTCGGACTCGCGCAAAGCGACGCCGGTCGAAGCGCGCTCACGGTGCTGGGCTACAAGGGATTTGCCGAGCCTTCGCGAGAGGACGAGGAGAAGGCAATCGCCTGGCTGGGTTTGTAGCGCCGGACCGGCTCGCGGCCGTCATGGAACCGCCGGCATGCCAGCCCTGGGTGCCAAGGTTCGACGCATGATCTCGTTTCGCAGCTCGTGAAACTGTCTGCGGGTCTCCGCTTCCAGGAAGGCGGTTCCGATCACCGGCGGCACCCACATCGTAGGCACGAATTCGCCGTGATTGAGGACTCGCGTTACGCCGCCTCCATCGCTCATGAGGCGGGTCGTGAATGCCGAAGCCTTCATATCACCGCTGATCAAGTTCGAGCGGATTTCGCTGTGCGGGACCAGCTCGACCTCACGAACGTTGTCGAACGAGAATTTCAAGAGCCCGAAGGCAGTACCGCTCTTCTGGGCAACGACAAGCGTGTTTCCTTTTCGACCGGTGATCTTGGAGGACTGCACGTTGGTGACGAATTGCGCCATGTGATCGTAATCGGTCAACACATCCCACGTCGCCAGCGGTGACGCCTGCACCGCCATTTCGACATCGACGATGATTATCGCGCCGTCTTTCTTCACGTGTACGACGATGTCGCTCGCATCCTGTGCATCGGTTGCCAGCGGTACTTGCGCCAGCGCGAGCGGGGTGCCCAAGGAGAGACCCAGCATCAGAGCGCACAGGCTGTGGAGAGTGCTCACCATGATGAAGCCGGCATATAGTGTACTGATGCCTTAGTCGCCGTCCTGCCCCAAGAGGTTCCATGTTTCATCTGCCCGAAGCCGCGACGGTCGGCTACACCGTGGACATAAAGCGCTCGGGTCCTAGCGGCGGAAAGCAGCGGTCGCGGCGTAGCGGGTCGTCGATTGCGCGTCTGATCGCGGTCGCGTTGGCACTGTTCGCGGGAATCGCCCGCGCGGATCTTTGGGGCTACCTCGACGAACAGGGCGCCGCGCACTTCGCCACCGAAAAACTCGACGAGCGTTATCAACTCTTTTTCAAAGGTGAGACCAATCTCGATGCAGCCGCACGAGCCAAAGCCGCCGCTCCTGCGGAGAGCGAAGACTTCTCGCGCTCGCGCATGTATCAGTACGTGACCAGGCATCCGAATGCCGCGAAATTCGCGCCACTGATCGAGCGAGACGCAAAGCTGAACGGTCTCGACCCTGCTCTGGTCAAGGCGGTAATCGCGGTCGAATCCGCATTCGAGCCCGCCGCGGTATCGCCCAAGGGAGCGCTGGGCCTCATGCAGGTCACTCCGGATACCGGCGCTCGCTACGGTGTCGTGGCAGACAAAGGACGGTCCGCCGAACAAAAGCTTCTTGATCCAGCGATAAACCTTTCGATCGGCACGCGCTACCTGCGCGATCTCCTGGTGCTGTTCGCCAACGACCTCGGCCTCGCGCTGGCGGCGTACAACGCCGGCGAACAGACGGTACAACATTACAGGCAAAACATCCCTCCTTTTCCTGAAACGCAGGAATACGTCAAGCTTGTGCGCCAGTTCTATGCGCTGTATCGCCCTCCGCCGGTGGTGCCGCCCGCGCCGGCGCGAGTCATGATTCCCCGCCGTCACCGGATGCCGGAGTAGCCGCAGTCGTGAATCACACTCATGCCTGCGCCGCGGCGGCCGCGGCAGGATAGCAGCAGCAATCGCGCACGGATGCTGAGCCGCGCAGCACGGTCACTCAACCCCAACGGAAGCCAGGCCATGTCGTCGTTAGTTCCTACCGCTCCAATAACCAGCGATGGCGGAATTCGAGCGGACCGCAGTCCTCGCGCGCGGGTCGCGGACTATTGCGTTTTCGCGCAAGCGTCCGATGCTTATTCTTCATTATGTGTGGTTTTGACAGGCGCGGCAAAGACGATCCCGGGCCAGACGAGGCAGCGCTACGCGTCGTCCGGGGCCGGTGCTTCGACTTTTGCGGAACCCGGCCAGATCTCGTAGAGCACCTCCAGCAGCGCTTGCAACAGCGGATCGGCATTTCGTTTGGCGTCATACACCAGCCAAAGCTTCGTGATCGCGCTGGCGCCCGGCCAGATGGCGGCGCGCCCCGCCTTGCTGGATGCCGAAGCAAGCTCCTCGCGCACCAGGCTCACGCCGACCTGCGACTCGACCAGATTGATGATCACCGGCTCGTTGTCGGCTTCGATAATTCTTGCCGGCAACGCGGAGCGATCGTGGAAAAGCTCCATGACCAGGATTCGATGCGAGCTATGTTCCGGGGTAATGATCCACGGCCGTTCGGCGACGACTTCCCACGGCGCGCTCATGAGCTCGCCGGCCCAGGCAATGGGAATGGTCACCCGATAGGTAATTTCACGCAGCGCGACCGCATCCAGGTCTCCTTCGGGCTGGCGACCGAAGTAGAAGCTCGCGTCGAGGGTACCGTTGCGTACGCCGACCAGGGCGTCGCTGGACAGAACCTGGTGCAGCTCGAGCTCGAGTTGAGGATGGCGCTCGAAGGCGAGCGATAGAAGCTCTCCCACCTGCAGTATGGACGGGTCCAACACCGTGCCGATCTTGATCGTGCCGGTCGTCCGGCCCTGGAGACGTTGCGCAGCATTCTTGAGCTGCTGCACCGCCTCCATGACGCGTTGCGCGTCCTCCAGCAGGCGCCGCCCCGATGTGGTGAGCGACATTCCCGACGAAGAGCGCTCGAACAGCGTCACGCCCAGGCTTTCCTCGAGAGCCTTGATCTGCCCTGACAGCGCGGGTTGACTCAGATGCAGGGTCTCGGCAGCACGCGTCAGGTGGCCGAGCTTGGCAACGGCGATAAACGATTGAAGGTGATTGAGCTCCATATCAGTGGAACACGACGACCTGACGCACCGCCCTGCCCTCGTTCAGCAGATCGAAGGCGCGGTTGATGTCGACCTCTTCGATCGACAGCGGACGCGACTCGGCAAAGGGCGGCTTCGCGTCCATCGCGTAGAGCACGACGGCTCGGATTTTCATGACCCGGTTCCGGTGAGAACGTTTTCGCTGCCCCCGGTCACAGCGGCGACCGCAGATCCTTGAGCCGCTGGGTAAGCTTCATGTTTTCCGAATAATCGACCGGACAATCGATGATCGAGACAGTGTCGTCGGCAAGCGCGACCTTGAGCGTAGGCACGAGATCCGCGGATTTCTCGATCCGGTAGCCTTTGGCGCCGAAGCTTTCCGCGTATTTCACGAAATCGGGGTTTTTGAAGGCGATGTGGCTCGGCCGGCCGAAGTGTCGCAACTGATGCCAGGTGATGAGCCCGTATTCGGAATCGCTCCAGATAAGCGCCACGAACGCGGTCTTCATGCGCATCGCGGTTTCGATTTCCTGCGAATTCATCATGAACCCGGCGTCACCGGTCACCGCGACGACCTTGCGATCGGGATAGGCAAGCTTGGCGGCGATCGCTCCCGGAACGGCGATGCCCATAGACGCGAAGCCGTTGGAGATGATGCAGGTGTTGGGCCGCTCGGCACGGTACATGCGGGACATCCACATCTTGTGCGCGCCCACGTCCGATATGGCGATGTCGTCCGGACCGAGGACTTCGCGAAGATCCCAGACAATTTTCTGCGGCTTGACGGGAAAGCCTTGGTCGTTGGCGTATGCCGAACGATCGTCGATGATAGCCCTGCGCACCGCTTTGAAGGCGGCGCTCTTCTGCGGAGTGGCGCGCAGCGCAATCGCTCTCAACGTTACAGAAATGTCTCCCAGCACTCCTACCGCGACGATATAACGCTCGTCGACCTCGGCCGGCAAGGCGTCGATATGGACGATGATCTTGTCACCGTTCGGATTCCACATTTCCGGGTGATACTCGA
The DNA here is from genome assembly GCA_035568975.1 of Casimicrobiaceae bacterium. Lineage (GTDB taxonomy): Bacteria > Pseudomonadota > Gammaproteobacteria > Burkholderiales > Casimicrobiaceae > PALSA-1003. The sequence goes on from DATMNH010000319.1 coordinate 50,709, forward strand.
CCATGTCGTAGCCGACGCAAATCACGACATCGGCCTTTTCGAAGGCAAACCACGGAAGGTCGCGCGCCTTCAATCCTATCGTGCCCAGCGCGAGATCATTATTGAAAGGCATGACACCTTTTGCCATGAAGGTGTTGGCTACCGGGATGCGCAAGACCTCGGCAAAGGTCACCAGCGAATCCGCCGCGCCCTGCCGGATCACGCCATTACCGGCGAGGATGACCGGAAACCTCGCCTTGGAGATGATCTGGACGGCCTGCTCGATCTTGCGCTCGGGAGTAATCGAGGTGTACGCGGTCTGCACCTTGATCGGCTTTTTGTCGACCTTCATTTCCGCGATGTTTTCCGGGAAGTCGATGAACGCGCCACCCGGCTTCTCGGTTTGGGAGACTTTGAATGCCTTGCGCACGATCTCCGGAACGATTCCCGGCTCGAGAATCTGCGCCGAATATTTGGTGATCGGATGAAACATGTTCACCAGATCGAGAATCTGATGACTTTCCTTGTGCAGGCGGGTGGTGGCACCCTGGCCCGCGATGGCGACGATAGGCACACGGTCCATGTTGGCGTCCGCGACGCCGGTAATCAGGTTGGTTGCTCCAGGGCCCAGCGTCGACATGCAAACGCCCGCCCTGCCGGTCAGCCGTCCGTAGACGTCGGCCATGAAAGCAGCACCCTGCTCGTGATGCGTGGTAACGAAAGTGATCGGACTGTCGAGCAGCGCGTCCATGATGTCGATGTTCTCTTCGCCGGGAATGCCGAAGATGTATTCGACGCCTTCGTTCTCGAGACATTTAACGAACAGCTGTGCCGCAGTCATTGCCACGTCGGGTCACCTTGGGAGCACCTTGAAACTGCTGAGATTCTATCTCGAATCCAACACACGCTTGGAAAACGTTCCTATGGCAAACTAGTGCACGGCCAGGAAGGGCCTTTGCGCTCAGACACCCATGAAAGACAAGACTGTCGCTATTCTCGAAAGCCGCGCGGGGGATCGCGTGGCCAGCCTGATCGGCAAATACGGAGGTACGCCGTTTTTGGCGCCTGCGCTGGCGGAAGTTCCGGATGTCGATCCTGAACGCATCCGGGCATTGATCGGCGGGTGGGGATCAACACCTCCGGAAATATTCATTTTCCAGACTGGAGTCGGCACTCGGGCACTGTTTGCGGCGACCGATTCCATGGGATTGACGCC
>DATMNH010000320.1:0-5409 GCA_035568975.1 Casimicrobiaceae bacterium
CGAAACGCACGCGAGAGGCTCGTCCATGCTGCGCTCGATAGCGTGCTCGACCGAGTCGGGCAGCTTGGTTCCCGCGGCCGAAAAAAACTTGATGCCGTTGTCCTCGAACGGATTGTGCGAGGCGCTGATCACGATGCCCGCCGAGAGCCGCAACGCGCGGGTGAGATACGCGACCGCGGGCGTGGGCAGCGGGCCCGAGAGATAGACATCGACGCCGGCGGCGGAGAGGCCCGCTTCCAGCGCGGCCTCCAATAAGTAGCCGGAGATGCGCGTGTCCTTGCCGATCAATACTGCGGGAGTCTCGCCTGGGCGCCCTGCGGATTCAGCCGCCAGCACGCGACCGGCGGCGTAACCCAGACGCAGCACGAGCTCCGGCGTGATCGGTAGCTCGCCCACGCGACCGCGAACACCGTCGGTGCCAAAATATTTTTTGCTCATCGTAACCGTCAACCCATCTGCGGTTGCTCGCCTTGCACCGCGCACCAGACCTTGAGCGCGTCTGCCGTCTCACGTACATCGTGCACTCGAACAATCGCGGCACCGCGCGCGACCGCCGCCAGCGCCGCGGCGACGCTGCCCGCCATCCGGTCGTCGACGTCGCGACCGGTCAGGACGCCGATGGTCGACTTTCTCGACAGCCCTGCGAGCAGCGGATATCCGAGCGCGGCAATTTCGGCCAGGCGCCGCAGCAAGGCCAGATTATGTTCCACAGTCTTGCCGAAGCCAAAACCAGGGTCGAGCACGATCCGGTCCCGGTCGATGCCCGCGGCCAGGCACGCCGCGACACGCTGCGCGAGAAACGCGGCCACATCGGCAACAACGTCGTCGTAGCTGGCGCCGTGCTGCATCGTCGCCGGCTCGCCTTGCATATGCATCAGGCAGATTGCGGCGCCGCCCTCCGACACGGCGTCCATTGCGCCGGGTGCGCGCAGCGCGTTGATGTCGTTGATCATTGATGCACCCGCAGCGATCGCCGCGCGCATCACCGCCGGCTTGCGCGTGTCGACCGAGATCGGCACGCCGCGCGCGTCGCAGCCCGGGCGTATGGTCTCCAGCAAGGGAATGACGCGCTCGAGCTCGTCCGCCTCCGCTGTCGGCGCAGCGCCAGGCCGGGTCGACTCGCCGCCGATATCGACGATGTCGGCGCCCTCGCCAAGCATCTGCCGAACGCGATCGGTCGCGTCACGCAGATCGAGAAAGGCGCCGCCGTCGGCAAAGGAGTCCGGGGTGACGTTGAGCACGCCCATGACCAATGGGCGATCGAGGGAGAGGCGATGCCGGCCGCAGATCAGCGCGTTGGAATGCGCGGCCATCGTCGTCCCCCCACTTCCGGCCCTCTCCATGCGACCGGACACGGCGCGGATGGCGCGTTAGGCCGGGGTCGCGGTGGGCGCGGCGTCGGGACCTGCGTCAGGGCCGAAGGTGGGGTTGGCAGGCGATGACGAAGGCTTGGGCGGACGCGGCGGCCGACCCTGCATGATGTCCTCGACTTGCTCGCTGTCGAGCGTTTCCAATTCGAGCAAGTTCTTCGCCATCATCTCGACCTTGTCGCGGTTTTCTTCGATGAGCTTGCGCGCCAATCCATACTGCTCGTCGATGATGCGCCGGATCTCGAGATCGACCTTTTGCATGGTCGCCTCGGAGACGTTTTTCTGCGTCGCGATCGAGCGGCCGAGGAAGACTTCGCCCTCGTTCTCGGCGTAGACCATGGGCCCCAGCGTATCCGACATGCCGTAGCGGGTGACCATGTCGCGCGCCATTTGCGTCGCGCGCTCGAAGTCGTTGCCGGCGCCAGTCGTCATTTGATGCATGAAGATTTCTTCCGCGATGCGGCCGCCGAAGAGCACGGCGATGCGCTGCAGAAGGTAATCGCGATCGTACGAGTAGCGGTCCTGCTCGGGGAGCTGCATGGTGACGCCCAACGCGCGCCCGCGCGGAATGATGGTCACCTTATGAACCGGGTCGGACTTGGGCAGGAGCTTCGCCACCACCGTATGTCCCGACTCGTGATACGCGGTGTTACGCTTCTCTTCCTCGGACATGACCATCGATTTGCGCTCGGCGCCCATCATGATCTTGTCCTTGGCCATCTCGAAGTCTTCCATGTCGACCAGGCGCTTGCTCTTGCGCGCGGCGAACAGCGCCGCCTCGTTGACCAGATTGGCCAAGTCCGCGCCGGAGAAGCCCGGTGTGCCGCGCGCGATCACCTCGGCCTTGACGTCGGTGGCAAGCGGAACCTTGCGCATGTGCACCAGGAGAATCTGCTCGCGGCCGCGGATATCCGGCAGCGGCACGACCACCTGGCGGTCGAAGCGGCCGGGGCGCATCAGCGCCGGGTCGAGCACGTCGGGCCGGTTGGTGGCGGCGATGACGATCACGCCCGAGTTGCCCTCGAAGCCGTCCATCTCGACCAGCAACTGATTGAGCGTCTGCTCGCGCTCGTCGTTGCCACCGCCCAGACCCGCGCCGCGCTGGCGGCCAACGGCGTCGATTTCGTCTATGAACACGATGCACGGCGCGTTCTTCTTCGCCTGCTCGAACATGTCGCGCACGCGCGCCGCGCCGACGCCGACGAACATCTCGACAAAGTCCGAGCCCGAGATCGAGAAGAACGGAACCTTGGCTTCGCCGGCGATCGCCTTGGCGAGCAGCGTCTTGCCGGTGCCCGGATTGCCGACCATCAGCACGCCGCGCGGAATGCGCCCGCCCAGCTTCTGGAACTTGGACGGGTCGCGCAGGAACTCGACCAGCTCGGCGACTTCTTCCTTGGCTTCGTCGCAGCCGGCGACATCGGCGAAGGTCACCGTGTTGTTGGCCTCGTCGAGCATGCGCGCCTTGCTCTTGCCGAAGGAGAACGCACCGCCTCGTCCGCCGCCCTGCATTTGTCGCATGAAGAAAATCCACACCCCGATAAGGAGCAGCATCGGGAACCAGGAGATGAAGACCTGGGCTAAAAAGCTTTGCTCTTCCTCGGGCTTGGCCTGGACCTTGACCCCATCCTTGACCAGATCTCCGACCATCCACAAGTCGCCCGGGCTGTAGGTAATGTTGGTCTTCTTGTCGCTGCCGACCCACTTGATGGTCCGGCCCTCGATCGAAGCGGATTCAACCTTGCCTTGCTTGGCCAGGTCCATGAACTCGGAATAGGAAACAGCCTCGCGCGTGGTCTGGCGGGCGTCGAATTGCTTGACGACGGTCAATACCACCAGGCCGATGACCAGCCAGATGCCAACGTTCTTAAGCAGATTGTTCAACGTATTCCTTCAGGCCCCACAGGCCGATATCCCTCAAAAGCACGTAAATTTTAGCCCTTACCGGCCACTGACGCCAGACGCACCGCCAGACGGCGTTGCGCCCGATATTCTGTCGTTGACGGGCGACAAAACGGTGAATCCCTTGCCGACTAGATACACCTCGCGGCTGCGATCGCGCGAAGCCTTGGGTTTTCTTACGTAAACCTTGTCGAAATGGATCTTTATTGCGCGCTGAAACTCGATGAATCCCTCGCCTTGGAACGCTTTGACGACAAAATCGCCTCCAGGTTGCAGCCATTGAACCGCGAAGTCGAGCGCCAGCTCGTTTAAGTGCACGCTCCGCGCCTGATCGGCGGATTCGACTCCGCTTAGATTGGGGGCCAGGTCGGACACTACAAGGTCGACTTTGCGGCCTTCGAGCATGCGGGCGAGCGCGTCCAGGCCCGCCGCCTCCCGAAAATCAGCCTGCAGGAAATGCACCCCGGGGACCGGGTCCATCGGCGCCAGATCGAGCGCAACAATGCGTGCCGACCGTCCCAGCCGTTCGCGCAGCAACTGCGACCAGCTTCCGGGCGCCGAGCCGAGATCCACTACCGCGAGCCCGGGGCGGAACAGCTTGTCCTTTTCGGCCACCTCGGCAAGCTTGAATGCGGCACGCGAGCGGTAGCCGAGCCGCTGCGCTTCCTGCACCCAATGGTCGTTGACGTGCTGCTGCATCCACGCCTTGACGTGGCGGTTCTTCTTGCCGGTCGGGCTTAAGGGTTTTTTCTTGTCGCCCATGATGTCCTGCAACATACCTTGCGTCAGTGCGGAAAAACAAGCGGAGGGGCTCCGAAATGCTGCATGTGCAGCACGATTTGCCGATTGACGTCGCCGAGCAAGGCGCCTAGCCTGACTCTTCGTACCGCCCCAAACGGGGAAGTTTCATGTCCCGGAACCAACAGTCGAGCACTCCATCTCCATCACGCGCGGCAATGTTCAAGCTGCTCGATGCGTGCGACAACGCAGTCTATTCCGACGATAACGGCGCCCTGCTCGGGCAGCTCTCCATGCTGCGCGCGGGCATGTTCGTCGGAGGCCGCCACGATCGCAAGTGGCATCAAGCGGTGAGCTGCGCGGTTTCCGCGCACTGATTCGTCCGGCCGTTTTCAGCAGCACGTTTCAGCAGCAGCCAGAACGCATTCATTTGTGTGGTGGCGCTCGAATTGCCGGCGTCGTTCGGCGCGACGTGCGGGACATGATCGACATCCAATCGATCGACATCCAATCCTTCGTCCTGTACAAGGTTCGTACGAATACGCTTGAGGTCGATGCGACGCGGCATCGATAGCACGCTCCGCTGGCGCCCAGCCTCCATTCGTTGGCCGTACTCCAACGCGACTGATCCTTCGCCACGCGTTTGTCGTGTTTTCGCTCCGCTGGGCGCTTATTGCAACTTTGGTTGCGCAGTTGACAGAGAATGTGTATGCAACTAACGTGACCCTCATATATATGGGTGATACCCACCGGGGTCCGGACGAGGGTGCGCTGCGGAAACGGATGGGAGAGCGGGATCGAAACAACGAGGCAATTCGCTCGGGTTTTCGCCCGTTATGGACTGCGCGCCGCCGCAATCGTGCTGTCGCTGTGCCCTCTGCTCGCGGCGGCCGATTTCGTCGTTCCGGCCAACGCGATCGTCAGCCTCAATAGCGGCACGCTCGACCTCGGCTGTACCGACCTTATCGTCGCCGGAACGCTGCAGGTCGGCAGCGGACAGGCGCTGAACGCGCGGAACGTCACGATCCAGCCTGGGGGCGCGCTCGATGGCGGCAGCGGCGCCGTCGAGCTCGGCGGCAACTGGTCGAACAACGGCGCATTTGTCGCCGGTATCGGCACGGTCCGATTCCGTGATCTGTGCGCGATCGCCAGCGCAACGATCTCGGGCAGCTCGTCGTTTGCCAACGCACGGTTCGTTTCGTCGATCGGCAAGAACTACGTGTTCGCGGTCGGCAGCGAACAAAAAATCACCGGCGTGCTGGAGATCACCGGCACGACGCCGCAGCCGATCCAGTTTCGCAGTTCGGCCCCGGGCCAGGTTGCCTTTATCAACCTGACCGGAACCGGCACGCAGCAGATCGTCCACGTCGGCGTCACCGACGTGTGGGCGACGGGCCAA
>DATMNH010000321.1:0-2525 GCA_035568975.1 Casimicrobiaceae bacterium
CCGTCAGGCGGAAAGTCAGGTGGATGCGGCGCGCGAGACCTTGCGTGTCACCGAGCAGCAGGTGCTGCTCGATGCCGCGACCGCTTATATGAATCTGTTGCGCGATCAGGCGGTGCTCGATCTGCAGCGGCGCAACGTCGAAGTTCTGACCGAACAGCTCAAGCAGACTCGCGACCGCTTCAACGTCGGCGAAGTAACGCGCACCGACGTAGCGCAAGCCGAATCGCGGCTCGCCGCCGGACGCTCGCAACTTCTCGCCGCCCAGTCGCAATACGTGACATCGCGAGCGAATTATCGCCGGGTGATCGGCGTCGATCCGGGCACCCTCGCTGCGGGCACGCCTGTCGACCGGCTGTCGCCCAACGTGCTTGCAAGGGCGATCGCGCAAGGCCAGGCGCAAAGCCCCTCGGTTCTTGCTGCGGCCTATGGCGTCGACGTTGCCGAGCTCGCCGTCAAGATCAGCGAAGGAGCGCTCTATCCGAACCTCACGGTGACGGGCAGCGTGCTGCAAGGGCAGAATCCCGCCTTCGAGGTGATCCGGCTGACGCAGCTCTCGGCCGTCGCGCAGTTGTCCGTGCCGATCTACCAGGGCGGGGGCGAGTATTCCGCGGTCCGTCAGTCCAAAGAAACGCTGGGTCAGCAGCGGCTCAATCTCGACGTCAACCGCGACCAGGCGCGGGCGACCGTGGTGCAAAGCTGGGGGCAACTCGATGCCGCCAAGGCGCAGATCGAGTCGACGACGGCGCAGGTGAACGCGGCGGAGATCGCGCTCAACGGCGTGCGCGAGGAAGCGCGGGTCGGACAGCGGACGACGCTCGACGTGCTCAACGCCCAGCAGGAACTGGTGAACGCGCGCGTTGCGCTCGTCACCGCGCAGCACGATCGCGTTGTCGCCTCTTACACCTTGCTTGCGGCGGTCGGTGCATTGTCGATGCAGAGGCTCGGTCTCAACATCCAGGTCTACGACCCGATGGTGCATTACCAGCAGGTGCGCGACGCCTGGGTGGGCTTGCGCAATCCTGACGGTCGCTAGCACCAGCTGTCGCCGCGTGCAGTAACCATCGCGGCGAATGTTTGTTACAGATTCGGTTGCCATCGACTTTCGCCATGACATACTTGCGTTAAGCGTTGCATAGTTGATCTGATGATTCGCGGTTGGTTGCGGGCGAGCAACCGTCGCGATCCGTGGCGGGCACGTAGGGCAACTGGATTTTGGTGGAGCGCGATCTGTTCGGAAGACCGGCCTCCACCCTCGGATCAAACCCGGGGGCAGGGTGTTCCGGATCGTGCTCTAAGGCGGGGATGCGCGCATGACGCAGCCGGCGAAATCACAAGAACCATCGATGGAGGAGATTCTCGCCTCCATTCGCCGCATCATTGCCGACGACGATGCCACCAAGTCGACGCCGCGGGCGGCCGAGCCGCCGAAGCCGGCACCGCGTCCCGTGCCGCCACCGCCGCGAATCATGCCGGAGCCGCCTCCGCCCGCGATGGATGTGAGCGAGGAGCGCGCTGAGCCTGCTGTGACCGACGCCTTCGATGAGCCGGTCGAGGAGGAATCCTCCGACATCCTCGATCTGACCGAATCGATGACGACGCCCGCTTTCGACCCGGCGCCGCCAGCGCCGCCACCGAGCCCGCTTCAAGCTGCGGCAGCGGGTCCAGCGCCGAGCGCACCGCCGCAATTCCGCAAGATCGAAGGTTTCTCCGACGTGAGCTTCGACGAGAGCGAGCCCAAACCGGCCCCGCCTCGGAGCGACCCGGCCGCCCTGCGTTTTGGTTCGGAGAGCGGACTCTTGTCGCGTGAGACCAGTGCCGCGGTCGATTCCGCCTTCAACGCGCTGGCGCAGACCGTGCTGGTGCAGAATGCGCGCACCCTCGAAGATCTCGTGCGCGAGATGCTCCGTCCGATGCTCAAGTCGTGGCTCGATGACAACCTGCCCGGCATGGTCGAGCGTCTGGTGCGGGCCGAGATCGAGCGCGTGGCGCGCGGGCGCTAGTACCCGTCTTCGTTTTTTGTCTTCTGACATTCCGAAGCGCCGCGGGCATCGCGTCGGGAAGCTTCCTGCCCCGACGGCGGGCCGTGGGGTCTCTTGCTCGCACGCCCGGCGGCGCATGCCGCCGTGCCGCCGTTGCCGCCTGACAATCTCGGACAGCTCGCGTCATCGCGATCACGCTGAAAAAGCAGTTTGATTTCGGCTTCGCTTGGCGCCAGGCGATCGGCCGATCGCTGCGAGCGGATTTTCCATAAATTGACTTTTTTGGAAATTTATCGCAGCCTTGAGGCCAGTGCGGCCATAAGCCGCCTTTCGAACCAACGCGCAGCCGGCGGTGCCGCCAATAGGCGCCTCACGGGCTGCGCGGATATCGGCCATTGGGAGGCTAACAACATGCAACCGGAAGCCATGCGCGTTCATGCTCCAGCGACAGTCCGCCCGGACTTTGCGCAAATCCTTGCCCGCGTCCGCAGCCTCCGGCCGCAGGTCGCGTCACGGGCGCTTGCAGCGGAAAAGGCCAAGCGCGTG
>DATMNH010000322.1:0-10539 GCA_035568975.1 Casimicrobiaceae bacterium
GGCGTCAACGCTTCGTTCGTTCCCGGCACCGTCAGCGACGGCACGCGACACGTGAGCTCCCCCGTGATCGCCAGCCGCTCGCGGCCGGTCACCAGCATCGCGACATCCGGGGTGCGACGAAGAATGAGATCCGCGAATTGCACGCAAGCCTCGAGCAGGTGCTCGACGTTATCGAGAACGAGCAGCAGCTTCTTCGAAGCAAGATCGTCGCTGAGCGTCTCGATCACGGGCCGCGTAGGCTGCTCCTTGATCTCCAGCACCTGGGCTACGGCTTGCGGCACGAGACGCGGGTCCGAGAGCGCGGCGAGCTCTACCAACCATACCCCGTCGGGAAACGCGTCGGTCAACCGGCTCGCCACTTCGATCGCCAGGCGCGTCTTGCCTGCACCACCGGAACCGGTCAGGGTCACAAACCGATGCGCCGTCACCAGCTCCTCGATCTGCGCGATCTCCTGTTCGCGGCCGACGAAGCTCGTCAGCTGATAGGGCAGGTTGTGCTTCGGTCTCGATGCACGATTCGCTTCGCCGTCTCCCTTCGTCACCGGCAGGGTGAACTGGTAGCCTCGTCCCGACACCGTGGTGATGGCGTCGCCGCCGAGGACTTTGCGCAGTTCGGAGACTTGCACATGTAGGGCGGCTTCCTCGACCACCATCTTCGGCCACACCTGGTCAAGCAATTCGTCCTTGGTGACGAGATGTCCGGCGCGATCGACGAGCGCCGCCAGCAGATCGAAGGCGCGCGGGCGCAGCGAAATCGTTGCGTGGTCCTTCAGCAGCCGTCGGTTGTCGGGCTGCAGCTCGAAGGGTCCGAAGCGGTAACGCTCGGGGGGTGCGGGAGAGGCCATTGCCGAAAGGGCATCGTCAGCAATGGCTGAGTCTACGCCGCTAAGGCGGCGACCCTGCCTTTCTTGCGATGCCATCGATCATCACAGCCATGTCGGTGAACAGACACACATCGTCGCGCCGGGCGCCGTAGCGCGTCGCAAGCCACCGAAAATCGGTGTACGAGATGCACGTCTGGCCAGTCTCGTCCTGCCAGATCAGCACCTTGAAAGGCAGCTCGAGCGCGATGAGCCGAAACGCCTTCACCAGCTCGGCCTGGCGTGCGTGATTCCCGAACATCAGCAGCGTCGTTGCGTCCCGCGACACGCTCATCTCGAGCGCGCCGTCTGCGTGATCGACGCGTGCAACAACGGACATTCCGTTCGCCCGGATGGCAGCCTCGAACCTGGCCAGCGTCGCGCCGTGTCCGAAGCTGCTGCGGACCGTAATCAAGCCTTCGATCTTCACGTGCAGCGCTCCGGCTAGGTCAGCCCGAAAACGAGAGCGACGATCGTGAGCCCGATCAGAATGCCAACCCAGAATCGACCCGGCATGTTGTGAGGTACGCGTGTGGAATCCATGAAGTCCACGCGCACTATCGGACTTCAATGGCGAGCGCGCTATCCCCCGAATGGGTCCAGGAAGCGGGTGGAGCGTGGCTTCGTGCGTCAAAGCCGCGGAGCGAGCGGGATCGTCCGCTGCGATGTGGCGATCCCCCATCGGGGGCATATGTCTCGATCCGATACAGCGGCACACTTTGCGCGACGAGACAACATGCGCGTCCCAGGAAATACAGCGCGGTCACGTCAGTTCATCATGGCAGCGGAGCGAACAATGCGCGGCGACCCAAACGTCGGCCGCTTTTGACTTGTAGGAGGCTCTCCAAATGATCGACAGCACGCTCTTCGAGTTGACCCCCCACGCCTGGGTCGTATGGGCCAGCTTTATGGGCTTATGGACCTCGGTTCAGGTCCTGTGCAGCCTCGCCCGGCCCTGCCAATAAGATCCCGGGCGGGCGCCAACGCAATGGAAAGCACCCTGCTCTTGGGTCTGGTGTCCGCCAGCACGGCCCTCGTCGCTTCGATCATTGGCCCCGTCGTCACGCTCAGCGTGGCAAGGCGGCAGTTCAATGCTACGGCGATTTCCGGGAATCGACACAAGTGGATCGAAGCCTTGCGCGACGCGCTGGCGGAGCTCATTTCGCTGCTGGCAACGGCGTTGGTGATCAAGTCGAAGTGGAAGAGCAAGTGGGAAGAAGGCCGCGGTCCGGTCAACTCGGACGCGACCCTGCTGCAAAAATTCGAGCACATCGTGCTCGCCCAGGCCAAGGTCCAGCTGCTCATCAATCCCCACGACGAGGATCATGAGCGTCTCAGTCAGGCGATCGACATCGCAACTCGCCACCTGCGGTCGGAGGACTCGCCGGACAGCGAGACGGAGGCCGACATCCGGACCATCGTGGAACGAGCGCAGGCTATCCTGAAGCCCGAATGGCAACGGGTCAAAAGCGGAACCTAGCGAATGCGCGTGAGGTGCGAGGCATCGACGGAGCGAACTGCGCTGCTCCTCAATGCGCAAACATCGGACCGCAGCTTCCCGGCTCGCCACCAGCCGCGATAAGCGGTCTGGGATCGTTGTAGAGCGAGAAATAGCTCCAAGCTTCGGGCATCCACGCCAACGCCGCGGCCGTCGCAGAGAAGAACGCAGCGGTTGCAATGACGATAAGAACTTTGCTCATCAAGAATCGACTCAAGTGTTTTGCCGCCTGATGATCCCGCTGCGTGGCGGGGCCGTATTTCACGAATTGCATGCGTCTTGTCTGAAGCGCCCATTTTCCGGCGGTCGGACGCTATGCGCTCAAGGCCGGGAAACGCGTATGCACGCGCCGACTAGGCGCTCTTGTCGGACGCGCTCGCTGCGTCAGGCCGCATTCTTCGCGCCGTTCGCATGGGCCGTATCCGACTTGTGCTGTGTCGTGATTGTGCGCCGGATATAGGGACCAAGTCTGTTCCTCGTTACCTGCTGCTCAGCCATGTTGACGCTGTTGGCGAAGTCGATATGGAGAGGTTAGGTGGCGCCACGATAGACTTCGCGCCGATGGCCGACCTTGACCACTTCAACCGTGCGGGTTGCGTCGTCAATCGAGTAGACGATGCGGAACTGACCTTGGCGAATGCGATAGCGCTCTTCAGCTCCGGCAAGTTTTTCACAGCCAGCGGGCCGCGGTTCGGAGGCCAGCCCGACGATTCGGTTAACGATGCGCTGGCGATCCTTCTTCTGACCGAGCGCTTCGATCTCCTTTCCGGCAGAGGGCTTGATAAGGAGTCTATATCCGGCCACGTTGCCTTAGGGCACGGACAAAGGATTCGAAGGAAACGCTACGCTCGCGCTTACGCTCGTCGAAGGCGGCAAGATCTTCAGCATCTTCGGCCAGCGCAACCTTTACGGCCTCATTAACGATATCGGAGATCGAGCGATCGACGGCCGCAGCCTTCAAACGCAACGCCTGGTGAACGTCGGCGTCAAAATAAACGGTAGCGCGCTTTGAATCATCCATCCGGCGAGCGTAACGCTTTGACGTTGTAGCGTCAAGACGCCACGCGATGACTCATCGAATCGCATTGCATGACCAGTCACTGGGGCAAGCGGAGGAGCGGTGCACCGGGCACCGTGTCGTTCGCATCGGGCAAAGGCGGCTTTTGACTTTCGCTGCCGTAGAGAGTACGTGGGCTTGGTCACCGATCCACGACGCATGGTCACCGCGCCGTCACAGTGGAAACAGGTCCGTCTACCGGTTACACGACTGGGCGCACGGGATGCGATCGGGATCGCTACTCACGAATCGGTGGTCGTCCCTTGGCGTTTGAGCTTCTCCGCAAGCCGCGAGCGCCACGTTGAAGATGATGACCATGTGTACGCGTGCGCGGCGGGAACGCTCAGCTCGACCTCGGCCCCGGAATCGAGCCCGCTCCACACCGTGAGCTTGCCGCCGATGAGCTTGGCGCGCTCGCGCATGCCGTGCATGCCGAAGTGTCCCTCGCGCCCGCCCTGGCTCAGGACCTTCGGGTCGATGCCCTTGCCGTCGTCGCGCACGCGCAGGCGAAGATCGCGCTCGTCGTAGCGAAGCTCCACTTCGATCTGCTCCGCCTCGGCGTGCCGGAACGCGTTGCGTAACGCCTCGCCGGCGATGCGCAGGATTTCGCTCCCCATTGACGCTCAGGCCGCATGTCATCAGCCCGGCAAAAACGAACAGCCGCAGCGCGATGCCCGGAGCGGAGTATAGATGCGGCGTGGCCACCCCTTATCCCCTCGCCGTCGTGGCTTCTGCCTATGGCCGGTCAGCCCGCACCGACGCGACCGAGCCACACGCCGATCGCGAACACGAGCGCACCGCCGATCACGACCTGAACGATCGTATTGGCGAGCGCGCCGCCCATGAAACGGTAGCGGATGAACGCGATCGCAATGAGCTCGCAGGCGACGACGACGTAGGCGAGATTGAGCGCGATCGCGAGATTCGGAATCAGGAACGGAAGCGTGTGCAGCATTCCGCCGATGGCGGTTGCCGTGCCGGTGATCGCGCCCCGGCGCACGGGGCCTCCACGTCCGGTCACAGTGCCATCGTCGGACAGTGCTTCCGACAACCCCATGCTCAATCCGGCGCCAAGCGATGCGGCGAGCCCGACGAAGAACGCGCTCAACGCTCGTCCCGTCAGCCCCGCCGTCGCGAAGATCGGCGCGAGCGTGGAGACCGAGCCGTCCATCAACCCGAGCAGCGCGGGCTGCACCTCCTGCAACACGAACTGCGATCGCGTCGGGGTCGACGTTGCGGTGTCGTCCACGCAGCCTCCTTGTGCGTCTCGCCGGTCGACCCTCGGGCCCACGGGTCGGCTGCGCAGCGATTGTAAGCGTTGTCCGCCGCGACGTCACGGCCTGGTCCAAACCGTCGGCGCGGCGCGGTCTTGCTCCCGACCGGCTGGGCCAATGAATTGCCGACAGATGGCGAATGTGACTTGCCGCAACGGCTTCGGAAACCGAGTTGGGTTATCCGTCCGCGATCGCTGACACCGCTGTCATCCGGTTCGGCTAGATGTACGGCCCCGGGCCGCGCAGTGATTTCCACAATCCCGGCGACTTGGCGTGAAGCACGACTTCGGCATCGGCCGGACGAAGCTCCCAAACGCTCTGATGCACTTCCTCCTCGAGAGCGCCCGGCTGCCACACCATCATGCCCAGGAAAAAGCGCGCGTCGTTTGGCGTGGTGGCGATGATGCCATCGATGGCGTCGCTGTCCATTACCGCGAATAGGTCGGGCAGAAGCCGTACGGCGGCGCCCGCACTTGCGGGCGGCGTGCGCGTCAGCGCGAAGACTGCCGGAAGAAACGCCGGGCCACCCAGATAGACTGACTCTTTCACCTTGCCCGCCGCCCGGTCATCGGGCAACAGCTCCTGCAGCTTCACGCCGATCGGCTTGTTGATGATGAAGCCGATGTGACTGCCGTCGTCGAGCGGCGTAGCGAGGATGACGGCCTGTTGAAAAGACGTGGGGTCGAGTAGCGACGACGCCACGAGGATGACCGGCTCGGACAGGTCCGCGGCACGCGCCGTGCCGCTCACTACGGCAGCAATGGCTAACAGCGCGGCAAAGGACCGGAGGTTGGAAAGCAGGCGGTTCATCGAGATCTCCGTTCGTAAGTGCACTACCTCAGGCACCACGCAATCGCCATGTATCTGGTTCCGACTCCAGCGGTCAGCGAAACTGCAGCGATTCGTGGCGCTGCTTGCAGCGCGGGCAGACGAACTCGAGCATCTCGAAGCCGAGGGAGGATTTGCGAACGCGAAGCACTTTCACCGAGCACGAATCGACCAGCTCACCGTCGCATTCGAGCAACACGCTGTTGCAGTCGTCTCCAGAACTCGTATGCGACTGGTCGCGGGTATCGAGCTCGCGCCAGACACGCTCGAAGGTCGCACGGATATCGGTCTCCACGCTTGGCGTGTACTCGAAGTCAGGATCGAGGATGGATTTCATGTCCGAGCTCCTTGGAGTGCTTGCGGTCACGCCGCTTGCGACAGCGCGGTGATGTCCACATTGAGTCGCGGGTTCCTTGTGGGCATTCGCAACTTCGGCTTGCGCGAATCGACGTAAACGCCGCCGACGTCGAGCGTTTCGCGAACACCGACATCGTCGCTGTGACGGGCGATGAACTGCCTGCCCGCTGCAACGCCCTCGGTGTGCAACAGCTCGAGCCACGCGCGATCCCGCTCGCTCGCGCTGCCCTCGTCGAACAGTGCGAGCCGCGGCGGTCCGATGCGGTGTACCCGCAACTCGGCCAATCGCGTAGGCGCATGCGTTGGCGCCGCGAGGTTCCTCATCGCATGGATCGCCTGCATCTCGGCAACGAGGCTCGAATGAAAGACGATCTCGCCGACACGCCGGCGTATCGACCGTGCGTCCGTTGGAAGATCGTCGATCCGGTCCGGCAGGAGCTGCACGATGATGAGATCGTCGCCGAAGCCGCTATGAATCATCGGCCACAAGGTGGGATTGCCGCCGTAGCCGCCATCCCAATAATGCTCACCATCGATCTCCACCGCAGCGAAGAGCTCCGGAAGAGACGCCGACGCGAGCAGAGTATCGATCGACATATCGCGGTTCGAGATGACGCGCGGCAGTCCCGTCCTGACGTTGGTAACGGTGACGAACAGTGCGGGCGCCGATTTGCTGCGTATCGCGTCGATGTCGACGTGAGCGGCGATCGCTTCGCGCAGTGGATGCATGCCGGGTGTCGTCGCGCTGTACGGCGACATGAGGCTGCTCGCGAGCAGCCAGTCGTTCATCGAATTGCGCCAATGCCGCTCCAGCGGACCCAAGAAGCTGCGCACGACCTCGGGCGCATCGGGAGCGGCGATCGACAGCCAGAACGAGCGCAATGCCTTTCTCGCCTGCGCCGGTGATCCGTTGGCGAGCGCGCTCGCGACGACTGCCGCGTTGAGCGCGCCGGCGCTCGTACCGCTCAGCTGTGTGATGGTGATGCTACGGCTCGCGAGCAGCGCATCGAGCACGCCCCATGTGTAGGCGCCCCACGAGCCGCCGCCCTGCAGCGCAAGGCCGATCGGTTTGCGCGCCGAGGCGGGCCGAATGATTGGTCTGGCCGCGATTTTGATCAGGTTCGACATTCAGATGAGTCCAAGCGTTGACGCTCGATAGACCGCTTGGGCCCGGCTCTGGACCGTCAGCTTCCAGAAGATGCGTTTCGCATGCGACTTGACGGTCTCGGGAGCGATACTCAACTGGCGGGCGATCCGTTTGTTGGACAACCCATGGCCCATCAGCAGCACGATCGTTCGTTCGCGCGCCGACAGCCGCGCGCCCGGATGCTGCATCTCCTCCGATTCTGTCGCGTTGTTCGCTAGCGCGATCTCGGATTCGTACAATACGGCCGAAAGCGACGCTGGCGGTGACTTTGCGGAAAGCGCCAACCCGAGCGAACTGTCCATATCCACTGCTCCTTTGCACCATTAGGGCGCCGGTGCCCAACCCTCATTCGGCAGCTGCTTGCGCGAACTTCGGTGACCGGCTTGTGGCAATTGTCAGGGCTCGCGTCCGGTAAGTCCTTTTCGGTTTCTAATATTTCCTAATTCTTTCGCGATCGGCCGAAGACACCTCTTCGACGAGGGTCGTCCATACGGCAACTGAGAAGTGACTCGAACTACGCATCGCCCCCAACCGGCGGCTGTTCGATCGGTGTCTTAAGACGCAGGCTGGAATCCTGGCAACGAGCATCGGATGGAGGTTAGACATGGTCATGCTGAGATGGTGGTTCCTGGCGGTCGTTCAGATTTGCGGCCTGGCCGCATTGGTGGTCACCGGAATGGCGCACAAGCTTTGGACGGCAGACGTCACGAAGCTCTCCATCGTCTGCCTGGTTGCACTGATGCTCGCCACCGGCTTCATCGGCTGGATCACACGCCAGGCGGAAAAGGTACGCAACGAGGCGAGCCATGAGCTCCTTCCGCACGCCGATGCATGCTGGTTCGTGAGCGACCTTCTCATGGGGCTGGGCATGACCGGAACCGGGCTCGGATTTCTTGTCATGCTGAACGATGCTTTCTCAGGGAGCATGGCGGCACAGGAGGTGATGATCCGTACGGCGCCGGGCCTTGCGACGATCTGCGTGACGACCGCCGTCGGGCTAGTCTGCAGCATGCTCGTGAAAGCCCAGCTCGTGAACCTCGACTATCTACTGCCGCGATGAGACGCCGGCGATCCTACGGCTTTGCGCTGTCCTTCCAGGACATGCTGATGGCGATGATCGCCGTCTACGCGTTCCTGTTCGTCATTGCGTACGCCCTCATCAAGCCGGCGGACCAGAAGCCCGGCCTCGAAATGAAGGCGGAGTACCTGCTGACGCTCGAGTGGCCGGAAGGGAACCTGGACGACATCGATCTGCATCTTCTGCTGCCGAGTCAGAAGATTGTGAATTTCGACAACCGGGAAGTCGAATACGCCATCATCGACCACGACGACCTCGGAACGAATGGATTCTACAAGCGTGCCGACGGCGAAGTAGTGCGAATCCCCGAGCACAAGGAAGTCATCACGCTGCGCGCCCTGGTACCGGGTGACTACGTGGCCAACGTGCACGTTTATCGCGTGAACAACGATACGGCCGATCGGGCTTCGGATCCGAAGCTTCCATTCCCGGTGAAGGTGCGTCTGATTAGGCTCAATCCCCGGGTCGTGGAGCTGGCCGTTGCCGAGGTCATACTGTCGCGCGTTGGTGAACAGAAGACTGCGTTTCAGTTCACGATCGCAGAGACCGGCGACGTCACAGTCGATCGACAGGCCGACCTGCCGTTCATTCCGACCGCGCCCAAGCTCTCGGACAGCTGATGATCGCCGAAACGCACTGGCCCCTCGCGCTCGGCCTGATGTTGATCGCCGGCTTCGGAAGCTGGGTGTTCATCCACAGCAACCGCAGCTATCTCCTGCGCTGGGCAATTATCCCTGTCTCGGTGATCGTCGCCGTACTATCTGCACGCCTCTACGACGTTCGGCTGGGCTACACCGTTCCATTCGGGGATCATTCTCATCAAGTACTGGCTGGAAGTGAGCCCGGAGGAACAGACTAGCCGGCTCGAGGGCCGGATCGAAGACGGTCGAAAGATCTGGAAGCTCTCGCCCATGGACCTCAAGTCCTATAGCCGCTGGTACGACTATTCCAAAGCGCGCGATGAAATGTTCGCCGCGACCGATACCGAGTTCGCGCCGTGGTACCTCGTAAAGTCGGACGACAAGCGAAGGGCGCGGCTCAACATCATCACGCATCTGCTCGGAAAAATCCCGTACCGGGCTACGCCGCGGGAGAAAGTGAAGCTACCCAAGCGACAGAAGGCGCACGGGTATCGTGAGCCCGACTATACGGCCAAGTTCATCGAGGAGCGGTTCTGAAGGCGGCAATCCACGCGACTCGCACCTGACGCGCGTAGTTGCGACCGCGCGCTTATAGTCGGCCTCTTCGTTAAACGGTATTGGAATGCCGATCTTTTCGCGCAGGCGCGCCGCGGCGCCCCAGATGATGGTCACCCGCCCTCGACAGGCTTTGCCAGTGCGAGGTCGATCGCTTGGTCGAGCGTCAAGCAACGGCCTTCCTGCCAGGCGCTGTCGAAGGCAGCATCATCTCCCGACGCGATACGGGCCGCGGCTACGCACCGGTCATAGCCGGACCGCTCCCATAGCTGTAGAGGCGTGCCGATCTCCGCTCGCGATCGCTCTGTGGCACCCCAGATGTGGGCGGCCCTCAACGGGTCGCGCAGTGAAGCGACCACCGCGGCCAGTCCCTCCAGCGAGTAAGGAATCCCGAACCGATCCCCCAGTTCCCGACGGATCGCCAGGCTCTCCTCGAGCAGTGCCCTGGCGGCCGGATGGTCGCCCTGGTTGAGGACCACGTTCCCCAGGTTGCTCTGCGACGTGGCGGTGCCGAACCGATCCCCCAGCTCCCGATGGATCGCCAGGCTCTCCTCGAGCAGTGCCCTGGCGGCCGGATAGTCGCCCTGGTTGCGGGCCACGAGCCCCAGGTTGTTCAGCGACGCGGCGATGCCGAACCGATCCCCCAGCTCCCGACGGATCGCCAGGCTCTCCTCGTGCAACGCCCTGGCGGCCGGATAGTCGCCCTGGTTGAAGGCCACGTTCCCCAGGCTGTTCAGTGAGCTGGCGATGCCGAACCGATCCCCCAGTTCCCGACAGATCGCCAGGCTCTCCTCTTGCAACGCCCTGGCGGCCGGATAGTCGCCCTGATGGTAAGACAGCACGCTCGCCGCATTGAGCACACACGCGCGCTCCCGCGTTCGCTCCTCTGCTCCGGCCTTGCCTAGGACGCGCGTACACCACTGTCGCCCCTCAGTGAAATGTCCCCGCGTCCACCAGAACCGTCCCAACGCGCCGCAAAGGCGAAGACCTCCTGTCGATCCTGCCTCTTCGAGGCTCCACTCCAGACCAGCCCGCAGGTTCTCGTGCTCCTCTTCGAGACGCCGTAGCCACTCTGCCTGCTCCGCGCCCCTCAATTTCGGGCCCGCCTCCTCCGCCAGCGCCAAGTAGTAGTCCCGATGCCGTAGCCGTACCGCCGCGCTCCCACCGCTGTCCTCCAACCGGTCGCGGGCATACTGCCGCACGGTTTCCAGTAGTCGGTAGCGCGTCTGTGCGTCCTCTTGCTC
>DATMNH010000323.1:0-22800 GCA_035568975.1 Casimicrobiaceae bacterium
TGAACGATGCGATAGAGCACCGCAGTGGCGTCGCTGCCCGCCGCGGAGAGATCGAGCGGTGCCTCGCGAGCCGCCGCCGACGCCAACGCGGCGGCGGCGCTCTTTTCATCGGCACGGTGCCGCTGCCAGTTGCCGAGCGCAATGGCGAGCGCGGCCACCGCGATCATCGCCACGGTCGGCACAAGCGTCGGGCGAAATCGATGCTTCGCGAAAAAGGAACTGACGCGCATTGGCACGAGTCTATCAATTACACTGTGGGTGGTTTCCACCACTCACTCGATCCGGCGAGCTTGACTTGGTTCGCATTATTGTCATCGTCGCGTTGCTGCTGATCGTGTTCAGCCTCGGCACCGCGCTCTATTACCTGTACCACGATCGGGGCCAGGGTACGCGCATGGTCAAGGCTCTCGCCATACGGGTCGCTCTGTCGGCGAGCCTGATCGCATTTCTTCTCATCAGTTACCACTTTGGATGGATCGGCGAAACCGGCCTGCGCTGACGCCCGGACGTTTCAGACGAGGCTCGTCCACCTGTAAAAGCCGCACGGACCCCTCGCGCGGCTTTTTCTCGCTTGTCGTTCTCGGCCTATCGTCCCTGGCCTAGAGCCAGTACACCAGGACGAACAGCAGCAGCCAGACGACATCGACGAAATGCCAGTACCACGCGGCGGCTTCGAACGCAAAATGATGCTGCGCGTCGAAATGGCCCCGGAAGGAACGCAAGAGCATGACCGTCAGCATGATTGCGCCGATCGTCACGTGAAGGCCGTGGAACCCCGTCAGCATGAAGAACGTCGAGCCGTAGACTCCCGTCGAGAGCCTGAGGTTGAGCTCGCTGTAAGCGTGGGTGTACTCGAAGGCCTGGAATCCAAGGAAGGTAAACCCGAGGACGATGGTGATGAACAACCATAGCTTGAGCGCTCCGCGATTACCGGCCTGGAGCGCGTGATGCGCTACGGTGAGCGTGCCGCCGGAGGACACCAGAATAATCGTGTTCAGCAGCGGAATCCCGATCGCCTTCATCGGCGTGAATACGTCGTTGTTATACGGGCCGTTGGTCGGCCACGCCGGCATGTAGTCCGGCCACAGGATCTTGGAATCCATGCCCCCCAAATCCGGCACCGAGAGATTGCGGACGTAAAACAGCGCGCCGAAAAATGCCGCAAAGAACATGACTTCGGAAAAAATGAACCAGCTCATGCCCCAGCGAAAAGAAAGGTCGACCTTGCGGTTGTAGAGATGCTGCTGCGATTCGCCGATGACGGTGCCGAACCAGCCAAACATCATCGTCACCAGCACGCAAAAGCCGCCCAACACCAGCCACGGCCCAGCGGGATAGGCGTTGAACCAGAACGCGGCGCCGAAGGCCATCAACAGAAGCGCGCACGAACCGGTGATCGGCCAGTGCGAGGGCTGCGGCACGAAATAGTAGGGACCCGTGCCGTTCTGCGGTGCGCTCATTTCGCTCACTCCTCGTCTTGCTTTGAATATTCCGTGGGTCGCCGCTGGCGCCGGCTATGACTCGTTGCCCTCGACCTCGAAGAACGTATACGAGAGCGTGATCGTGGGGACGTTGGCCGGCAGCTTGGGATCGACCACGAACACCACCGGCAGCTGGCGCTTTTCGTGCGGGCCGAACGACTGCTTGGCGAAGCAAAAACATTCCAGCTTCTTGAAATACTGTCCCGCGAGCTGCGGTCCATAGCTCGGCACCGCCTGGCCCGTCATCGGGCGATCGCTCGTGTTCTCGACTTCGTACATCACCTGCATCAGCTCGCCTGGATGCACGCTGACGATGGGCGTCATCGGGCGAAAGCGCCACGGCAGCTTGTTCAAGTTACCGTCGAGCTCGATGCGCACCGTGCGCGCAGTATCGATCTGGGTGTTGACGGCATCGTCGGCAATATCGATGTTGCGAAGACCGGTGACCTCGCAAATCTTGTTGTAGAACGGAATCATCGCAAAACCGAATCCGAACATCACCACGACGACCGCAAGGAGCCTCTTGAGCAGCGAGCGATTCGATCGCCTATTCTCGTCCGGTCCTCGTTGCATCATCGCGTCCATGTCACGGAGAATCCGGCGGCCCGTGTCTATTCGACGACCGGCGGCGTCTCGAAGGTGTGATAAGGCGCCGGCGACGGCAGCGTCCACTCCAGCGTGTCGGCCCCCTCCCATGGCTTCGCCGGCGCGGGCGGCCCGCTGCGGATGCACGTCACCACGTTGTACAGGAGCAGTAGTTGCGACAGTCCGAAGCCGAAGGCGCCGATCGACGCCACCATGTTCCAGTCGGCGAACTGCGGCGCGTAGTCCGGGACCCGGCGCGGCATGCCTGCCAGTCCCAGAAAATGCATCGGGAAGAAAGTTACGTTGAAAAATATCATCGACAGCCAGAAATGCCATTGGCCCAAGGTTTCGTTATACATGCGGCCGCACCATTTCGGCAGCCAGTAGTAGATGCCGCCGAAGAACGCAAACAGCGAACCGGCAACCAGCACGTAGTGAAAGTGGGCGACGACGTAATAGGTATCCTGGAGCTGGATGTCGACCGGCGTGATCGCCAGCACGAGTCCGGTAAAGCCCCCCAACGTGAACAGAAAGACGAAACCGATTGCGAACAACATCGGCGTCTCGAAAGTCATCGAGCCCCTCCACATGGTGGCGACCCAATTGAAAACTTTCACACCCGTCGGAACGGCGATCAGCATGGTCATGTACATGAAAAAGAGCTGCCCGGCGGCGGGCATGCCGACGGTGAACATGTGATGGGCCCACACCAGAAACGAGAGAATCGCGATCGACGACGTCGCGTATACCATCGACGCGTAACCGAACAGCGGCTTTCTCGAGAACGCCGGGATGATCGTCGACACGATACCGAACGACGGCAGGATCATGATGTAGACCTCGGGGTGCCCGAAGAACCAGAATATGTGCTGGAACATGACGGGGTCGCCGCCGCCCGCCGCGTTGAAAAAGCTGGTGCCGAAGTGGCGATCGGTGAGCAGCATCGTCACCGCCCCGGCGAGCACCGGCATGACCGCGATCAGCAGATACGCGGTGATGAGCCAGGTCCAAACGAACAGCGGCATCTTCATCATTGTCATCCCCGGCGCGCGCAGGTTGAGGATGGTGGTGATGATGTTGATCGAACCCATGATCGACGACGCGCCCATGATGTGGATCGCGAAGATGGTGAGGTCCATTCCCATCCCGGCCTGCACCGACAGCGGGGCGTAGAGCGTCCAACCGCCCGCGGCGGCGCCGCCCGGAACAAAGAAGGACGTGAAAAGCAGCGTCACTGCAAACGGCAGCAGCCAGAAGCTCCAGTTGTTCATGCGCGCGAACGCCATGTCGGGAGCACCGATCATCAGCGGCACTTGCCAGTTTGCGAATCCGACCGCCGCGGGCATGATCGCGCCAAAAATCATGATCAGCCCATGCAGCGTGGTCAGCGAATTGAAAAATTCGGGATCGACGATCTGCAGGCCCGGCTCGAAGAGCTCGGTGCGGATGGTGAGCGCGAGGCACCCACCGGCGAGAAACATGATGAACGAAAACCAGAGGTACAGCGTGCCGATGTCCTTGTGGTTGGTCGTGGTGATCCAGCGCATGATCCCGCCGGGATGATGCGCGTGCTCGTCATGCACGTGTCCGTGGTCGACTGCGTGGGGAATGCTGCTCATGCTCAATGCTCCTTGGGCCTCTGACCTCGGGCTATTTCCCGGCTGCCACGATTTGCGAGGGCTGAACCGCGTCGCCGACGTGGTTACCCCAGGCGTTGCGTTCGTAGGTAACGACGGCCGCGATCTCCGTCGGCGAGAGCGTGTTCTTCCATGCGACCATGGAGGTGGCTTGGCCGTTCTTGACCACACCGTTGAGAACGACGTCCAGATGCGCGGCCACGGGCCCGGTCGCGATCTTCGATCCGTCTAGCGGCGGGAACGCGGGCGGCACACCCTTTCCGTTGGCCTGGTGGCAAGCAGCGCAGTTCGCGGTGTAGACCGCCTCGCCGCGCGCGGTGAGCTCCTTGACGTCCCAGATCCTGGCCGGATCGTCCGCGGCGGCACTCGCCTTCTTTTTCTGCGCATCGGCCCAGGCCGCGTATTGGTCCGCCGGCAGGACCTCGACGACCACCGGCATGAACCCATGCTCCTTGCCGCATAGCTCGGCGCACTGGCCACGATAGATGCCCGGCTTGTCGGCGCGGAACCAGGCGTCGCGCACGAAGCCGGGAATCGCGTCCTGCTTGACCCCGAACGCCGGAACCCACCATGAATGGATGACGTCACCCGCGGTAATCAGCACCCGTATCCTCTTGCCCACCGGCACCACCATCGGTTGGTCGACTTCGAGCAGGTAATGTTCGCCCTTGGGTTCCTGATTGTAGATCTGCGTATACGGCGTCTTGAGATTGCTGACGAAGCCAAATCCCTGATCGATGTAATCGTAGCCCCACTTCCATTGGTAGCCGGTGACTTTGATGGTCATGTCCGGCACGGTCGTATCCTTCATCGCCAGAATCGTCTTGGTCGCGGGAAGCGCCATGAACATGAGAATCAGGAACGGAATAATGGTCCAGACGACTTCGACCATGGTGTTTTCGTGAAACTGGGCTGCCTGATGACCCTGGGATTTGCGATGCGCGAAGATCGAATAGAACATCACGGCAAAGACGCCGACGAAGATCACGACGCAGATCCACATGATGTAGATGTGGAGGTCGAATATCTGTTCGCCGATCGGCGTTACCGGCGGCTGCAGGTTGTATTCCAGGGCTGCGTGCGCCGCGCCCGCCATCAGCGCCGATGCGAGCATTGCGGCCGGCGCGGCCGTCTTCGCAACGAATCCGACGGCTTGTCCCGCCCGCTGCGCCGCTTTGATGCGATCCATGCTTTCCTTAGAAAACGTCGACGATGCGCGAAAGAATCGATGCGCTTTTGAAGCCGGCGCTACCGTGCGCGCGAGCCCAGCGTATCGTTGCGCCGCGAGACCGCGCAGAACTCCGAACGAACCGCCAATGAGAGGTCGATCTCGACCGACACCCTTGAAAAAGCGCCGCCGCGCTCCTCGAAATGCGCGCCTTCCGGCAGAAATGCTCAACCGGCGGAGGCCCGCTTTGCCGCGATAAATTGCCTATGAAAAACGCGGCGATCTTAGCATGGATCGCCGGGACACAAAAAATCGGGGCTCACTCCGATCGCGCTCCAGTCAGGCACATCCGCGTGGCCCCACCGCATGCTGGCGATGCGCGGCGCGGAGAGCAGCCGCTCGAGCGCAGCGACGTTCTCGTCCTGACACGCCATCATGGGATCGATCCTGTTGGCGATCCAGCCCACGAGCTGCAAGCCGCGCGCGCGAATGGCCAAGGAAGTCAGCAGCGCATGGTTGAGGCAACCCAGACGCACGCCGACGACCATCAGCACCGGCAAGCCAAGCGCTCGGGCGATGTCCAGCATGTCGATCCGCTCGCCCAACGGCGCGAGCGCCCCGCCGGCGCCTTCGACGACGACGCGATCGGCGCGCGCGCCGAGCTCCGCATAGCTCTTCTGAATACGATGAAGGTCGATGACCACGCCGACCGCACGCGCGGCGAGATGCGGCGCGATGGCGGCCTCGAAAGCGTATGGGCACCGCGCCGCCAGGGGCGCGTCGACGTTGCCGGCCGCGGCCAGCGCAACGAGGTCGTCGTTGTCTTCGCCGCCTCCGGCCGCGACTGGCTTCATGCCGACCGCGCGCAACCCTGCGGCGGCATACTTGCGCAGCAGCGCGCACGCAACCATCGTCTTGCCGACACCGGTATCGGTGCCGGTGACGAATATGCCTTTGCTCATCGCCGGGCTCGCGGTTCGACGCGGATGATCGCGCTGCCGTCGTCGGTCATCCGTGGTTCCGGTTTCCACGCATGCCCGTAGACGACCTCGAAGGTCGCCGGCAGGCGCCCGTCCGAGCGGAAAGCTTCGAGCGCGGCGAGCATGCGCTGCCAGCGCTGCCGACCCATCATGCCGCGCGGGCGCCCGGCGGTGACATTGTGTGCCCCGATCGCCTTCAGATCACGCATGAGGCCGGTCGCGTCAGCGTAGGTCAGGGTCAGCGCTTCCATGTCCATCACCGGGTCGGCAAAGCCGGCGTGAACCAGCATGTCGCCCAGATCGTGCATGTCGATGAACCGGCCCACGTGCGTCGCGCGGTCGGCGGCAAGGAACGCCGCGCGCAACTCCTTCAGCGTGTCGGGACCAAAAGTGGTGAAAGACAACAAGCCGCCTACTCGCAGCACGCGCCGGCATTCGGCGAATGCCTTCTGCGGGTCGCCCACCCACTGCAACGTGAGATTGCTCCAGATGAGATCGACGCTCCCCGATTTGATCGGCAGCGACGCGATGTCGCCACAGATGCACCAGGGCTTGAGCTCGCGTTCGGGCGCGAGCGGGCCCAGCACGCGCCCGAGCAGCGATCGGGCGGACCTCATGGCCGCACCCGCGCGATGGCGTGCCGCCAACGTCATGTTCAACGCCAGGTCGAGGGCGATTAGACGAGCATCGGGGTAGCGCGTGTGCAGCTCGCCCAGCGCGACGCCGGTGCCGCACCCGGCATCGAGGATCGTGACCGGCTGCATTCTGACGAAGCCGAGGCGTTCGGCCATGCGCTGCCCGACCTCGCGCTGCAGTACGGCAGCTTCGTCATACGTAGCCGCGGCGCGCTCGAACGCACGGCGCACCTGTGCACGATCGAGATCCATGGGCCCGCTGGTACGCTCAGCGGGCTCACTAGGATTCATTGGGCCTCGCTTGCCATCGCTTGCGCTCATTTGCCATCACTTGCCCTCACTTGCCTTCTGCGAACGCGTCCAATGCGGCGACGACGGCTTCCGGATGCGACAGGAACGGCGCGTGCGCGGCACCGGCAATGACCACCAGCGAAGCTTGCGGAAGCGCACCTCCAAGCCACCGCGCCGCGGCGACCGGGGTCAGCGTGTCGCGATCGCCGGCGATGACCAGTGCCGGCTGCGAAATCGCGCCTGCCCCGCTTCGAAGGTCGCTCGAGGCGAGCAGCTCGAGCGAGTCACGCAGCGCTTGCGGCGTGGGCTCGCCGCGTGCAAACAGCTGTGAGCGCAATGAAGCGAGCGCGTCGCGTGCATGTTCGCTTCCCTGCACCTGCAAGGTGACAAAGCGCTGCAAGGTCGGCCGATAGGCAACGGTGAGCTCATCGCCAAATTGTCTCAGCGTCGCTTCCGCCATGGCGTGCGGCCAGTCCGGCCGCTGGACGAAGCTTGGCGTGGTCGACATCAGCACCAGCGCGCCGACGCGCTCAGGCCGCAACCGCGCCCATTCGAGAGCAACCTGGCCGCCGAGCGACCAGCCCAGGATCATCGGCGGAGCCGGCGCCGGCGTCTCTGCGAGCGCGAGCTCTACCGCTTCGACGACACGGCGCAACGACAATGGCGGCGGCGTCACCAGCGCGTCGCTGTATCCGTGACCCGGCAAATCGACCAGATGCATGCGGTAGCGCTCGATCAGGCGCGGCAAGAGCGGGAACCACAATCCGGAATGCATCCCCCACCCGTGCAGCATCACCAGCGTCCGACCGCGGCCCACGCTCTCGACATGGACGCTCATCCCGCGACATCGGCGAGCGCATCGGCCAGGCGGTCGACATCGTCGAGGGTATGCGACGCGGAAAAGGTGATCCGCAAGCGTGCCGAGCCCTGCGGCACCGTCGGCGGACGGATTGCCGGTACCCAGATGTCGCGCTTCCACAACGCATCGCTGATGTTGAGCGCGTCTGCATTCGCTCCGAGTATGAGGGGTTGAATCGCGGTCGCCGACGGGAGCGACTGCCATGGAAGCGCTGATGCGAGCTCTCGCCAGCGATCGATGAGCGCGAACAGATGTGTTCGCCGCTCGGGCTCGTCGCGGATCAAGGCAAGGCTCGCCGCCAGCGCGCAGGAAAGCATCGGCGGCGCCGCGGTGGTGAAAATGTAGCTTCGCGCGGTCTGAATCAGGGTCTCGATGACCGAATCGTGCGCGGCGACGAACGCGCCGGCAACGCCGGCCGCCTTGCCGAGCGTTGCCATATAGACGATGCGCTCGGAGACGAGGCCGAGTTGCGCAAGCGTGCCGCGACCGGAGTTCCCGAGACCGGCCGCCGACTCTTCGCCGAGCACGCCGAAGCCGTGCGCGTCGTCGACCGTCAGCCATGCGTCGTACTTCTCGGCGAGCTGGAGCAGGCTCCCGAGCGCGGCGATGTCGCCGTCCATGCTGAAAACCGCGTCGGTGGCGATCAGCTTGCGCTTCGCGACGCTCGACGCGAGTCTTTGCTCGAGCGCCTCGAGGTCGCCGTGCGCATGACGAACAAAATCGGCACGAGAGAGCAGCGCCGCATCGTTCAGACACGCGTGGTTCAGCTTGTCGGCGAACACCGCGTCGCCGCGGCCGACCAGCGCCGTGACGATGGCGAGGTTGGCCAGGTATCCGGTCGAAAAGAGCAGCGCTCGCGCCTTCCCGCACGGAGCGATCCAGGCCGCGAGCTCGCGCTCGATCGCCTCGTGCGGCGCGAAATGCCCGGAGATAAGGTGCGATGCGCCGGCGCCCACGCCGTAGCGCGCCGCACCGGCCTGCGCCGCGGCGACGACGCGCGGGTCGCCGGCCAGGCCCAGATAATCATTGCTGCCGAAGTGGAGCACCTCGCGGCCGTCGACCCGCAACCGCGCACCTTGCGCGGAATCGACGGTGCGACGTCGGCGCCGTAGACCCCGCTCGGCTCTCGCTTCGAGCGCGTCATCGAGCTCCGAGATCAACCGGGACATCGCCGGCGGGGTGTTGAGCGACTGCGAAATTGGCCGACGGCCTTACGCCTCAGGCAACGCCGGCGACATCGCCACGGGTCACGGCGCCGTTGCCTGCACCGAGGCCCGCACTCAGGTCGGTACGGGTGGTCGCGGTGACGCCAACATTGAGACCCAAGCGCCCGAACAGGACGCGGTCCGCGTCGAAATCGGGATTGCCGGTGGTGAGGAGCTTGTCGCCGTAGAAAACCGAATTCGCGCCGGCGAAGTAGCACATCGCCTGCGCAGCGTCGCCGAGCTCGCGACGGCCCGCCGACAAGCGCACCATGGCCCTGGGCATGGTGATCCTTGCGGCAGCGATGGTGCGCACGAACTCGATCGGATCGATCGCCGCGACGCCGCCGAACTGCGCGTGCAAAGGCGTGCCTTCCACTTGCACCAGGCTGTTGATCGGCACCGACTCCGGATACGGATCGAGATTGGCGAGCTGCGCGATGAGTCCGGCGCGTCCCTGCCTCGATTCGCCCATGCCGACGATGCCGCCGCAGCAGACGTGCATGCCGGCGGCGCGGACGCGATCCAGCGTATCGAGCCGGTCGCGATAGTCGCGCGTGGTAATGACCTCGCCGTAGAACTCGGGCGAGGTGTCGAGGTTGTGGTTGTAATAGTCGAGGCCGGCTTTGCGCAGCCGCTCGGCCTGGCCGTCCTTTAACATGCCCAGCGTCGCGCAGGTCTCGAGACCCATTGCCTTGACCTCGCGCACCATCGCCAGCACCGGCTCGAGGTCGCGGTCCTTGGGTCCGCGCCACGCCGCGCCCATGCAAAAGCGCGACGCGCCAGCCGCCCGAGCCGCCTTTGCGGCGGCCACCACGGTGTCGAGCGGAAGCAGGTCCTCGCTGACCACCTCGGTGTGATAGCGCGCGGCCTGCGGGCAGTAGCCGCAATCCTCCGGACAGCCGCCGGTCTTGATCGACAACAGTGTCGAGAGCTGCACCGCGTTAGGATCGTGATGCGCGCGGTGCGTCTCGTGCGCCAGGCGCAACAGGTCGTTCATCGGCAAGGCGAGGAGCGCCTCGACCGAATCGACGCTCCAGGGGAGATCCGAGCGCGACTGCGGATTGCCGCGCACCATCGTGATCGACCGCATGCTTGACGCACCTTCCGGGCGGCGGCTAGTTACAATAGCGGTGAGTTTCGGGCAGGGGGAGATGGTTGTCAAATTTTCTGACGAGCGCATTTGACACCGTTCGGCGAAGTGCGCTCGACGCCGCGCGCCTGGCGTTGCCGCAACGATGCGAATTGTGCGCGGGCGTCTCCGGCACCGAGCTCGTTTGCAATGCCTGCATGCGCGACCTGCCTTGGGCTTCGAGCGCGTGTCCGGTTTGCGCTCTGCCGACCTCCGGCGGCGGCGTATGCGGTCATTGTTTGAGCGACCCGCCGCCATTCGATGCGACGCTCGCCGCATTCTCGTACACGTTTCCGATCGACAGGCTCATCCACTCCTTGAAATATCAAGGCCGACTGGCGCTGGCCGAATGGTGTGCCGATGCGATCCTTGCCCGGCGCGAACACGCCAACGTCGCCATCGGCCCGCGACCGCATCGTCTGATCGCGTTGCCGCTCGCTGTCGAGCGGCAACGGGAGCGAGGTTACAACCAGGCGCTCGAAATTGCCCGCGTGATCGGTACGCGCACCGGCATTCCGCTCCTTGCCCGCGGATTCTCTCGTGTCCGCGCGACTCCACCGCAGGCGGCGCTGCCGTGGACCGAGCGGGCGAAAAACGTTCGCGGCGCGTTTACCTGCGACCTCGACCTTTCGGGCCTGACCGTTGCACTCGTCGACGATGTGATGACCACCGGTGCATCCCTCGCCGAAGCGGCGAAGATCCTGAAGGCGTCCGGTGCGGTAGCTGTCCAGAACTGGGTCGTTGCCCGAACGCCGCCACCGGCCCTCTGATGCGCTCCTGTCGCGCGATCCTGCTGCGTTAGCGTCCGAGGGATTGCTTTGCCGATGGTCGCGATCGTCCTGGTGCAGCCGGAGATCCCGCCCAACACCGGGAATGTCATCCGCCTCGCCGCGAATGCCGGCGCGGAATTGCACCTCGTCGAGCCGCTAGGCTTCAGCCTGACCGATCGCGAGCTCAAACGCGCCGGTCTCGACTACCACGAATACACGCGATTGATCGTCCATGCCAACTGGGCGGCGTGCCTCGCCACGCTGGGCACACGCCGGCGCTATGCCTTGACGACGCGGGCCAAGCGATCTCTTTTCGCGTGCGAGCTTGGCAATGACGACGTATTTGTCTTCGGGCGCGAAACGGCAGGATTGCCGGACGAGATTCTCGCCGACTTCGAGGAGCACGCTCGCGTGCGCATTCCCATGCAGCCGGCGGTGCGCAGCCTGAACATCTCCAACGCGGTCGCGATCACGGTGTACGAGGCGTGGCGCCAGACGGGATTCGGCGGCGCGTGCTAGGGCCTGTTCACTGCAAGCCAAGCCAGCGCGAAACCCTCGCGTTGCGGACGCACGCGAACAGGCACCCTGCCTCGCTTACTGAAATTCCGGGCCGGGCTCGCGCGCGAGCAGGGCTTCGACCGCGCGCCGCGGCGACAGATTCTCGTACAAGACGCGATAGACCGCCGCACAGATCGGCATTTCCACCTCGAGCGATGACGCCAGCGTGTGCGCCGCTTTTGCGGCGGCGATGCCCTCGGCAACGTGGCCCAGTCCGGCGGTGATCGCATCGAGTCTCTTGCCCGCTGCCAGCGCGAGGCCGACGCGCCGGTTGCGCGACAGGTCTCCGGTGCAGGTCAACACCAGGTCACCCAGCCCGGCGAGCCCCATCAGAGTTTCGCGCCTGCCGCCGAGCGCGATCGAAAGCCTGCCGGTCTCCGCCAGGCCACGGGTGATCAGCGCGGCGCGCGCGTTATTGCCGAAACCCAGTCCGTCGCTCGCGCCGGCCGCGATCGCCAGCACATTCTTGATCGCCCCGCCGACTTCGATTCCGATCAGATCGTCGCTCACGTAGGCGCGGAAGGTTTCTCCGCGCAGCCGGCGCGCGACATCCTCGGCGAGTGTGCGGCCGGTCGCGGCCACGCTCACCGCAGTGGGGAGCCCGCGCGCGACTTCCTCGGCGAAGCTGGGGCCCGATATCACGCCGACTTGCGAGCGCCACAGCGGAGCAATCCTTTGATGCGCCAAGGTGACGCCGGCAGCATCGGCCGTCGCGACGAAACCCTTTCCCACCCACACCAGGGGAGCGTCGATGCTCGAACGGAGTTTTTCGACCAGATCGACCAGCGCGCCGACGGGGGTCGCGAGGACGACAAGCGACGCGCCGTCCACCGCCTCGCCTAAATCGCTGAGCACCGAGACACCCGACGGCAACTTTACGCCCGGCAAATAACGGGCGTTCTCGCGGGACCCTTCCATGGTGCTCGACTGCCTGGCGTCGCGCGCCCAGAGCTTGACCGCGGGCGCCCCCGAAGCGCGCGCCAGATGCGCCGCCAGCGCGGTACCCCACGCCCCGGCGCCGAGAATCGCGACGGTCTCGCTCATGACCCGCGCGGTTGGAGTTAGAGGCCCCAGACTTGCGAAATGCGAACGTATCCCGTCTGGCCGTCGCGATGTCGGACCTTGGCCCAGCCGGGGGTGCTGGTGGCATAGGAGGCATCGGCAAGCTCGAGCAATACGTTCTGCTCGGCCTTGAACACGATCGCCGCGTTCGCCTCCGGACTGGCGACAATGTCGGCGGAAGACACCCGGACAACGACGGTGCGCCGGTCGGCGACGGCCTTTTTCTCCATCCATGCCACGCTGCCGGTGGCATCGCGGATCTTGTACCAGCCTTCGACGGAGACGATGACTTCGACCGGCACTTCACGCCCCAGCACAAACAAGGGCTTGGCTTTGACCGACGGCGCATCGTAGAGCACGATCGCCTCCGACGTGGAGTGAAACTCCGCACCGACGGCGCCGGTCGCAAAAAGCAGTGACGCGGCGAGCGCAAGCGGGCGCCCGAACACCGATCGTCCTAGCTGGGAACCGGCGACGCTGCCGGCTGCTGCGCGAGGTTCGCGAGCTGCTGCTGATACAAGAGCTCGAAATTGATCGGGTCGAGGTGAACGGGCGGAAAACCTGCCCGCGAGATCGCGTCGGCGATGGTCTCCCGGACGTAGGGAAACAGCACATTCGGACAATGGATGCCCATGATGGGCTGAATGTCGGCCACCGGAACGCCTCGAATCTGGAATACGCCGCCCTGAGCTGCCTCGACCAGGAACAAAACCTTGTCGCCAAGCTTCGCGGTGACCGTCACGGTGAGCACGCATTCGTAGACATCCTGCTCGATTTGCTCTCCGCGAGTGCGCAAGCCGACCTCCACATGCGGCGCTTCCTGCAAGAAAAAAGACTGTGGCGCACCCGGGTTCTCGAGTGAAAGGTCCTTCACGTAGATTTTCTGAATCGAGAGCGAGGGTGCGGACTGCGGCTGCGGGTCGGCCATGGGATTCCTGACTAAGGGCACTGCCGATAATTATAGCGCGGCGGAGCTACCTGGCGTCGGCAGTCAGCATCGGAGCGAGCCTGCCGGCACGGTCCAGGGCGACCAGATCCTCGTAGCCGCCGACATGAAACGAGCCGATATATATTTGCGGCACCGTCCGCCTGCCTGTCTTGCTCATCATTTCCACGCGACGCGCCGGCTCGAGATCGACTCGAACCTTGGCGATTTCGGCCACGCCCTTCGCACGCAATAGGCGCTCGGCGTAATTGCAGTACGGGCACATCGCGGTCGCGTACATCATGACTTCCGCCATTCCGCGTTTTCCATCACCTTCCTGTTCCCCGTCCGCCATCACGCTTTTTTCGCGATCGGCAATCCCGCCTCAACCCAGGCGCGCACGCCTCCGCGCAGCGTATAGACCTCCGTAAAGCCGAGCTTGGACAGTGCCGCGGCCGCGCTGCGGCTGCGGCTGCCGCGGTCGCAATAGGCGATCAGCGGGCGGCTCGTGAGCTTGGAGAGCTCGCCGCCTCTGCTTGCAAGCTGCGACAAGGGAATATGCACCGCGTTTGGCACGTGTCCTCCGTCGTAGTCCTTGTCTTCGCGCAAATCGAGCATCACTGCATTTTGGCGGTTGATGAGTTGCGTCGCGGCCGATGCGCCGACCTCTCCTACCTTCGAGAAACGACGTCCGACGAGCGGCCAGAGCAGCATGCCGCCCGATAAGATCATGACCAGGATCAACGGCCAATTGTTTTGAATGAATTGCATGACCGGTGGCATTGAAATCCAAACACGGCGCGAGGGCAAGGTAAAATGATAGCGTATCGCACGATTGCCGACGTTCGCCCGCCGCCCGATTCCTCCGTTTGCTCCGATGCCTGCCGTGTCCGACAACCACTCCGTGATCCCGGTTCTGCTGTTGATCCTCGACGGCGTCGGCTGCCGCGACGCGGCACCCGACAATCCGGTGAGCCTTGCCCGCAAACCGAATTGGGATCGGCTATGGCAGGAGTTCGCGCACACGACCATCGACGCTTCCGAGCGCTCGGTCGGGCTGCCCAGCGGCCAGATGGGCAACTCCGAAGTGGGGCACCTCAATATCGGCGCCGGTCGCGTGATCTACCAGGATTTCACCCGCATCGATCGCGCCATCGAGACCGGCGAGTTCGCGACCAACCCTGTCCTTGTCGAGGCGGTCGCGACCGCGCGCCGCAACGACGCCACCCTCCATGTGCTGGGACTCGTCTCGCCGGGGGGCGTGCACAGCCACGAGCGGCAGATCGCGGCGATGGTGCGAATGGCGGCCAAAGGCGGAGCGCGGCGCGTTCGCGTGCATGCCTTTCTCGACGGACGCGACACCCCGCCCAGGAGCGCAGCGGCGTCGCTTGCGACCATGGCCGACGTCTGCGCCGCCAGTCCGGCATGCTCCATCGCCGACATCGTTGGCCGTTACTACGCGATGGATCGAGACCACCGCTGGGAGCGAGTGCGGGTCGCCTACGACCTCATCGTCGACGGCGTCGCCGACTACTCCGCTCCTGATCCCCAAACGGCGCTTGCCGCGGCCTATGCCCGTGGCGAAAACGACGAGTTCGTCAAGCCGACGCTTATCGGAGCGCCGGCACCGATGCAGGACGGCGACGTTGTGGTATTCATGAATTTTCGCGCCGATCGCGCGCGTCAGATGACCAGCGCACTGACCGATCCCGCCTTCTCCGGGTTTTCACGACGGCGGGTGCCAAAGCTCGGCGCCTTCGTGTGCCTGACGAGCTACGGCGACGCCTTCGCGCACTTGCCGGTGGCCTTCACCCCGCAGTCGATCACTCACGGCTTCGGCGAAATGGTCGCGGCACGAGGCTTGAGACAACTGCGCATCGCCGAGACCGAAAAATATGCCCACGTCACGTACTTTTTTAACGGAGGCGTCGAGGCGGCCTACCCCGGCGAAGATCGCATCCTGGTGCCCTCGCCCAAGGTCGCGACGTACGATCTGAAGCCCGAGATGAGCGCCGTCGAGGTGACGGACAAGCTGGTCACGGCGATCGCGAGCGACAGGTATCACGCCATTATCTGCAACTATGCCAACGGCGACATGGTCGGCCATACCGGCAATCTCGATGCGGCGAGGCGAGCGATCGAAGTGCTCGACGAGTGCATCGGCCGCGTCGTTTCCGCGCAGCGAACACGCGGCGGTGAAACGCTGATCACCTCCGATCATGGCAACGTGGAGATGATGCACGATCCGGCCACCGGCCAGGCACATACGGCGCACACGCTGAATCTGGTGCCGTGCCTCTACGTCGGGCGTCCGGCACAAATGGAAGCCGGCGGCGCGCTGCAGGACATCGCGCCGACTCTGCTGGCGATGATGGGCTTGCCGCAACCCGAGGAAATGACCGGCCGATCGTTGATCCGATTGACGCAATAGATCGAAGCAACGCGGCCGGTCCTTCCTTTGTCGGAAAAGGGGAACTTGTGCCCCATTCCCGCAGTCCACGAACACATGGCTAGGCGCAACGCGGCGTGCGTTTGAGTCAAGCGCCGCTGCTCGGGCCACCAATGCCGGGCGTTTGGCCATCGGGGACAGCTCTTGTCAGACCAAGCTCCGCGATGCTCAAATGACGCTTTGGGGAACCAAGCGACGCCTGGCGGCCTTTGTAGCTCGTAACAATTCATCACAATTCGACACGCGGCCAGCCCCGTTTTCGGGGAATGAGGGTGCGGCAGTCGGCGTATAATTTGAAAGCCGAGGATGGGGTTGCGCAAGTCGCGGAAGCCGGCGCAAGGGTCTCCGCTCACAGGCATGTGTCTTGCGACCTGCCAAGGTGGGTCGGCGGTAAACGAACTAGCGAAATGAGGAAAATATGAGCGATGGTTGGAAGAAAGCGGGATGGATCGGCCTCGGTGCGGTCCTCGGGCTGTTGCTGAGCCTCAACTTCTCCGCCCTGGCCGAGCGTGACGCCCGTTTGCCGGTCCCCTACGAAGACTTGCAACTGTTCTCCGCCGTGTTCGGGCGGATCAAGAGCGACTACGTCGAGCCGGTATCGGACGACAAGCTGATCCGCGAAGCCATCAACGGCATGGTCCACGGCCTCGACCCGCATTCCGACTTTCTCGATGCCGACGCGTTCAAGGAACTGCAGATCTCGACCCAGGGCAAGTTCGGTGGCCTCGGCATCGAAGTCGGCGTCGAAGACGGCATCATCAAAGTCATTTCTCCGATCGAGGATACGCCGGCATTCCGTGCGGGCGTCAAGGCAGGCGACCTCATCATCAAGATCGATGACACCGTGACCCGCGGCCTCCCGCTCAGCAAGGCGGTCGAGAAAATGCGCGGCAAGCCCGGCACGCAGATCACGCTGACCATCGCGCGCAAGGATGTCGATACGCCGCTGACGTTTTCGCTGACGCGCGAGATCATCAGCTTCCGCAGCGTTCGGGCCAAGCTGGTCGAGCCCGGGTACGGCTATTTGCGTGTCGTTCAGTTCCAGGAACATACCGGCGAAGACGTGGCGAAAGCGATCCGCGACCTTTACAAGCAGGGCGACCTCTCAGGGTTGGTGCTCGATCTGCGCAGCGACCCGGGCGGCTTGCTCAATGTTTCCGTCGGCGTCGCCTCCGCCTTCCTGCCGCCCGACGCGCTGGTGGTATACACCGACGGCCGTACACCCGACGCGCGGATGCGTCTCTCGGCGACCAAGGGCGACTACATGCGGGGGCGCGGCGATGACTATCTGAAGGATCTTCCCCCGGCGGTCAAGCGCGTCCCGATGGTCGTGCTGGTCGATGGCGGCACCGCATCGGCGTCGGAAATCGTCGCTGGCGCGCTGCAGGACCACAAGCGCGCGATCGTGATGGGAGGGCAGACCTTCGGCAAGGGTTCCGTGCAGACCATCCTGCCCCTTGGCCCCAACACCGGCCTCAAGCTCACGACCGCGCGCTATTACACGCCGAGCGGCCGCTCGATTCAGGCCAAGGGCATCGAGCCCGATGTCGCGGTCGACGATGGTCGCGATACGCCGAACCGGCTGCGCGAGGCAAACCTCGAGCATCACCTGGAAATCCCCGTTGGCGCAGCGAAAGGCGACGCGGCGCTCGACGCCAAGGTCGTCGTTCCCTTGCCGACGCCGGCCATCAAGGGCGACGAAAAATCCAAGGCTCCGGCCAAGTCGAATATCGAAACAACGGCGCCGACGCCGCCACGGCTCGAGTTCGGCTCCGCCGACGACTTTCAGTTGCAACAAGCCTTGCATCAGCTCAAAGGGCAGCCGGTGATCGCTTCGACCAAAGCTGTCGCGGCTCAGGTCAAACCCTAGTCAAGCGCCGACGCTCGAATGGCACGAACGCCCGGCTTGTCCGGGCGTTTTTGTCTCGGGCGCCCGGCTTGTCCGGACGTTTTTGTCTTGGAGGCCCGGCTCGTCCGGACGTTCTTGGCTTGGAGCAAGGAACGAAAGATGGACGACGCTCAACTGCTGCGCTACAGCCGTCACATTCTGCTGCCCGAGCTCGGTATCGACGCGCAACAACGCTTCACGGGCGCCCGCGCGCTCATCATCGGCGTCGGCGGCCTCGGCAACCCGGTCGCGCAGTTTCTGGCGGCAGCCGGTGTGGGGACGTTGACGCTGGTCGATGCGGACAGCGTGGATCTGACCAATCTGCAGCGCCAGATCCTGTTCGACACCCACGTCGTCGGCGTCGCCAAGGTCGATGCGGCCGCAAAGCGCCTTGCCGCAATCAATCCCGAGGTCCGCATCGTGCGCGTCGCGGCACGGGTCGGCGACGCTGAGCTTGCGCCGCTGGTCGCGGCCGCCGACATCGTCGTCGACTGCTCCGACAACTTTGCCACCCGCCACGCCGTCAATCGCGCCTGCGTCAGCGCGCGAAAGCCGCTCGTGTCCGGTGCGGCGATTCGTTTCGACGGCCAGGTCGCCGTATTCGACGCCCGTGACCGGACCCAGCCCTGTTACCACTGTCTGTTTGGCGAGGGCGACGACTTCGAGGAGACTCGCTGCGCGACCATGGGCGTGTTTGCGCCGCTGGTCGGCATCATCGGCGCGACCCAGGCGGCCGAGGCGCTGAAGCTGCTGGCGCCTGCCGGCGAATCGCTCGCGGGCCGCCTCTTGATGCTCGACGCGCTGGCGATGGAATGGCGCGAGGTCCGCGTACTCAAGGATCCCGAATGTGCAGTCTGCGCGCCCGGTGCCCACCGATGAGCGCCCTCTCGTCGCACCACCATCGCTTGCGCTGGCTCGCCGGCGCGGCGCTCTCGCTTGCTGTTTTTTTCGCGCTCTACACAAGCGCGGCGCTGGCCGCCGATCCGATGCGCGCGTCCGACTGGAAATCGATCAAGCAGGTGATCGCCGCCCAGCGTGCCGCACTCATCTCGGGCGATGGCGAGAAGGCGTTCGGCTATGCGACGCCCGCGATTCGCGCGCAGTTTGGCGACCCGGATATTTTCATGGCCATGGTCCAGATACAATATTCGGCGCTGCTCACTGCGCGCTACACCGAATTTCTGCAAGGCGCGGTCATCGACGGACTCATCATCCAGCCGCTGCGCCTGGTCGATGCGGACAACAGCGTGCGCGTCGCGCTCTACACGATGGAAAAGCAGAAGGGCGGAGCTTGGCGCATCAGTGGCTGCCGGATCGGCCCGTCGACGACCCAGGCCGCTTATTCGCTGACCGAGTGGCGAACACCAGCGCCGCGATCGCCAGCAATTCGGAGCATCGCGTCTTCGAACCGCTTCGCGTAGCTTGTCATATCGAACAGGGCCGACGTCCGTCCCCGGCCTCGCAGTCGCGCGGTGAGATCGTCGAGACGCTGGCGATTTCGCACCAGCGCCAGGGCGATCGATTCGTAACCCTCATGCGAGCTCGCGATCATCTCCGGAAGACCGGCCGCCCTCACCTGCGATGCCGAGGCGCGCGCCGCCATGCTGCGTCCGGCCAGTGTGAGCACCGGCAGACCCGCGAACAACGCATCGTTGACGGTCGTGTGCGAGCCGAACGGAAACGTATCCAGATACAGGTCGGCCACCCGGTAACGGGCGAGGTACTGCGGCACGGACTCACTCGGCGCGAAGATCAGCCGCTCGCCGGCAATCCCCCGCCGCGACGCCGCGTTGCGCAAGTTGGCCTGCGCCTCCGGCCGCATCGGGCGCATCCAAAGGACGCTGCCATCGACGCTTGCGACGAGTCGAGCCCACACGGCGAACATCTCGGGCAAAACCTTGTACGGAGCGGCCTGGGACATGAACACGAATGCATCCGCGGGAAGACCGTAGATCTCACGTGGCGGTAAAGGTCCGAGAACGCGTTTCGGATCGCTTGGGATGTAACACTCCGCCAGCGGCAACAACCGCTCCTCGAAGTTTGCCTGCTCATCCTGAGGCGTGGTGTAGGCATCCGTGATGATGTAATCGTAATATGCGGCGCCAAGCGTTCCGGCGAACCCGAGGAAATTGACTTGTACCGGGGCTGGCCGCGCCGCGAAGACGTCAGGTCGCGAATACGCGGTGTGGCCCGTAAGATCGAAGAGAATAGCGATCCTATCGTCGCGAATCGTCGCGACAATCTGATCGGCGCTCATTCGCTCGAGCTCGCGAAATCCGCGGGTCGCCTTTGCAACCCGGGCGCGCATCGGATCCGCGACTGCGCCTTCGAGCGCATAGGCGTAGACATCGAAGCGATCGCTGTCGAGTCGCTCGAGCAGGCCGATCAGCAAGCGTGTTTCGGGGTGCTCCTTGAACGCCGCCGACACAAAGCCTATTCGCAGGCGATGGGCCGGCGGAGTGTTTGCTATCGGGGCAGCCCTGGCCGTGTCGGCGGCTTGCGGCCACGCAAAACTCCGGGCGGCCGTCCATTGCAGCGACGGATCGTCACAGAGCGCGAGAAGCGTAAAAGGGGGAACGGTCTGTCGCGGACGCCGATCGAGAGACGTGAGCGTTCTGACTCCCTCGACGATTTGCGCCCGCCGGCGATCGAAGTCACGCCAGTCCGCGAACTGAAGATCGAGATCGAGCAATTGCGCCGCGAGCTGAAGCCGATCGGGATCGAGCTCGTGCGCGCGCCGCAGGAGCGGCCGCGCTTCGTCGTATCGTGTACGCTCATAGAGCAGAAACCCAAGATTCGCGAGCACTTGCGGTGAGTCCGGTTGCAGCGCAAGCGCGCGTCGGAAGCTATCTTCCGCGGCGGCGCTGTTCTGCATGGCCTTCTGGCACACGCCTCGGTTGTTCCACACGTCCGCCGGCGCGTCGGGTGCGCCTGCGACGAGGCGATCGTATATCTCGAGCGCTTCGCGGTAGCGCTCTTGCACGAACAGCAGATGCGCCAGATTGGCAAGCGCCGCGATCTCGCCCGGACGTCGCGCCAGCACGTCGCGATAACAGCGCTCGGCACGATCCGATTCGCCGGTCGCATCGAGCTGCAAGCCCAGGTTGTTGAGCAGGCTCGGGTTCCCGGGCGCAAGCTTCAGTGCTCGTTCGAAAACCGCGATCGCCGCGGCCGCTTCATTGCGCTCTCCCAACTCGTTGCCGAGAAGAAACAGCAATTCCGCATGGCGCGGCTCGAGTTTCAGCGCCGAAGCACGGGCTATACGCGCCTTCGCGGCGTCGACCTGCCCGCTTGCGAGTGCGGAGCGCGCTTCAGCCAGCAGGGTGTCTGCGGAAACGGGCGAGGACAAGAAGTGTCGGTGACCAAGCGGGCGGAACGCTAGCGCGCGTCTTCGGCGCCTAAGCGGGCGGCAAGCGCCAGCACCCTATGAAAAGAGA
The DNA here is from genome assembly GCA_035568975.1 of Casimicrobiaceae bacterium. GTDB lineage: Bacteria > Pseudomonadota > Gammaproteobacteria > Burkholderiales > Casimicrobiaceae > PALSA-1003. Next base: position 21,060 of record DATMNH010000323.1, read on the forward strand.
TATTTGCGCTGCGCATCCCAGCCTTCCTGCGGCATCCGCTTGAATCCGCTCTTCGCAAACAGCATCCAACGTCCGACCACGAAAGCGAGCAGGACGTTCGCTTCAGGGACCGGATCTCCCGTCCATGCGCCGCCTGCCTGCGCGATCTTGAGCGACTGGCGAAGCGACGCCTCGATCCGATCGTAGAGCTGATTCATACGCACCTGCAGGCGTTCGTCTTCGTTGACCAGCGCGTCGCCGATCAGCACTCGCGTCATCCCGGGATTTTTCTCCGCGAAGCCGAGCAGCACCGTCACCATCTGCGCGGCCTGCGCCGCACCGTCGGTCGACTCGGTCGTGATGCGGTTCACCAGCGAAAAAAGCGTCGACTCGATGAACTCGATCAGACCCTCGAACATCTGCGCCTTGCTGGCGAAGTGGCGATACAGTGCCGCTTCGGAGACATCGAGGCGTGCGGCCAGCGCCGCGGTAGTGATCTTCTCGCCGCGGGGAGACTCCAGCATCGTTGCCAGCGTCTGCAGTATCTGCAACCGACGCTCGCCTGGTTTGCCCGCCATCGCGCTCTCCCCTTTTTACGGTCCGTACTTGGCAAACGCCGCTTGACGCGCCCACCGCGACCGGTGCTTCAGCCTGCCTTGATCATCGTGCCGACGCCCTCGTTGGTCAGCACCTCCAGCAGCAGTGCGTGTTCGACCCGCCCATCGATGATATGCGAGCTCTTGACGCCGTTCCTGATTGCCTCGAGCGCCGAACCGATCTTGGGAAGCATCCCGCCGTGGATGGTGCCGTCGGCGAACAGCGCTTCGATCTCGGTGGCGGTCAATCCGGTCAGCAGCTTGCCGTTCTTGTCGAGCACGCCGACGGTATTGGTCATCAGCACCAGCTTTTCGGCGTTCAGCGTCTCAGCGAGCTTCCCGGCGACCAGGTCGGCGTTGATGTTGTAGGCCTCGCCTTCCTTGCCGACCCCGATGGGTGCGATCACCGGAATGAAGTCGCGCGAATCGAGCAGGTTGATCAACTCCGGGTCGATCTTCTCGATCTCGCCGACCAGTCCGATGTCGATGAATTCGGCCTGGTTGCTCTCGCTTTTCAACAGCATCTTGCGCGCGTGGATGAACGCGCCGTCCTGGCCGGTGAGGCCGACGGCGCGGCCGCCATGCTGGTTGATCAAGCCGACGATTTCCTGATTGAGCTCGCCCAATACCATTTCGACGACGTTCATGACCCTTTCGTCGGTCACGCGCATGCCCTGGCGGAACTCGCTTTGGATGCCCATCGTCTTCAGCAAATCGCCTATTTGCGGGCCGCCGCCGTGCACGATCACCGGGTTCATGCCGACCAGCTTGAGCATGACGACATCGCGCGCGAAACCGGCCTTGAGCGCGGCCTCGGTCATGGCGTTGCCGCCGTACTTGATCACGATCGCCTTGTCGTGAAACCGCTGGATGTAGGGCAGCGCTTCGGCAAGAATCTGAGCTTTGAGGGCGGCCGATGCGGCCTCGATCGGCATGACGAGCACCTCACTTAAGCGGCGACGCGACGGGTTGCGGCGATTGTACCGGAACACCGGGAACAAAACACCCGCGCCGTTTCTTAGACGAGTAAGCCCTAACTGGCGAGGCATGGAATCGCGTTGTATCGGATAACGCATTTTGTTATCTTGGCGGATGCTTAAGGTGTTGCCGGACCCCATCGATGCTGGCCTCGTCCGTCGCGCGCTCGTCACCAAGCTCCGGCATCA